>NZ_JBEXLM010000004.1:0-288669 GCF_040609975.1 Micromonospora sp. NPDC004551 | reverse complement strand
GGGGGGGGGGGGGGGGGGGGGGCCGGGGGGGGGGGGGCCCCCCCCCCCCCCCCCCCCCCGCGCCCCCCCCCCCCGCCGGGTGTTGCGAGTTCAGCTCGGTCAGGCAGGGCTGGTGGACGCCTCAGGCGGCCGCCGCGGCTTCGCACACGAGGTGCGGTCGGTTAGTGGTGGCCCGGCCGGCGCGAGTGGCTGCTCGGTGTTCGGCTTGCGCGGCGAGGGTGGCGGCGGCGTGCGGGGAGGCGATGCCGGTGAGCAGACCCCTGTGCAGTGCGTCGGCGATGCGGGTGTCGATGCGGCCCAGACGCATGCGTAGGGCGTCGACGGTGATGCCGAGTCCGGCGGCGATCGGCTCGATCGCCCGCCGCCCGAGCCGCACGTCGATGTAGGGCTGTTCGTCGTCTGGGTCGAGGATGCCCAGGCCGACGGCGCGGCGCACGAGCACGTCGGGGTGTCCGTAGGGCACCTTGGGGGTGCGGGGGCCGGGCAGGTGGTCGACGTCGGCGATCGAGGTGTACTCGCCGGCCTGCAGGCGCAGCCGGTGCCCGGCGCGCCACGCTGCCCGGCACAGCGCCGCGTACGGGGCGTCGCGGGTGAGGTCGACGCGGTCGCGTAGGGCGGTGAGGAATCCGGTGAGGATCTCGGCGTCGATGTCGTCGGGGTCGCCGTCGTAGCCGGCGCACAGCTGGCCGGCGTAGCGGCGCAGGGCGGGCATGGCCATCCCGACCGCCGCGATCACCCACGCCGGCCCGTCCAAGCGGGCACGGCGGATCAGCTCCCGCCACACGCCGTCGCGCAGCGCGTATGCATGAGGGTGACGCAGGAGCCAGTCGCGCAGCGCCGGCAGTGTCATGACATCCGACCCGGCGGCGTTGGGCACGCCGCAGGTGTCTAGGTCGAGCGTCAAGGGTGCTGGCTCGCCGGTCAGCGCGGTGAAGGCGGCGTCTGCGGCTGCGAGAGGCGAGGTTGGCCAGTCGCTGGCGGGCACGCTCATGTCACAACTCCCCCTGTCGAAGATGACCGCCGGTTCGGCGAGGCTGCGATGTCACGGCGGGGCGGCGGTACCGATTGGGCCACGGCCGTCACACAACCCGCTCACAGCGCAGGCCAGGGCCCTGCGGGGCGGCGCCCGGCACTCGTGACACCGCCCCAGGCAGGCAACCCGTGACATCGAGCCGATGTCGTTGGCATTGGATTTGTCAGTGCCGTTGAGCTGGGCTGTGACACAGGCCAGGCGCTGATGCAACCGGCCGTCGAGGGCAGAGCCGTCGGCAACCGGATGGAGCGCGACGGGGTTGTCGCCGGCCGGAGGTGACACTCACCGCCGCTCACAACGACTCACATCCCGGCACCTGTGACATCGGGCGACCGCGACGATGTCACCGGTGCCGCGTCTGACGCGACGCGGCGTCGACGTCAGTGCCACCAGGACGTCACAAGGCCGGTCTGACACCGAGACCTGAGGTCATGTCAGCGGCAGCATGGCAAAGCATCGGTGACATCGGCGGCGATGGTCACAGGAGGTGTCGTCCGCGCCGTGTCATCGGCGCCTGTCTCTGACTTGGGCGGCCTTCAGTGGTGCTTTGTGTCTGACAGCCGTGCCTGACATCGCCACGACTCGACCGGGTGTCGCGCGTCGGTCGCGCCTGGCCGACATCCGCCATCACATCGAGGCGGAGCCCAATCGGCGCGAGATGGAGTTGCTGTGTGCCGCTGTGAGTGGCGGTGATAACCGGGGGCGTTCGCCAGAGCACACAACCGGCGGTTTGGGGGTGCGGGACTTCTCGTCGCCCACCGTGGTGGCGAGGATTCCGCCCGCCGCCGGGTCCGCATCTAGTCGGGCCGCCCGCCGTGCCGGCCGCCTCGGGTGCCGCGCAGTGCTTGGTGCGCTGACACCTCATCGAACACCCGCTACCCGACAAGGGAGGAAGGGCTCCTCCCGGGGACGGTCTGGTTCGCCGCGCGTGCCGTCCGCGGGCCCGGCGGCGGTCTCCCATGACCATCCGCTAGCACCCCGCCGCGTCCCCGGACGTCGGCGGGACCGGAGGTGAAAAGTCATGTCCCGCATTTCGGCACGTCTTCGTGTCCTCACCCGCTCCCGTACCGCCTACCGTCTCGCCGTCACCGCGTTGGTGATGGTGTTGCTGTCGGCGCCCACCGCCGCGCACGCCGATCCTGGCGCGCCGGCGATCGTGGCGGTGAACTCGCTGCCAGTTGTCATCGCCAACCTGCGGGCCTGGCTGATCGGCATCCTCGCCGCGCTGGCCACCCTGTTCCTCGTCCTGGCCGGCGTCTACTGGGCCACCGCAGGCGGCGACCCGGCACAGGTCGAGCGGGCCAAGGGCGCACTGAAAAACGCCCTCGTCGGCTACGGCCTGGCCGTCCTCGCCCCTGTCCTGCTGCAGGTCGTCCAAGGCATCGTCGGAGGCTGAACCATGAGCTGGCTACTCGACCAGATCCTGGACTGGCTGGCCGCAGCGATCCTCGCGAGCCTGGACGCGCTGTTCGCGGTGATCAGCAGCGCGCTGCTGATCACCCCGAAGGTCACCGCCCTGCCGCAGGTGCAGGCCCTCACGGGCCGTTCGGTGCTCGTCGTCGACACCGTCTTCGTCCTCGCCTTCGTCGCCGCCGGGGTGCTCACCATGACCGCCGGCGGCAGTGAAACCACCCGCTACACCGCCAAGGACCTCGTTCCGAGGCTGATCGTCGGGTTCGTCGCCGCGCACTTCTCGCAACTGTGGTGCGGCATGCTCATCGACCTGGCCAACGCCCTGACCGGCGCGCTCACCACACCCGAGGGCGACAGCGACGGCGCGCTGCGCGCCATGAAAACGCACATCCTCGCCGGACGGGACACCACCGCGGTGCTGCTGTTCGTGATCTGCGTAGCGATCATCGCCGTGCTCCTCGCCGGCACCGCGTTCAGCGTGATCGTCCGCTTCGCCGTCCTCATCGTCCTGACCGCCTTCGCGCCACTGGCCCTCGCTTGTCACGCGATGCCGCACACCGAACCGGTCGCCCGCATGTGGTGGCGGTCCTACACCGGCATCCTCGCCGTGCCCGTGGTGCAGGGCTTCACCCTCTACGCCGGGCAGTGGATGCTCACCGACCCCGAGCACCTGCTGCCCGCGCTCGGACTGCCGGTAGATCCGGGTGGGGCGATCAACCTGTTCGTGGTCATGGTCATGCTCTGGACGACGCTGCGCGTGCCGTCCCTCATGCGCCGCTACGTGGCCACGGGCAACAGCGGCCGCGGGGTGAACATGCTCGGCGCCGCGGTACGGGTCATCGTCGTGCAGCAGGCCACCCGTACGGTGCCCGGCCTCGGCCGCGGGCTGAAGGCGGTCGGCAGATGAGCCGCCACGACGACCGCACCGATCCGGGCCGTACGCGGATGCCCGCTGACGTCGACGCTCCCGACAAGGTGCTGTATGCGCTGACGTTCCGGCAGCTGGCGATCCTCGCCGTCGCCGCCCTCGCCTTCTACGGCGTCTGGCGGACCCTGCGTCAGGTCGTGCCCGCGCCGGTGCTCGTCGGCGCCGCCGTCGTCGTCGGCGGCCTGGTTTTCGGTGTCGCTGTCGGCCGTCGCGACGGCCTGCCATTGGACGTGTGGCTGCTCGCCGCCGTACGGCACGCGCGGACGCCGCGCGCCCTGTCGACAACTGACACGACGTCGAAGACACCGGACTGGGTGCAGGCGCCGACGACGAGGGTGATGCTGCCGGCGCCGCTGAAGCTGCCCGCCGACGCCATCGACGACGGAGGGGAGATCCGACTCGGCGCCGCGCGAGCGGTGATGGTCGCCACGACGAACGTCAACCTCGCGCTACGCACCGCCGATGAGCAGGCGGCCCTGGTCGACACCTTCGGCCGCTGGCTCAACAGCCTGTCGACCCCCACGCAGATCGTGGTGTCGGCGCAGCCGGTGGACCTGCAGTCGGCCGCCCGCAGCCTCGCCCACGCAGCCATGCAGCTGCCGCACCCGGCGCTGACCGAAGCGGCCGGCGACCACGCCCGCTTCCTCGACGACCTCGCAGCGCGCAAGGATCCGCTGCGCCGGCAGGTCCTCATCATCACCGGCACGAGCGCCGGTGACCGTGGCGAGCACATGGCTCGACGGCGCGCCGATGACACGGTCCGCGCCCTGTCCGGTCTCGGCGTCACCACCCGCGCCCTCGACGGGCCGGCGGTCACCGCGGCGCTCGCCGCGGCCGCCGACCCCTACCGGCCGCCACGGCCCGGCGGCCTCGCGGCCCCCGACACCGTCATCACCTCACCCACACCCCATCAGGGTCACCGGCACGGAAGGAGCCGACCGACATGAAGCTGCGCCACAGATCCCAGCCTGCCGACGGTGGCTGCCAGCCGGACGGGCTGGCGGCCGCCGTCGCCCCCGCCGCCGTCGAGGTCACCCCGCGGTTCCTGCGCGTCGGGGACGGCTACGCCGCCACCCTCGTGGTGACCGGCTACCCGGCCGAGGTTGGCCCGGCCTGGCTCGAACCTCTGTTGTCGTGGCCGGGCCGGCTCGACCTCGCGTTGCACATCGACCCGCTGCCCGCCCCAGTCGCCGCCGCCCGGCTGCGCAACCAGCGGGCCCGCTTCGAATCGTCCCGGCGGGCGGACGCGGACCGCGGCAAGCTGCCCGACCCGTCCGTGGAAGCCGCGGCCGACGACGCCGCGGACCTCGCCCAGCGGCTCGCCCGTGGCGCGGCGAAACTGTTCCGCGTCGGCCTCTACCTGACCGTGCACGCCCGCACCGAAGACGAACTCCTCGAAGCGTGTGCCCAGGTCAAGGCCGCCGCCGCGTCCACCCTGATCGAGGTGCAACCGGCGACCTGGCGGCACCTGGCCGGGTGGACCACCACCCTGCCGCTTGCCACCGACAGCCTGCAGATGCGCCGCACCATGGACACCGCCGCTCTCGCCGCCGCGTTCCCCCTCGCCAGCGCAGACCTGCCCGCGCCGCTGCCCGGCGACCCGCCCGCCGACGGCGGGGTGCTCTACGGCGTCAACCCCGACTCCAGCGGCATCGTGTGGTGGGACCGCTGGGCACAGGAGAACCACAACAGCGTCGTCCTCGCCCGCTCCGGCGCCGGCAAGTCGTACTTTGTGAAGCTGGAGATCCTGCGCAACCTCTACCAGCAGGTGCAGGTCGCCGTCATCGACCCCGAGGACGAGTACCTGCGGTTGGCCGACGCGGTCGGTGGAGCCGTGGTCCGCCTCGGCGCGTCCGGGGTGAAGGTCAACCCTCTCGACCTGCCGGCAGGTGACTCCCGCCCTGACGTGCTCACCCGACGCGGCCTGTTCCTGCACACCCTCATCAGCGTGCTGCTCGGGCAGCAGCCGCCACCGGCGGAACGCGCGGCCCTGGACCGGGCGATCCTGGCCGTCTACCGGCAGGCGGGCATCACCCCGGACCCGGCCACCCACCACCGGCCCGCCCCACTGCTTCGTGACCTCGCCGACCGTCTGCACGCCGACACCGACCCCGCCGCCGGCCAGCTCGCCGCCCGCCTCACCCCCTGGGTTGAGGGTTCCTTCTCGCACCTGTTCGACGGGCCCACCACCACCCGCCCCGACGGCCACCTCGTGGTGTGGTCGCTACGGCACCTACCCGACGAACTGCGCACCGTCGGCACCCTCCTCGCCCTGGACGCGATCTGGCGGCAGGTCGACGCACCCAGCTGGCAGGCCGCACGGCGGCTCGTCGTCGTGGACGAGGCGTGGCTGCTCCTGCGCGACGGTGAAGGCGCCCGGTTCCTGTTCCGCATGTCCAAGGCCGCCCGCAAACGCCACGCCGGCCTGACCGTCATCACCCAGGACGTCGCCGACCTGCTCGGCACCGACCTCGGTCAAGCCGCCGTCGCCAACGCCGCCACCCAGATCCTGCTCAAGCAGGCCCCGCAAGCCATCGACGCCATCGGCGACGCGTTCGGGCTCACCGCCGGCGAACGGCGGCTGCTCCTCGCCGCGCGGGTCGGCACCGGCCTGCTGATCTCCGGCACCAACCGGACCAGCTTCGAAGCCATCGCCTCGCAGGCGGAGCACCAGCTGTGTACGACACGCCCGAGCGAACTCGCCGACCTCGACGAGGGAGACGACCTGTGACCCCACCCGCCGCATACCTCGCGGCCATCCTGACCTTCACCCACCATCCGACCGGCCCAGGCGCCGACGTCGTCGTGCCGCCCACCGGCGCCACCCGCTGGCTGCTCAAGGCCGCCGCGTGGGTGGGGCAGAGGCCGTGGCTGCTCGCCGTCGCCGCCGGCTTACTCGTGGCGCACGTCGCCGGCCGCAATCTCCTCGCAGCGTGGCGGCACCGCCGGCACAGCGAGAGCGCAAGGCTCGTAACGATCGCCCCACCACCCGAGGTCGACCCGCACTGCGCGTCCGCGCTGTGGGCCAACCTCGCCGGCACCCTCACCCCGTCCCGGCGCCGCCGCTGGCTGTACGGCAGCCCTCACATCGCCTGGCAGTACACGTGGACGGGCCGACGATTGCTCATCTCCATCTGGGTACCCGGCACCGTCCCACCCGGCGCCGTCGAAGCCGCCGTCCGCGCCGCCTGGCCCGGCGCCGCCTGCACTACCGACGACACCCCCGCCCCACCGATCCCGCTGGACGTGCCCACGGTGGTGGGCGGACACCTGCTGCCCACCACCGCCGAATGGCTGCCCCTGCGCATCGACCACGACAACGACCCGCTGCGCGCGCTGATCTCCGCCGGCTCCCAACTGCGGGCCGACGAGCACGCCTGCGTGCAGATCCTCGCCCGCCCCGCCGCACCCCACCGCGCCCTGCGCGCCCGCCGCACCGCCGGCAGGTTGCGCGACGGCAAGACCGCCCTGCCCGCCATCAACCCGGCCGCGCCGCTGCTGTGGCTCGTCGAGGCATTCCTACCCGGCCGCACCCCCAGCCCCGCCAGGCAGACGGGCCGCCGCGACCCCGCAGTGGAACGCGACGTCCGAGCCATCCTCGACAAGGCTTCCCACACTCTGTGGGAGACCGCCATCCGATACGCCGTCGGCAAGGACAGTCGACGCGCCGGCACCGACCAGCGGCCACGGCTACGGGGCATCGCCGACACCATCGCCTCCTCCTTCGCCGTGTACTCCGGCCGTAACCGCCTCACCCACCGGGCCCGCATGCCCGCCCCGGCCGCGGTCCTCGCGCGGCGGCGCCTCGGCGCCGGATTCCTCACCTCCACGCCCGAACTGGCCGCGCTCGCCGCGCTGCCCCAAGATCTGGCCGTCCCTGGCCTGGACCGCGCGCGGGCGAAGTCCATGCCCGCACCGGTCGCCGTCGCGACCGGCGGACGCGGCACCAAGATCCTCGGCACCGCGGAGGTCGGCGGCCACGGCGTGGCCCTGGCCGTGCCGGATGCGCGGTATCACCTGCACGTGATCGGATCCACCGGCAGTGGGAAGACGACGCTGCTGGTCAACATGGCCGTCGACGACATCACCGCCGGCCGCGGCACTGTCGTAATCGACCCGCACGGCGACATGGTCCTCGACATCCTCGACCGGCTTCCCGCCTCTGTCGCCGACCGCCTCGTCATCTTCGACCCGGACCAGCCGAATCCGCCGACCATCAACCCTCTCGCCGGGGACGACCCCGACCTGGTCGTGGACAACCTCGTGTCGATCTTCGGCAACATCTTCGCCAAAGCGTGGGGCCCCCGCATGGACGATGTGATGCGAGTGGCGTGCCTGACCCTGCTACGGCACGCGAACGTCACCCTGCAACACATCCCGCCCCTGCTCAACAGCGCCCAGTTCCGCTCGGCGATGACCGTCGACTTGGACGACCCGGCCGGCCTGTCCGGGTTCTGGCAGTGGTACGACGAGCTCAACCCCGCCCTGCGCTCGCAGGTCATCGGCCCCGTCCTCGCCCGCCTCCGCGCGTTCCTCCTGCGCGACTTCGTCAAACGCACCATGCGCTACCCGCGCTCGAGCTTCGACATGGGTGAGATCCTCGACGGCGGAGCGCTGCTCGTGCGCATCCCCAAGGGCCAGTTGGGTGAGGACACCAGCAAACTGCTCGGCTCCCTGGTGCTGGCGCAGGTGTGGCAGGCCGCCACCGCCCGGGCGAAGATCGCCCCCGACAAGCGGCGCGACGCCACGCTCATCATCGACGAGGCGCAGAACTTCCTCACCCTCGCCAACAGCCTGGACACGATGCTCGCCGAGGCCCGCAAATACCGGCTGTCGCTGGTGCTGTCGCACCAGGATCTCGCCCAGTTCCCCAAGGACCTCCTCGCCGCCGCGTCGGCGAACGCCCGCAACAAGATCTACTTCTCGTGCGCGCCGGAGGACGCGCGGGTCCTGGCTCGGCACACCCTGCCGGAACTCGACGAGCACGACCTGACCCACCTCGACGCCTACACCGCCGCCACCCGCCTGGTCGTGGGCGGCCGGCAGACGTCGGCGTTCACCATGAGGACCCGCCCACCCAAGCCGCTGATCGGCGAGGCGACCGCGATCCGGCAGGCCGCCGCGCGCGCCGTCCCGGCGCAGGACACCGGCGCGATCGACGCTCTGGTCGACCGCTACTCAAGGCCGCCCCAGCAAACCCGCGCGCCCCGTGCAGAGGGCGACAAGGCCAGGCCTTGAGGCCCGGTTGACCGCAGAGGGCTCGCCCGGTGTGACCAGGTGGCTGGGCTGACGGAGGTCCCTTCGGTGTCTGTCAGGCGCCTGGCGGGGTTTCCGTTACTCCTTCCGCAGACGCTTCTTCCGCCCTTCACCACCAAGGGCTGACTGCCGGTGACCGATCAGCGCGGGTAGGCCTGTCAGTGCAGCACACGGCGGCGCAGCGGCACGGTCACCACCACCACTGATTTCAGACACCCCTCCCACGGAGGGGATCCATTTCCTCCCTGAAGGGATGTCCGCTCGTGTCTACCGATCGACCTGTCTTCCATCCTCGGTCATCCAACCCCCGGCTCGTCGCCTCGCGCAGCAACACCAGCCGCCGCTCCCGTCTGGAGCACCTGCGTCGGCTCACGCTGCGCGACCGTCAGCTCCTCGCCTGGCTCGCCGAGCACTATGTGCTCTCCGCCGACCAGATCACCGAGGCGGCGTTCACCTCCCGCCGCTCCGCCCGGCTACGGCTGGCCACCCTGCACGGCATCGAGGCCGTCAGCCGCTTCGTCGACATCACCACCGGCGACGGGCAGTACCTCTACGCCCTCGGCCCCCTCGGCATGCTCGTGCACCCCACCGCCTACAACGACCCGGACCGGCCCGACGCCCGACCGCCGCGCAGCAGCATCGAGCGCACCGAACGCATCGTCGGCAGCCGCCGGCTCGCCCACCTGCTCGGCACCAACCAACTGTTCGTCGACCTCCTCGCTCACGCGCGCAGCCATCAGAACGTGCGGCTGGCGAGGTGGTGGTCCGAGCAGCACGCCACCGCCGCCTACGCCGTCGCCGGCATCCGGCCCGACGGGCACGGCGTGTGGTGCGTTGGAGACCAGCAGGTGGGGTTCTTCCTGGAGCACGACAACGGCACCGAGCCGCTCGCCGTCGTGCTGCGCAAGCTACGCGGCTACGAACGCCTCACTCAGTTCGGGCCCCGCTACCCCGTCCTGCTACGCGTACGCAGCCGACGCCGCGAGGCCAACCTCCTACGCGCCCTCGCCGGCGTGCCCACCGCCATGCCCGTCGCCACCGGCATCCACGACGAACATCCCGCCGGACCAGCCTGGACACTGACCACCGAGCCCGGGCTGCGCCGCTGGCTGCACGAGCTGCCCAGCGACCACGGCCCCGACAACCCCGCCACGAACCCCCACCGCTACACCGACCCCGACGGCGACCTCTGACACGCTGGCCCCGCTCACAGCCGCTCACACCGCAGGTCGCGGCCCAACCACCCCCTTCAGCGCGGTGTATGACTGTCACACCGCAAGATCGACTGTGAGTGGATCGACCTCTCACAGCGCGACACACCTCATCCACCCCACAGCGGGTGTTGATCTCTCACGGTGCAGGCCAAAGGCCCTTCCTGCCGCTCTCGCGCCGCAACGTGCTGTGAGTGGCAGCCGCTACCTTTCCGGCAACACCACCCAGATACCGCTCCACCCCCGGCTCGTCCCACCTCAGGGATCCCCCGCCGCACCCCAGCGATACGCGAGGCCCACCCGCTTCGGCCGGTCGGCACGCGTCCGCGCGGCGACCCCTCGAGGTCACACCAGCCACCCACACCAACTCTTCCCTTGATCCGACCCACGTACCCAATGGGCCGGTCATCCCTGCGCGCCCGCGCCCACCCCATCGAAGGAGGACAGCCTTATGTCCACTGTCAACGGCACCCCGCTGACCCGCCACGGCAGCCGTGTGCCAGCCATCCCGACGCCACCGGCCCCAGTGAAGACGGCCCCGCCGCCCGCGCCCCGTCCGTGCCCTGCTCGGGCCGCCACGACCGCCCGGCCAACCGTCACGCCGGCCCCGACCATCGCCACGATGATCATCTGCCTGCCCGACGCGCTTCCCGCGCAGGCGCTCACGAGCCACGAGCTCGACACCTATTTCGGTGTCACCGGCACTCTCGCGCTCCAGTTTTGGGCGGTCGCGCAGCTGCGTGTGTGGCAGCGCCAGCAGCTGATCGGGCTGCGTAAGGGTCGACCCGCGCCGTGCGCGGGCGGACCGGTGCGCCTGCTCGATCTGCAGGGGATGCGCCACGCCGCCGCGGTCGGGGCCGGGATCCGCTACCAGATCTGGCAGCAGGTCGTGCACGGCACCCGAGCCGCCACCCCGTGGCCGCTGTTCGAAACCCGCCACCTCACCGACCCCGACCGCTACCCCCTCGACACGGCGATCGCGGACTTCCATACCCAGCCTCGCGTCCACGCCATGCGCCTGCACGCCGCCGCCGCTCCCGGCCCTGGCCAGCCCAGTGTCGGAGAGCTGGAGATGTACCAGGCGGGCCAGATGGCCTACCAGCACTACCGCGCCGCAAGCACCGTCGCCGGCGACGCGATGCTCACCGCCGACGGCCGCAAGCTCGCCCCGGCCAGCGACGCCCTCGCCCACCGCATCACCTACCTCGAGCAGGCCCTGGCCCACATCGACACCCTCCACCCCGATCAGCGGCTACTCGCCGTCGCCCTCTAAACCCCACCCCAAGCCCGCGGTCGAGGGCACCGGAAAACCGCTGCGGGCCCATCCCAGCTGGATTCCCCCAGCGATCGGTCCATGCCGTGTCAACCCGCAGGGCCAGCTTTCCTCTGCTGCCAACGACGCACCGCAGCTGTCTCAACGGCCAGCTGCCGCACCGCCTCACACAGCGGCGGTGAATGCTCTACAGGCCGGGCGCCCCGGGCCAGGGGCACCCGCTCCCGCCCGGCCTGAAACAGGCCGCCGTATTCCTCTTCCAGCCCCATCGGCAGGACGTTCCTCCCACGGCGTCCGCATCGACGGCGGGTTGCCCTGGCGCAGCACGCCATGGCCTGCCGGGCCCACCGCCTCGCCGGGACGCACGTCGTCGCGAGCGAGCGCAGCGAGCCGCATCTGGCTGGCATCTCCCGCCGGCGTCGAGTCCTCGTTCTCACCGCACCCGGCCGGCGCCCGCCGGCCGATCAGTCATTCCTTCCCACGCGCGCCCGCCACGCCCCTGGCTGGCGACGACCGCAGCGCGGATCTCGGGATGTCCCGAGATCCGGTCGTCGCACTTGATCAGCGACGCGGTCGAAGCGTGGATCACTGCTGACCTCCACACCAGGAAGGACGTGCCCATGACGGATGCAACGCAGCCCGTGCCGGCGCACACGATGTTCACGGTCCTCGCCGCGCTCAGCGAGCTCGGCGAGGCCACTGCCACGGCCGTGGCCGAGCACGCCGGGCTCGGCTATTCCACGGCGACGGCGAAGCTGCGCGCCTGGGAGAAGACCGGGCAGGCCGAGCGGTTCCGCAGCGACGACAACCGCGCCATGTGGCGGTTGACCGACACCGGCCGCACCACCACCGCCACGCCACCCTCCACCCAGGAGGCGGCTGACACACCACCCGACGGGACCGCGGCCGCCACCTCGGACACCGCCACCACGACCGATCCCCTCGACGCCCCTGGCGCGCCCGAACGGGACGGCGAACCCCCCGTACCGGCAGACCAGGACACGGACGAGGCGCCCCCGGCCCTGGCTTCCACCGGCGGCGCACCTGCTCCGCTGGACACCGTCACGTCTTCCAGTGGCGGCGACGAGCAGCGGCCGCCCTCGGAGGAGGCAGGCCACGACCGCCAACAGTCCGACGCCGCGCCCGACGACGCCGAGGCCGCGCCCGACGACGCCGAGGCCGAGGGCGGGTCGAACGGGCAGGCAACCGCAACGGGGAACAACCGCCGGGTGAAGGGCTCCCTGCGGGGTGCCGTACTGGACATCCTCGAAGCCCACCCCGACCGGCAGTACAAGACCAGTGAGTTGTGCAAGCTCATCGACGCCGCGAACGCCGGTAGCGGCGCGAGGAAAGCCAGCCAGGGCGCGGTGTTCAACGCGGCGATCAAGCTGGTTGCCGCCGGCACGCTCGTGCAGACCGTCGAACGCCCGGCCACCTTCCAACTCGCCCCTAGCGATGGCGGCCAGTAGCCCACTCGTCAGGCAGCCCGAGGGCGGGCGTCGAAGTTTGCGGCCTCACGCCCGCCCCCGGTGCTCCTTCGTAGACAAGGAGCGTTCCGAGTGTCTCCCATCCTGCAAGGAATCGTCACCACCGTCGGCGGGATCCTCGCCGGCCTCGCCCTCGCCGGCGCCCTCCTGTGGCGTCAACAGCAAGCCCTCGACGCGGCCCGCTACCAGGCCAGCCACGACGAGATCACCGGGCTGCCCAACCGGCGGCTGTTCCTCGCCCGACTGCGTGCCGCCCTCGCCGACCGGGCGGCGGTCGGGGTGGTGCTGCTCGACCTCGACGGGTTCAAGACCGTCAACGACAGCCTCGGCCACGACACCGGCAACTTGCTGCTCGCCCACGTCGGCCGGCTCCTCGCCGCCCTCGACGCGCCCGTGGAGATCGCCGCAAGGTTGTCCGGCGACGAGTTCGCCCTTCTGGTGCGCGGCGACCACGAGGACGTGGCCGCTGCCGCCCGCGCCGCATGGCAGGCCATCGGCGTCGCCCCCTTCCGCCTCAACAGCGGCGAGGTCAGTGTCAGCGGCTCCGTCGGCTACACCCACAGCCCCGCCTACCTGTCCGCGAACCCGCGTCAGCTGCTGGCCGAGGCGGACGCGGCGATGTACCACGCGAAGCGTTCCGGTGCCGGTGTGCACGGCCACCATCCCTTGGCCGCCCCAGTGGGACGCAGCCGCGACCGCCACCACCACTGACAGATCTGACGCCTCGAGGGCCCCGCAACCACCCGGTTGCGGGGCCCTCCCCCTTTTGCCGCCCTGACAACGGAGACCCCTGTGCTGTCCTTCACCGCTGTCCACGCCCTGGCCGGTTGCCTCCTGGCAACCGACGTCGACGCCGAGCATCTGGGCTGGGGCCAGCCGCCGACGCTGCTGCTCATCCACACCCGACCCCTCCACACGGCCTCGCCCGCACACGCTGTGCGCAGCGTGGAATTCCCGCTGCGCCGCGACGACCTGCTCACCGACCCCGCTGGCCTGCCCGCCCTGCTGCACCGCCTCGCCGCAGGCGTGCGCCAGCCCGACGCGGCAACGCCCTACCGGGCCACCCTCGACACGATCGTCCGCCTGATCCGGGCGACCGAACCCGATGCGCGGCTACTGGCCTGGGCCACCTGCTACGACGACACCCACATGATCAACCACGCGTCACGGCAGGCCCGCCGCATCGACGCCGTCGACACCGACGGCCGCCTCTACCAGCTCACCCACCCGCGCGGCGATGACCAACCGCTGCTGCACATCCACGACGCCCCCGACCCGGGCGACGTCCCCGCCACCTACCCCGGACTGACCGCCCTGCTCACCGCCACCGCCCAGCCGACCACCAGCGGCGACCCCGGGGCGCACGGCAGGACCGGCCCGCGACGGCGACCTGACGCCACCGAGGAGGAGCCGATCTTCATCACGTGGGGGCCCGACGGGGCGTCATTGCGCTGCCAGGTGTGCGGGGCCGTCGACGAGTTCGTCCAGGACGAGGTGCCGTCCATGGCCGGCTACGGCGAAGACACCTATATCCGCTGCAGCCGCTGCGGATCCGTCGAGACCAGCGACCCGGTCTTCGGCTGGCGCGCCAAGCCCGCCCCTTGGCCGGCACCGCAGCAACAGGACGAGCCGTGACGTCCCGTCCAGTGCCACCGGTCCGCGCGCCTCATGCCCTCCCATTCCCGCATCTGCTGCGAAGGAGACCTGCCCCGTGAGCACCCACTGCTTCGTCGGCACCACCGATTCCGCGAACCCGCACCTCGTGCACGCCCGGTTCGTGCTCCTCGACGGCCAGCCGACCGTCGTCGTGCCGGCCCTCGCCGCGATCTGGGCCGGCCACGCCCGCCGCGACGCCCACGCGCTGAGCACCGCGATCCTCGCCTCCGACTGGGAGTACCTCGACCCGGCCATCACCGCCGCCACCCGGTCCGGGTTCGCCGGGCAGCGCCCGGTGCCCGGCGTCGGCATGACCCTCGCCAGCACCACCGACGGTGCCATCGACGCGCCGGAACCGGTCACCGTGTTCCCGCTGTCGCACGCCCGGCACCTCGACGCGGAATGGATCTACCTGATCGACCCGCTCACCGCCACGGTCGCCGTGCACACCGACGACGGGCAGCACCTGGCCCGCTACCGGCTCGCCGGCTGCCTGCCCCCGTCACCGCATGCCACCCGCACCCCCGCGAGCCGCTCCCCCGCAGCCCGCCACGCCCCGCAGCCAGTGGCGGTCCGGCGGTGAGCGGGCGCGCTCTCGCCGCAATCACCGCCGGGGTGCTCGCTGTGCTGATGATGTGCGCGGGCGGAGTGGGGATGCTGTTCACCGGCGGTGGCACCGCCTCGGCCGCGTGCACCGGCACTGTCGGCTCAGGCCGGCAGCCGTTGCTGCCCGCCGTCACCGTGTCCCCGCCCGCCGCCGGCGTCGGGGGCTGGACCGGTGAGCAGGTCACCAACGCGGCGGTGATCGTGTCCGTCGGCATCGAGCTGACGGTCCCGCCCCGAGGCTGGGTCATCGCCCTGGCCACCGCCATGCAGGAGTCCACCCTGCGCAACCTGCCCGGCGGGGACCGCGACTCGGTGGGGCTGTTCCAGCAGCGCCCGTCCCAAGGCTGGGGCACACCCGCCCAACTCCAGGACCCGCGCTACGCGGCCGGCCAGTTCTACCGGGCGTTGCTGGCCGTCGACGGTTGGCAGGCCATGGCGTTGACCGAGGCCGCCCAGGCGGTGCAGCGCTCCGCCCACCCCGGCGCCTACGCGAAGTGGGAGGACGACGCGATCGCCCTGATCCGCGTCTTGGCCGGCGGCACCCCCGCCGGGCCTGTCGGAGGGGATCTGGAGCAGGCGATGAGCAACCCGCTGTGCCTGTTCGACGCAGGTGACGGCCAGCCCGGCGGCGAGCAGGTGCCGCTGCCGGCGGGGTTCGCGCTGCCGGCGGGCACGCCGGGGCCGGTCGTCACGGCGGTCGGCTGGGCCATGGCGCAGCTCGGCAGCCCGTACACCTTCGGCGGGGACTGCACCGCACCACACTCCGGTATCCCCGCCCGCCAATGCGACTGCTCCTCGCTGATGCAACAGGCCTACCGGGCCGCCGGCATCACCCTGCCCCGCACCACCAGCGACCAGATCCATGCGGGCCGGCCGGTCACCGACTACCGGGACCTACGGCCGGGGGACCTGCTGTTCATTCCCGGCAGCCGCGGCACCACCGCCAAGCCCGGGCACGTGGGCCTCTACCTCGGCCAGGGGCTGATCGTGCAGGCCCCGCACAGCGGCGACGTCGTCAAGATCAGCCGCCTGTCCGCGTGGGCTGAGCAGCTCGCCGCCGCGCGCCGCGTCATCGGCTGAACCACCGCACCCCAACACCACTCACGGATCCCGTCAGCCGGGGCTGCCTCATAGGCGCCGACGGCTGCGGATCCCCATCCCTTCGGAGAGGACATCACCGTGACTGACACGGACCACACCAGCAGCAGGAGACAGCCGGGGACCCGGCCCGAGGACCACACGGACTGGGTCGCGCTGGGCCGCCGGCTGCAGAACACCCAGAACACCCTGGTCCACCACGAGAGCACCCCGCGCTACGGCGACGACTACTACGCCGAGGCGCTGCGCCGGCTGCTGACCGACCCCGGCTGCGGCTGGATCAGCATCGCGGAGCACCAGTGGCTGCTCGACCTGCACACCCAGGTGGACCGGCGTAACGCGCAGGAGGCGAACCGGCGGGCCCGTGAGGCCCGCGCCCGCTACGCCACCGCCTCCCGCACGATCCGCGCCGAGCTGGCCGGGTGGCTGCGCCGGGTCACCAATGAGCAGACCGTGCCGTCCCGCTACCGCCGTGAGGGGGTGCTGCTCGCCGCCGACTGGCTCGACCCCGCCACCTCCGCGGCCCCGCACGCCGGCTCCCCGGCCAGCGCCGCATCCAGTAGCCCCCAGCAGGCGGCCGTGTCGCCAGTCGGCTCGGACGTGCTCCTGGCGGTGCGGAACGCGGGTGAGCGTGAGGGACAGCTCGCCGTGGGCTGGTGGCAGCAGCACGCCCTCGAGGGACGCACCGCACCGGAGCAGGAGCAGACCGCCCAGACGGTCCTGGACGGAATCGACAGCAGCGACGACGCGGTCCTGGCGGCGTTGCCCCGCTTCGACGTCGCCGGCTACGACGCCGACCGCTACCAGGCCCACGCGCCGGTCCGCGCCCCCGGCTGGTCGGAGCTGCCCGATCACGATCAGGCGCTGGTCATCGACGCGGTGCGGGACGGGTTCACCGACGCCGTCCGCGACGGTGTCGCCGCCCGCTGCCACGCCGTCCTGACGGCGCGGGAGGGGACCCGATGACCTACCAGCCTGGCGAGCGGGTCGTGCTGGAGCACACCAGCGACCCGCACAGCTGCTGCGTCCGGGTGACGAGGGCACGGTGCGCCACTACCACCCGGACCAGCAGGTCCTCGAGGTGAACTGGGACAGCGGCTCCTGCCTGTCAATGCTTCTCGACGCCGGTGACCGCGTCCGCCGGCTCCCCACCCCTATCGGCGACGCCGACTGGGAGCAGGTGCTCGACTCGGTGCGGGTCGCTGGCGCGGCGGCTGGCCGGGACGCAGCCGTGTGGTGGGCGCAGAACGTCATCGGGGGCAAGGCCACCGGCGACGTCCGCGAGGTCGCGCGGCAGGTCCTGGCGGGCATCGACGACGTGGACCCGCCCGTCATTGACGGGCTGCCCACCGCCGACCGGTACGTCCTCGCCGAGGACCGCGACCGGTATGCCGAGCACGCCCCGCAGGGGGCTCCGGCGTGGGAGGCGCTAACCGGCCGGCAGCGCGACCAGACGCGGTGGGCGTGGTGCGACGGGTTCGACGACGCCGCCGAAGCCGAGGTGGCCCGGCAGTGCCGGATCGTGCTGTACCCGCACGGCGACGACCGGGACATGAGCCACCTGGCTCCCGACCGGGTGCGCCTCGGCGGGCCGGGCGTCTTCGCCGGGGACTGGGCGTGGACGCCGCACGCCGACGGACAGATGCGGATCCCGGTCGGGTTCGTCGGCATCCTGGTGGACACGTGGAACGGGTGGGCGGTGTTCACCTGCACCCGGCAGGTAGCCGAGGCGATCGTCGCCGACCAGCAGGCCGCCCGCGACCGCTACCGGCAACAGCTCGCCGCCGAGGGCGTCAGCGGGCAGCGGCAGGACCGGATGGTCGACGAGTCCATGGCGCGGCTGTGGTTCGACGGCGACGTCATCGTCGCCGACGAAACCCGCGTGCACGGCGACCCGGACGCCATCGAACGGATCAGCCCCGACTCGGACGGCCGGTACGTCGTGATGGGGCGCGCCTGGACGTGGCTGCCGGTGCACCCGTACGACTGCGACCGCATCGCAGGCGACATCCCCGACCCGCCCACCGCCGCCAGCACCCCATCCACGTCAGCGAAGGGAGCACCTGATGCCTGACGACGACCTGGCTGACGAGTTCGGCGAGTACGCCCCCGAGGAACTCCTGCAAGCCCTCGTCCTGAGCCTGCTGACCAGCGCCGACCTGGACGAGCTGTGCGACGACGCCGACCTGCCGCAGGTCACCCACGACGACGGACTGCCAGTGACGATCACGTCAGCGCGCACGTACCGGGACGCGGGGGTCCTGACCCTGGACCGCGGGGTGTGGCTGGAGCTGTCCGACGGCAGCGTGTTCGGGCTGACCGTGCAGATCTCCCGCCGCCCCCGCGGCGAGGTCACCCTCCGCCGCAGATAACGCCTACCGGGGCACCCGTTGCCGGATCGACTTGATCAATGCCGGCGCGGGTGCGTTCCTTGTCGTCGCCCACTACCCGATGGCGGCGACCCCACCGATCCGCAGCCCTCTCGGGCTGCCTGCTGAGCACCTCACGGAGCTTGCCGGCCGTCCTGCCAACGGGGGCCCGGCCCGTCAACCGCCCCGTCTCCACCGCGCGGACACCGCACCACCTTGCCCGCGCACCCCGGAGACGGGGGTGCGCGGGCCCCACCCCAGATCACAGGAGGCCTGCATGGACCCTGCAACCCCAACCCCAACCCCAACCACCGGCGACGCGTCCCCGACGCCAGACCCCGGTGACGGCCGCCGGCCCGGCTACCTCTACCGGCAGGTCGCCGCTCACCTGGCCGCGCACCCCGACCGGGTGTTCAAGGTCGGGGAGCTGACCACGGCGATCGCCGCCCCGTCCACCGGCGCGGTGTTCGAAGCACTGAAGAAGATGGCCGCCGCCGGCTACGCCACCCATCAGACGGGCCCGCACCGCTTCCAGATCACCCAGGCCGGTGTCGACGCCGCCGGGACCATGCCACCGCCCGCCCCGCGTACACCCCGCCAAGGACGTCACGGGGCGGGTCGGCGGCAGCCCGTCGAGCGCCCCAACGGTGACCTGTACTTCCCCCGCAAGCTCGCGGGCGCCACCGACGTGGACGTGCTGCGCAGGCTGCGGGAGAAGCGTATCCCCGTGCTGCTCTACGGTCCGCCCGGCACCGGCAAGACCGCCCTCGTCGAGGCCGCATTCCCGGACCTGCTCACCGTCGCCGGCACCGGGGACACGGTCGTGGAGGACTTCCTCGGCAACTTCATCCCCCTCCCGGACGGCGGCTTCGAGTTCGTCTACGGACCCCTCGTCACCGCCATGCGCGACGGGCGGGCACTACTCGTCGACGACGCCACCCTCATCCCCCCGAAAGTCCTCGCCGTGCTCTACCCGGCCATGGACGGACGGCGGGTCATCACCATCCCCGGCTACCGCAACGAACGCGTCGAAGCGAGCGACGGCTTCTACGTCATCGCCGGCCACAACCCCGGCGTCCACGGGGCGATCCTCACCGAAGCGCTCGCCTCGCGGTTCGACGTGCACATCGAGGTCACCACCGACTGGGACCTCGCCCGCCACCTCGGCGTCCCCACCCCCGCCGTGCAGGCCGCCATCGCCCTCAACGCCGACCTCGCCGCCGGGCGCGTGACCTGGGCGCCGCAGCTGCGGGAGCTGCTCGGCTTCGCTCGCGTCCGCAAAACCCTCGGCCTGCCGGCCGCCATCTCCAACCTGGCCGGTCGCGCCCCCGCCGACGACCGCGAGCAGGTCCTCGCCGCGCTGCGCCAGCAGTTCGGCACCGAGATCACCGCCCTGACCCTCGGCAAGCAGCGCTGACCCCTCAAGGAGAACTCTGATGCCTCATCCATCCCCACATCTGCAGCCCGGCCCCACCGCACCCGCGGCCGGTGATCCGGACTGGCAGGTGTGGAGCGACGCCTGGACCCGGCACATCCCGACCCTGGCCGGCCGCAGCGACCTGAGCGTCACCGTCGCCCCCGGCGCCGGTGGCGGCGCACCTGCCTGCTGCTACCCCGACGCCGGCCGCATCGAGGTCGACGCCACCTACATCGGCGCCCCCGACATCGCTAACCCTCGCCGCGCCGGGCACAAACGCCTCGTCCCGACCGCCTACGGGCTGCTCGTGCACGAGGCCGCGCACGCCGCGCACAGCCTGTGGCGCACCCCGCCCGGTACCCCTGCCGTCGTCGCCGCCGTCGCCGAGCTGCTGGAGGAGTCCCGCATCGAGTACCGGCAGCGCACCCGTCGGCGCGGCGACCGGCGGTGGCTACGCCACACGGTCACCACCCTGATCAGCCCCGACGACGCCGCCGTCGACGACCCGTGGCACGCCGCGCACCTCGCTGGACTGCTCCTGGCGCGGGTCGATGCCCGCATCCTCACCGCTAAGGACACCCGAGGGATCCGTGCCGCCGTCACCACCGTCCTCGGCCGCAAGCGGTTGCTGCAGCTCCGCCAGCTGTGGCGTCAAGCCCACAGCGTCGACGACAGCGACGCCGACACGATGATCGACCTGGCGTGGCGGTGGTGCCGGCTGCTCGACATCGACCCACACCGGCAGCCTCAGGCGCCCACCGCGGACGCGGGGGTGTTCGCCGGGCTGCTCGCCCAGGCGCTCACCGACTACCTCGCCCACACCACTGGCCTCACCCCCGCCCAGTATCGAGATCAGCAGATCCACGCCCGTTTCTCCGCACCGGCGACGTGGACCCGCCGGGAACCGACCGACGCCGAACGCGCCGCCGCCCGTCACCTCGCCGCACGGCTGCGCCGCGCCCGTACCAACCACCGGGAACCAGACATCCGGCCCAGCCTGGTGCCGCCAGGCAGGCTGCGAACCCGGCACGCGATCACCGCCCAAGCGCAGATCGCCTCCGGCTCCATGCCCACCGCCACCCCCTGGCAGCAGCGCACGCAGCTGCCCCCGCCGATACCGACCCTGCAGCTAGGCGTCATCGTCGACGCCTCCTTCTCCATGCACCCCTGGGCGGCGCCCATGTCCTCGGCCGGGTGGATCCTCGCCCACGCCGCCCACCACAACCAGGCCGTCACCGCCACCATCGCCTTCGGCAGCGACGTCACCCTGCTCGTCGGAGCGCGCCAGCATCCCACCCACGTGCTGGAACTGTCCGCGGTGGGCGGCAGCACCGCGTTCACCGACGCGGTGAAACTCGCCGACCAACTACTGCAGCTGCGCCAACCCGGACGGCTACGGATGCTCACTGTCGTCTCCGACGGCGACCTGCCCGACCGAGAGCCCGCGCAACGCCTCATCAGCACCCTGCACCAGGCGGGCTGCGCCGTGCTGTGGCTGCGTCCCGCCGACCTGGACGGGCACACCTTCGCCGACACCACCACGATCCTGGTGGCGGATCCCGTGCAGGCCATCGGCCACATCGCCGACGCCGCGGTCACTGCCCTCGAGCACGCCTGACCTCGTCTCTCGGCCGGGCTCTTCCCTGGCCGAGGTGTCGGCTGGCGGTCCACCGAACTCCGGCGTCACGCCGACAACCACCGGTCGACATCACTCATCGCGCTCCCACTGGCCGTTGCTCGGCCACCCCGCGCACTTCCAACGCCGAGCACGGCCGCTCAGCCGTGCCCGAACCCATCCCAACAGAACAGGAGAAACCGTGAACAGCCCGAACAACCCGCGCCTGCCGATCACCTCGCCCGCGGACCTGCTCACCGCCGTGCCGTACCTGCTCGGCTTCCACCCCACCGACAGCCTCGTGATCGTCGGCCTCACCGGCACCCGGATCGCCGTCGCCAGCCGCGCCGACCTCCCCCAGCCCGGCCAGGTCGCCGCCTGGGCCGACGACTACATCCTGTCGCAGATCCGCATGCTGCGGAACGCTGCGGCCACCCGCGCCATCGCCGTCGGCTACGGCCCCGCCGCCACCGTCACCCCGGCCATCGACACCGTGATCCCGCGGCTGGCCGCCACCGACATCGACGTCTTCGACGCGCTGCGGGTCACCGACGGCCGCTACTTCTCCTACCTCTGCCAGGACCCCGCCTGCTGCCCCACCGACGGCGTGCCCTTCGACCCCCAGCGCAGCGACATCACCATGCACGCCATCGTCGCCGGCTGTCACGCCCTACCCGACCGGGCCGCGCTCGTGGCCAGCATCGCCCCCACCACCGGGGACGCCCGCGTCGCCGTCACCCGCGCCACCGCCCACGCCCGAGCCCGCCGGCGCACCCTCATCAGCGAGGCCGGACGCGACGGCCTAATCCGCGCCGGCGAACAGGCGGTGCGGGACATGCTCGCCCGCTACGCCGACGAGCAGACCCTCACCGATGACGAGTTGGCCTGGCTCACCGTCCTGCTGCCCGTCCCCGCGATCCGCGACGTCGCCTGGCAGGCCACCGACGCCCAGCCCTGGCACGTCGCCATGTGGACCGACATCACCCGCCGCGCGCACCCGCCGCTCGTGGCCCCACCGGCGAGTCTGCTCGCCTTCGCCGCGTGGCGCCGCGGCGACGGCGCGCTCGCCTCCATCGCCGTCGACCGCGCGCTGGGCGCCAACCCCGCCTACACCCTCGCGCAGCTGCTCGACCAGGCGCTGCGGGCCGGGCTCACCCCGTCCGTGCTCGACGGCTGGCCCCACCCCGGCCAGCCCACCATCGCCTGACCCGCGTCCGTCCCGTCTGGAGACATCCATGTCCGCACCGCACCTCGACGTCCAGCGGCTGTTGCACGACCAGGGCTACGCCCTCGACCCGGATCAGCTCGCCGAGGCCTGCGCACACCACCCAGAGCAGCTGTGCGCGCTGCTTGCCGCGGCTGGCACCATCGCCGCCACCAGCGCCCAGATCACGGTCCTGACCGACGCCGCGAACCTGCTCTGCGACGTCCATGCCAGCAGCGACGCCGACACCGTTCTGTCGCTACGACAGCGGCTCGACCGGGTCGCTGACGCCCTCACCGCCGCTCTCGCCCAGCACGACAAGGCCACCGCCGCCCTACGACACACCTGCGGCGCCCTGATCCGCACCGACCTCGCCGTGCTCTCGATTCCCGAGTGCGTCAACCCCGCCGAGTCGCCGCGTGACGCCACCGACTCGACGCCCTGACCCAAACACACCCGCACCCATCGCCCCGAACGGGCGGCGGGTGCGCCGGTCAGCAACGCAACGGAGGACCTGATGACCGAACCGACGGCGGCCCCTGCCGCACCCCCGAGCCTCGAATCCGTCCTGCGCCATGCTTGGGACGCCTTCCACCCCGGCCAGCCAGCGCCGCTGGGATGGCTCACTCACACCACCACCCAAATCCAGGCCTACCTGCGTGAGCACCACAGCGACCTGCAGCCGCCGCCCGCAATCCCCGAATCGTTGACGCAGCTCCGCAGACAGATGTGGCAGGCGCTGCGCGAGGCGGTCAGCGAGCACGACATCGACATAGATGCGGCCAACCGGGTCATGGAGGTCGTCGACCTGCCGCTGCTGCCCCGCCGCTGGCAGGTCCGCCTCACCCTGACCGTCCTCGCCGAGCTCACGGCCGGCACGAGCGATGACGCCTTCGACGCCGCCGAAGCCGCAATCGAAACCGCCCTCGCCGGCGCCGAAATCGAGGCACGCATCGAGTGGAACGGCAACGAACGCGACAACGCCGACCCGGGCGACCTTGACCCCACCGACCCGTGGCCCGGCTGCCCGCGGTGACCAGCGCATCCCGGCTACCCGGGGAAAGCGGTCTCCTCTGACCCGCCGAGGCCGTCCCTGCTCACCACAGTCGGGGTGAGGCGATCACCGCGCGGCTCCCGAGAAAAGTGCGGAAATCCCACACACAGCAGGTCCCGGCGTGTTCCGCCGCTACCAGCCGACCTCCAGGCCGGAGACTGCTGCGGGCCACGCATGTTGCGGTGGGTCTGCTCGTCGGGCGGCCGCAGGCCGCCCAGCCTCCCGGGACAGGGCGTTGACGAGCCGGCGGCGCGCTGGGCGCTGGAATGCTTCCTGCCCCCTGCGGCCGCTCCCTCCTCGCTGAAGGCCAGGCTCACCTCCTCGACGACGACTTGATCTATCGGGAAAGTCGAGCGTCACTCGTGGCTGCCGCCACCCCGGCGGACCCGGCAGCGGCCCACACCGCTGGCCGGGGTGGCGGCCACCCGAGCCGACAATCCGCGAGAGGCAACGCCGATGACGCAGCCGCACCGCCGCTGCATTCCCCGCGACGTCACCGACGTCCTGCTGTGGCTGCTCGCCGCCGACGTCGCGTCTGCCCACCTCCCTGATCCCCACCGGCCGGACCGCTGCGCCAACCTGCGCTGCACCGGCGAGGCCTACCCGTGCCCGCCGGCGCGCGACGCCCGCCGCGCCTGCCACGCGGCCACCCGAGGCGAAGTGCTCGCCCGAGGGCGAGCGAAGGTCGCTGCTCCAGCCGGCGCGGCGGCACGGTTCGCCGGCTGGTTCCGGCCCACCCGGCCGGTCCCACCGCCGCAGCGGCCGATGCCGGCGCCGCGCGCCGCCTAACAACTCGCGCTGACTCCCCACCCGGCGCCGCAGTCGGTCCTTCTGTCCTACCGGCGACTGACGCCTCGCCAAGTCCCGTCGCTGTCCGCGCTTCGGCGCCTCATGCCCTGCGCCCTACCACCGCGGGCTACCGGGGCTTCGGACGCGTATGCCGCAACCACGGGCAACGGCGTCGGCTGCAGGCTGCCAGAGCCCCATCCGGCTCGCCCGCGCCTAACGCGCTGGTCGCGCCCCCGCGCACCTGCGGTGCAGGTCCGGACCGCCAGCAAACCCTCGCCCCACAGACCCGAGCCGCTCGAACAGCGCCCCAGTGCTTCACAAGGAGAGGAGAAACCCTGGCACCCGCGATTGACCCGGACGACGCCGATGGCGGCGATCTCAGCGTCGGCGACCCTCAGCTGGGCAAGTCACGGCTGCTATCGCGGCAGTGTGACACCTGCGTGTTCGTGCCAGGCAACAAGATGCGTCTCACCCCGGGCCGGCTACACGACCTTGTCGCCGAAGCCCGAGCCAGGCAGTCCTTCATCATCTGCCACTCGACGCTTCCGCATTACAAGCATCCCGAGGTCAAACCGGCGATCTGCCGCGGCTTCGCCGACCGCTACGACACGCAGGCGTTGCAACTCATCGCACGGCTCTTCGGTTTCGTCGAGGTCGACCCGCCCCAGCAGGATCCATCCGACTTCAGCACCTCTACCTGAACAACCACACCAACGAATGCCCCCAGCGGGTGCGGTACGAGCCGCGTGGCTGGCCACCGCTGCCCGCATCCCTGAAGGAGCGTTCCTCGTGACCGGCATAGACGACTTCCTTCACCGCCAAGGCGAAATCATTGACAGGGTGGGCTGGGCGGTAACTCTCGTCGTCCCCAGCGACGACGACCCCGACGACACCGCACCCTTCGCCTACACCGTCGGGCTCACCACACACCACTACCCGGAGCTGATCATCGCCGGACTGGACCCGGCTACCTCGCAATCGCTGCTCAACGACCTCGCGAGCAGGGTCTACGACAAGGCCGAGAAATTCCGTCACGGTCAGCGCATCGGCGACCTCATCGCCGGATACGACGCGGTCATCATCGACGGCGACCCGACCGAGCAGCTGCACCCCGGCGGCGCGATCGGCCGCTACAGCGGCGACCGCGTCCGCCTGCAGCAGGTTGTCTGGCCTGACCGGCACGGCCGCTTCCCCTGGGACACCGCCTACGCGTTTCCCTCCGCCGTGCAGCCGCTGATCGCCCGGCCGTAGACCTCGGCCGCCGCCGTGGGGCCGGATGCGATGTCGCGTCCGGCCCCTCGCCGCGACGTCCTTTGTTGGCGGAGTGTCGGCGTACGGGTTCCGGTGCAGAGTCGGGTACGCCAGACGTGCGAGGTCGGGGCTCGAAGCATTCGGGACGCTGCGTCGGCGGTCGGCCGGACGACCCACGTCCGCTACTCACGATGAGTAATCGGTGGACGTGAGCTGGCACCCGGAGCGCGGCAGATCAGTACGTTGCCCGAGCCCTCGGGACACATGCCGACGGATGTCCTACCTGCGCTATATCGTGCCAGCATGGCGAAAGTAGGCGACTGGGTGGGCGACCTCGGCCACCTTCTGCTCGCGGATACGGCGCTGAGCGAGTTGCTGATCGACATGCTCCGAATGCTCGATTACGGCCACCTATCGTCGGTGCCGAAGCCACCGGACTCTGGGCTCACCACGAAGCAAGCGGCCAAACAGGTACTCAAGTTTCAGGAGAAGTACCCGCACCTTGTGCCCGACCGCGCCAGCGGATGGTTGCTCGAAGTGCTCACGGCCGCCGACGAGCGCAATGAGCTGACGCATGCAGTCGCATTGGATCGCTGCGATAGGTGCGGGACGGCCACTTTATTCCAGCATCCGCGGACCGGGAAGTACATCGATCGCAGCGACGAGACAGTGCAGGCGCTCACAGAGAGGCTGCTGGACCTGCGCGAGGCCGGCGACGAGATCGCGGCACAGATCGCCAAGCTTGTGAACAAACACATCATCCTTGGGGCGATGCTGCTAGCGGACGACACCGGCGAAACGATAGTGCCTGAAACAGTCCACCCGCACATCGTCAACCACACCTGTGGCGACTGCACCGGAGAGGGCCGCGCCACCGCGTCGGTCGTTCTCCAAGTGGGTGGCGTCGAGGTTAAGCCGACGGGGTTGACCAAGGCCCTCCTTAAAAATCGCGGGACTGGCGAAGGGAAAGGCGCGTGAGTACCGCAGCGCTTTGGCGGGATTCCGCACGCAGTGCGGGATGAGCGGAGTCGATGGCTCTAGCAACGCATTGACACCGAACTGTGATCGGTATGTGATGGCGATCACCAAGCATTCCACCATGACGTGGTCACTCGCCGTACCGTTCGTTGCAGCACACCGGGTAGACGGTCACGGGTCCGTAGCGCCCGGTCGGCGGCATGAGGGCGGTGTCAGGTTGCTGGATGTCGGTTCCTGGCTGATGATCGACGTCGTGATCGGCTCGACCCGGCTGTCATGTGTCCGCGCCTAGCCAGGTGACCCGCGAGCGGGTTTACGCCCACTCACTCCCCATCTCAGGCGGTTAGATCTCTGCCACTGAAGCCCATGCACGGATACATACAGTCATGGCACAACAGCATGCTGTCGGGTGACGGGACGAAGCCGAAACGCCTGCGCATCCGGTCGTCATCGCAGCTGATGCTCTCGATGCGTGCGAGAGGATCGCGTGGGCGCGACACAAGGGAGACTTCGTGGAGGTCGGCCTCCACAATCGATCGTCCGGCGCGTGCCTGGTAGACCTGCCCCACGATGTGCTCGCAGCTATCACCATCCGAGAACCGACAGATGTTGCACTCCCCGTTAGAACGTGCGGCGACAACACCGTACGTCTTACCAAGTTCGTGGTCACACTCCGCTGGGTCCTGGCCGCAGATCCAGCAAGAGTATCGGACTGTCATTCCAGGACTATTACCGAGGCGGATGTGCATCAACGAAAGGGGGCATCGCTTGGTCCATTCCTCGCCGTCATGGACGAGGCGGCAGCCAAAAAGACCTCCCACAAGCTCGCCAGCAAGGTGCGCCAGCTGGTGAGCTTGATCTAGCAGTTCGCCAGTTGTTACTAGACCCCACCCGCGAATACTGGTCGCGTATGAGAAGCTATCTACGTCGATCGGAATCGTTTCGTCAAGGTCTTGCGCGACGTCATCAAGCCAGTTGAAGGCCGCCACGGCAGCGTCCAATGCGGAGCGTGCCGCACCCTCGGCTCCCGTCCAGGCGCGTCCGAGGTGGCGGGTTCCGAGAGTCCGTGCGGCGTCGTCGCGATCATCTAGCAGATTGCGGACTCTGAACCAGGCTCGCACACGGCCGCGTCCGAGCCGCCGGGACTGTGGCTCGGAGTGCTGCTCATGAAGAGCGTACTGCGGTGGTAGATCAGCAAGGCCCCGGGAACAGTGCGCACCAACGCCGATTAACGCCTGCCCGTACTTGCGGCGGCCGGCGTTGAGCGCCCGCACCCCCTCGATGATGCAGAATTCGGTCCTCGCCGGTCCAGCGGGAGGCGGGAGTGGCACGTTGTACCGTGCGACCCGGCCTGCTATCCGTAAGCCGCGCGACTCCGTCACGGCGCGGTCGTCTCCCCGCCCTGGTCATCCGCCCGTTGCTCCACGGAACTGCTGCGTAGTCCCATTCTCGCCGTCACAGGGCCGGCGAGAATGGTGCCCAGAAGCGCCGTGGCATCTTCGGCTGATCCGTCGATCTCAAGACCCTTGATCTTGACGCTGCCCTGCTCGGCGTACTCAAGCTGGGCAATCCTGAGTCGAACTGGGACTTCCGTCTCCGGACCCGGGTGACGTCCCCTCTGGATCGCAAGCCGGACCCGTGCCCAGACATACCCGATCACGGTACCGATGCCATTCGCGGCGAGGTTCTGGGCAACCGCGAGCGCCATCTCAAGTTCCCAGCCGGTCGCGAACTCGTTGAGGTAGCGGCGCTCCTCCTGGGCTAGCAGGTACTCGGCATCGAGACCGGCTGCTCGCGCGGCTCGCATCGCCTCGACATCGTCGGCCAGGTAGTAGGTCGAGCCGTTCCTCGTCTGAACAGGCAAGATCAGGGCGTCTCGGCCGAATTCCGGCCCTTTTGCCCGTAGCCTGTCCTGAACATCGCGCGGCAACGACACGGACCTCACGCTCGCCAACTCAGAATCCCTCACCACATCAGTATTCACCGGCGGGTCGCCTGCGCCCTCGCCGGTCGGCCGTGCGGAAGGTTCTGCCCGGCGCCTCGTTAGGTCTCAAGTGCCACCTGATCACCGAGGCACGTGGGAAGCAGCGGCAGGAGCACGACCTCGCCACAGAACCGCAGCACGCGATGGCCGTGTTCCTCACCAAGATCGGCGATGTCAGCGCCGCACGTCTCGAAGATCCGCAGCTCGAGCAGGCCGACAGACGCAGTCGGCTGGCGGGTGCAGGAGGATCTGGTCGATTACACGGCCGACAGTATCTTGACGTGCCGCAGAGGGTCGGGCGAGCGTTGTGTGCGGCATGGGAGCACCGCTTGCGGACTCGTTCGCCCGCAGACGCGGCAAGTCGCCGTGATTCGAAGGGGTCTGCCATAATTGGGGAATGTCTGAGCAGGTTAGCCGCGACCATCACACCGTGCCGAAGCTATATCTGCGTGGCTTTTGCGGAAGAAAGAAGCTCGACAAAGACATCCTGCTGGCGCGGCATCGCAATGGCACGGAAGAGCGTATGCCTATCAAAAAGGCAACCGTCGAAGTGGATTTTTACGATGTCGGGGAACTCGGCCAACCGGATGATTCCCTTGAGGAATGGTTCTCGCACTCGATCGAGAATCCGGTCGGGGAGGTCATGTACGCACTTCGAGACGGAGCCCTTCCGCCTCCGGGCCCAGGCCGGGCCACACTTGCCACTTTCGTCGCGACGCAGATGGTCCGCACGGTGGCTGTCCGCCGCACTATGCAGGAGGTGAACTCCCACGTGGGCCCGCTAATCTTCGCGAGCATGGTGCTTCAACGTGCCATCGAGATGGATCCCGCGGTGAAGGCGAGGGGGAACCTCACGGCCATGTATCACGACATTGCCAGGCGCACCCCGGAGGTCATGCGCAGGACTGACACTCCGTCGATGCTGCGGACCATGGTTCGGGAAGCAGACAGGATCAAGCGCCTCCTGCTCGATATGCACTGGCTGCTGACCTCCTCGCCGGATCCGGTGCTGGTTACAGGTGACGCTCCCGTGGTCACGGTCAGCGCAACCGGTGAACTCGACTTCTCTAGCCCGGTACTCCTCCCGGACCTACACGAGGTGCACGTGCCGATCACGCCCTCGCGGTTGCTCACAATCACCCCCATTCAGCCGCTGGTCGCCACACCGACTAACTTGACCATTGAGCAAACCGCCCTTGTGAACCAAGCGATGGTGCGCAATTGCTGGGACATGATTTTGCGTCCGCCTATGATGCCGTGGCCGGCATATCTCGTTCTCCCGCGGCAACGGGCCAGCATCAGGAAGCCTAACATTACGGTTCGAGCAAACGAAGCCCGGTCGCCCACTCCCTTGTCCTTTCCGCCGATCGTAGATTTGGCCTTGGCGGAGGCCCTGGAAATTCTCGGCGGAGACCCCGGCCTGTCCGCGTGAACTGACCACTATTGCTACGGGAAATGGCCGGGATAACGGGCTCACATCGGCAGAGTCGGAATTCCGAGAGCCTTTGCCGAACGCGCGCGTCGCGGAATGACAGTGCATTCAATCTCGGGTGACGGCTGACGTGGGCGAGCAATGAGGTGAGCCGAGGTCACTACCGTGGCGTGCATGGAGTCGCCCACTCGAGCACTGCCCATGTCGGATCTGCAGGCCCTGTTCGGCGTGTTGGTGACCGTCCACGGTCACCTCATGGCCGACGAGCTCCCGCCGGACCTGGTACGCCGTCTGCTCAGCCGCCTCACCGACCATGGCCCGTTGCCTGACGGCGCCTCGGCCGGCGAGATGAATGCCTTGCTGGCCGATCTGTGCCAACGCCTGCATTGGGCGATGTCGGAAGAGTACGGCGACTATCCCGAGCCGTCGCCGCGGCGAACCACGTACTACCTTGACCTCCCCAACGAGCCCGAAACCGTGGCCGCATGCATCGCGAGCTTGACCGACCTCGGCGGCCAGGCCAGCGAGCAATCGCTCGAGCGACCTGTCCCTTCGAGTCGGCGACACATCGCCGCAGCATTCCCCGACCTGCCGCCCGACCCGGCCCATCATGCCCGGGTGGCGCAGCTGACCGCCCTCGCACGCTACTACGGAGGCCACTACGCAGGCTTCGGCGCCTGACCTGCACCACCCGGCAGGGCACCAACGGCGGCAAATGAATGCCGCCCCAATCGTCGGCGCCGTGACGGTCCTGGGACGACATCGGTGTCGGGAATTCGGCGGGCGCGCCGTGCCTGAGCGTCCGCTGGGTTGAGGTGGCACCAATTCGTACCAGGCCATGCGCAGCTGGCAGACATAGGGACGAACACGGGCGCGGTTTTCTGCCGGCGTTATTGCCTTGGGCAGGTGGACAGCTCGGCAATATCCTGAGCGGCGTGCCCGAAACGTACCTGTCCATCGCCGGACCTTTGGGGGACGTGTTCGAACCCCGCTGGGCCGAGCTGCAGGATGCCACGGACGAGAACCCCTTCATCTACGCGGGCGTTGAACTGCTCAAATCCGCCGTCGTGCTGGCCCGCGGACTCGCCGACGCCCCGCGGGAAGGACCCCTACCAATCAACGCGGCCATACGCTGCGGGCTGATGGTGCGCGCTGGCAAGCTCTGCCTGGATCTGCTCGCCGACGTCTGCAACGGCCAAGGACGCCAGCAGATCGGACTCCTCCGACAGCTCACCGAGACGCTGGCGAACGTCGCCTACCTCTGCCGCGACGACGAACAAGGCACCCGGCACCGCGCCTACCTGTACGACAGCCTCATCTCCGAGCGCGAGTTCCTGAAAGTGATCGAACGCCGCCGCGCCAGTGGCGACGGCACCGAATTGCCGATCGAAGGACGCCTGCGGAGCTCGATCGAGGACACAGCCGGGGCCGCCGGGATCGACCTGGACACCATCCCCGGCCGACGCCAGATCGGTTGGCCAAGCGCGCAGGACCGGATCGAACAGGCATTCGGGGCAACGGCATATCCGTCGTACCGGGTCGGGTCCGACACGCTGCACGGCGGCTGGTTCGATCTGATTCGCAGTCATTTGAAGCAGGTCGACGGCGGGTTCGAACCGGAATTTCGGCCCATGGGCCAGCGTCCGCAGGCGCTGCTAGCAGCCGCGATCCAGTTGTCCATGGTCGCCCTGGTCTTCCAGCAGCATCAGCCGCCACAGATGCAGCGGCTCTTCGGGGAGCACCTGGCCACGGTCCTCGGCCGCGCCCAACGAGTCGACGACATGCATGAGCGCTGGCTTGCCTCCGATGCCGGGTCGTCCTAGATCACACCGCGAGGAAGAAGATCGGTCCTTTTTGTCTTCGGGGCGTCTCTTCCCCGGGAATTCCGTGGGGCGTAGGAGCGGTCGTGCTCGCTAGGCGCGGGCCCTTTCGGTGAGATCACCGGCGTGGTTCGCGTTGGCTGCCGGTGGTGTCTGCGGACGGGGCGGCCAGTACCGGCGCACGGTGCGTTCCGAGCGTCCAATACGCGCCGCGATCTCGGCCGGATGCAGGTGGGGCTCCCGCCGGTGCCAGTAGGCAACGGCGGCGGCCGTCTCCGACGGCACCAGCTCGTCGCCGTTCACCGCCGGCGCGCCGTTCGTGGCGCTGGCGGCGGGGGGTTGCTGCGCCCGCGCGTTGGCCACGTCGACCAGGTGGCGCCTTGGCCGGCGCTCACCGTCGCCGGCGTCATGTTGTGGGCGACGCTGCGGCGGGTCAGGGCACGGGACCGGATCGGCTGATGCCCTCGCGCCGGATGACGGGTCTGCAGTGCCCTCGTCTGGGCGGCCCGCTGATGCGGCGTGCGGCATGCGTGTGGTGGACGCAGGGCTGGGTGTGGCGGCCACAGGAGGCTGGGGGTGCTGTTCGGGTTGTCCCGCGCGGATCCGGGCGGTGAGCTCGACGAGGCTGACGCTGGCGACGATGACCAGGCCGTCAACGGAGATGGGCAGCAGGTAGGCGGCCCCTGCGCCGGCCTCGCCGTAGCGGGCGGCGACCCCGACGAGGTGCCAGTACGAGACCCAGGTGGCGATGGCGGCGATAACGCTGGTGGCGGCGATGCGGATGATGCCGAGGGAGCGGCGGTGGTGCGGGACGCGGGAGATCAGCTCGACGGTGAGCAGCAGCGCCAGCGGCGGCCATGCGGCGATGATCTGGCTGATCGCGTTCGGTCGGGCGTGCAGCACGTTCGCGGCGACCGATGCGGCGACCCCGAGGGTGAGGGTTGCCCGTACTGCCCATCGCAGCCGCTTCAGGTGCACCACAGCCACATCAGTCGCAGCCTCGCTTGTCGAGTTGTCCGCGGTACGGGTGGTGGGGCTGGTCAGCGGGCTCACGATCGTGCTCCCTGCGCTGCGGCCCGACCTTCTCGGCTGGCGGAGCGCAGCTTGGTGATGAGCTGGTCGGCGAGTGTGAGCGTGTCGTCGCTGGGCTCGGCGTCGATTTCGGCGAGCTGCCGTGTCACGGTCCGGCGTAGGGCCCGCACGCCGTCGATGTCGCCGAGGTGCGCGCGGGCGCGCATGGCCACCTGGTACAGCTGCTCGGCGTAGGGGTGCTGGCCGATGGCGGCGTCGACGACGGCTAGCTGCTCGGCCGGTTGGCCGTCGAGTTCCTCGGTGAGGGCGACGGCCGCGTCGAGGGCTTGTTGCCGCACAGCTTCCCGGTGGGCCTCGATCCACTCGTAGTCGCAGCCGTCGGCGAGTGGTGCGCGGTAGGTGTCGACGGCGCGGCGCAGCGCCGCGACCCGTTCGGCTTTGCTGGTGGCGGTGTTGGCGGCGCGGAGGGCGGCGCGCATCCGCCACAGGTCCACGTCAAGGCGGTCGGGGTTGAGCTCGTAGCGGTGGCGGGGGTGGGTGAGGTAGGTGCCGGGTCCGCCGTGGTGGCGCAGGACGCTGCGGAGGTCGGAGACGTAGGTGTGCAGCCGGTGGGTGGCTTTGCTTGCGGGTGCGTCGGGCAGCAGGTCGTCGAGGATCGCCTCGGTGGTGGCGGTGCCGTCGCGTGCGGCCAGGTATACGAGCAGTTCGAGGGATTTGGCGCGCAGGCTGCGCTGCGGGTCCGCGTGGGCGAGGGCGGGAGCACCGAGCACGGTGACCGCGACCGTGGTGAGGGTGCCGGTTTCGGGGGCGGGTGGGGTGGAGTTGGTCGCCGGCGTGCTGGTGGCGATGGGTTGGTCGAGGGCGTCGGCGTGGCTCGTGTCGAGCGCCTGGATCTCGTGGTCAGCGCAGTGTAGGGGTGTGTCGGCCGGCATCGTTGCTCGCTGATGTTGGCGCGTCAGCGGTGTTCGCGGGTCGGGTTGTGTGCCTGTGCGTTGTGCGGTGGGCGTGGGCTCGGTGGGGGCTGGGGAGGGGGCCTCGCCGGTGTAGGCCTCGGCCAGCACGGCGAGCAGATCGAGGGTCTCGGTGGGTTCGAGGACGGTGAGCCGGCCGATGTCGGCGCGGTGGGAGGCGTGGTCGGTGTCGGCGGGTGTGGTGGTGCCGTCTTTGTTGACGGTGACGGTGGTGCCGTCGGACCAGGGGCCGAGGAGCACGCCGTGGATGTCCAGGCGTTGCCCTTGGGTGAGGAGGGCGGCGACGCGGGGGCGCTCGCGCCGGTCTGGGGGGTGGGTGAGGAGCATGACCGGTGGGAGGGGCTCTTCGTAGGGGTCGGCGCGTAGGTCGGCGACGGTGGCGGTCTCGTGCTGGTCGAGCAGTCGGGTGCGGCGCAGCGCCAGGGCTTCGAGGAGGTCCAGCGCGTCGTCGAGGGTGGGGGTGATCCTCAGCCGGGGTGTGCGGGGCAGGGTGCCTGTGGTGGCGCCGAGCAGGGTCGCCGCAGTCGCTGCCGGTATCACGACGTGGGTGCGCGCGTGGGGATGTTCGTCGGCGTCGGTGGCGAGGGCGGCGGTGAGGAAGCCTCGGGCGGCGGCGTCTGCGCCGGGTCCGGTCAGGCCCAGTCCGGCGGGCGGCCATACCGTCAGCGGCGCAGGCGCCGGCATGATCGGGTCGAAGCCGTGGCTGCTGGTGAGCGCGGTGGTGTCGGGTGAGGCAGTGGCCGAAGGATCGTGTGACGTCGCGCGTTGACTGCTCGAGTTGGTGTTGCTGAGGGTGCTGGCGCCGTCGGGATCGCCGACTGCAGTGTCCGCTGGCTCGTTGTGTTGGCCCGTTTCGCCCGCGATGGCGGCGGGATGGCGCAGCGCGCGGCGGATCTGCCCAATCAGCCGGGGCAAGGGGGCGAGAGTCTGCGTTTCCCAGCGCGGCGTGGTGGAGGGCTTGCCCGCGGTGTAGCGGCGCTGCCGGTGCGCCCAGACGAGGGCGGCGGCGGTGGTGATGGCCAGGGCGAGGCCCAGGCTTATCCAGCTGCCGCTGGACAGCACCACGCCCCGGTCGGGGCTGCTGGGGCGGGGTCCACGGTCCGCGGTCGGTCCGGAGGTCGGCGTGCTCGTCGTGTTGTCTGTGCTGGCGCAGGTGCCGGCGATGGTGGGTGTCGGCGCGTGGCTCGGCTCGATTGTGGGAGTCGTTGTAGTGGGTGGGGCCGGGTGCGGTGTCGAGGGCGGCGGGGCGGTTGTCGGTGCGGGGGCCGGGGTGGCGAGGTCCGGCTCATCCGGGGCCGACGGTGGCGATTCGGGGCGGGGTCGGTGTTCGGTCGGTGGAATGGCATCGTCGGGCAGGGTGAGGGTCCAGCCGGGGTAGATGACGTTCGGGTTGCGCAGGGTTCCGCCGGTGTGGGTGAAGTGGGTGCCGCGGTTGAGGGCGAAGATTTCGGGCCAGCGGTCGGGGTCGCCGAGCCGCTCAGCGGCGATCTTGGAGAGGGTGTCCCCTCGCCTGACAGTGTGGGTGTAGGCACGGTCGGCGGCCATCAGAATCAGCTGTAGGCGGCTGCTCACCTGGCGGGTCGCTGGGGCGGTGGTCGAAGCTTCGGGAGTCTGCGCGTCGCTGTCGTGCGTGGTTCCGGTGGCGGGGGCGGGGTGGGCGGGGGTGCCCGCGGTGGCGGTGGTGACGGCGGTGGCGCCGAGCAGTGCGGCGGTGAGGCCTTGGACGGGGCCGGGTAGATGTAGTGCGGGCAGCCAGCGCAGGCGGCGAGCCAGCGTCGTGTAGGCGCGGGTCAGGACGGTGGTTGCCAGGAGCAGCCACAGCATCACGGCGCCTGCTTCGGCCAGGAGGATGACGAAGTCGGTCGTCAACGGTTGGTGAATCCACTGCCGGAGCGCCGCCGGCGACGGTAGCCGAGGATGCCACACGCCGCTTGCGACGAGGATCGCGGCAACGACAAGGGTGGACATGATGGACGTGGCGGCGGCCGCGGCGTTCGCTGCTCTGGACCTCACCTGACCTCCTTGCGTCGCTGGCTGCCACGCCGCCGCTAGGCCGGATGCAGCGGCGAGCGCGCCGCGAACGAGGGCTGCGGATGGCGGTGGGCTGGGAATGATCTGACGCTATGGCCGTGGCGATGGCGGCGGGGCGGGGCGACGGCTTACAGCGCCTTACAAAACCTCACGCGCCCTTACAACCGCAGCTCAACGAGTTACGGCCCCTGCGATCGGTCGCTTCCGCAACGGGGTGGCTCGCGCTGCTGCGCTTCGATGTCTGGGGGGGGTTCGCTAGTCGCCGGCGGAGGCGTTGCTGTGTTCGCGGGGCTGGCCGGGGGTGTCGCTGGGGTGCAGCCCGGCGATGCTGAGCTGGTGACGGTGGGCGTCGCGCAGCCGTTGTGCGGCGGCGTGGTCTCCCAGCGTGGTGAGGATGTCGATGGCCCGCTGGTGGAGGTTCTCGTTGTAGGGGTCGACGCGGATCCCGGCCTGCAGGAGCTTCACGGCGCGGCGGGGATCGTGTTGGGTCGACGCGGCGGCGGCGTAGGCGTCCAGGACGAGCCGGCGGGTGCCTTCCCGGGGCGGGTCGATCCAGGGCCAGGTGTGGCCGGCGGCGAGGTCGCCGGTGTAGGCGTCGATCACGGCCTGCCACGCGCGGGTGGGGTCGGTGAGGGTGGTGGCGGCGTGGTGGGCGGCGGTGTGCAGCCGCCACAGGTCGACCTCAAGGTGCTCACTGCGCAGGCGATAGCGGTCGTCGGTGTGGTCGATGATCGGGAGATCCGAGGCGGCGCGGATGGCGGCGCGTAGCACGCTGAGGGTGGTGTAGAGGCGGTTGGTGACGGTGTGGGCGGCCAGGCCGGGCCAGATTGCCTGCACGAGTTGTGCGGTGGTGGCGCCGTGGCGGTGGACGGCGAGGAAGGTCAGGATCTGCACGGCGGCGCTGCGGCGGATGGTCACGGCCCGGCCGTCGATGAGCAGCGTGGGCTGGCCGAGGACCCGCAGCTCGACCGGCGGCTGCGCGGCAACGGGCGGGGTGGGCTGGGGCGTGCGGTCCTCGCCGGCTTGGTGGGGAATCCGGACCTCGGGCGGCTGCCGTCGCTGTTCGGGAACGGCGGTGCGGGGGGCGGTGCCTGCCTGCGGTGCGTGGCTTGGTGTGGGCGGGGCGATGACGGTGAGCAGGTCCATCGCGGCAACCCGGTCCAGGACGCACAGCCGGGGCCCTACCTGCCCCGGCAGCCGCGCATCCACGGTCCGCCCGTGCTGGTCGACGCTCCACGCGGCGCCAAGCGGCCATGCGCCGAGGACGACCGCGGTTGCTCGGCCGGCGCCGAGCAGGGCCGCCAACCGGTCGGCCGCAGGCCCCGGCGGCGGCTCGGTGATCAGCACCAGCCGCGGAGCCTCCTCGTGCGTCGGCGGCGGGCCAGCCGTGTCAGGTGTGCGCGATGCGAGGGAGTCGATCAGCTCAACGGCGTGGGCCGCGGTCTCGGTGACCCGGAGGGCGGGGATGCTGTCGCAGACTGCGGTGGCGGCCGGCGGCAGCAGCGTGGTCAGGGCGGACCGGGTGATGACCACGCGGATGGCGTCGGGCGGATCGCGCAACGCCGCAAGAAGCGAGGTGACCAGCACTCCCCTGGCGGCGTCGGCCGCGCCGCCGCCGGCGAAGACGACGCCCGTCGCAGGTAACGCGGCGATCGACGGCGGCGCGGTAGCCCGGGTTTGCTCGTCGGGCGACCGTCCGCTGGAGTCCTGGTCGGGGACGCAGACGGCTGCCTGGACGGCGGTGACGGCCGCCGGCAGCGGTGCCAGGTCCGGGTCGTCCTGGTCCGGAGACTCCCGCAGGCCGGGCTGGTAGCTGCGTCGGCGCCTCAGCCACACAAGTGTGGCCGCGGCGGCCACCTGGTCGGCCGTCTTCTGAGGCAGCCAGCCGCCCGGGATGGTGACGCCCTCCCCCGCAACCTCGGGTGCGGGGTGCGCGTCGACGGCGTCGTGGTGGAGTGTGCCGGCGGAGACAGCGATGGGCTGGACGGGCGGGGCTGTCGCGGTGGTGTTGGCCGCGGCGGTCAGGGCGGCGGCGCCGGCCATGCCGGTGGCGGTGGCTTGCAGGGGTGTCGGCAGCGGCAGGCGCCGCAGCCAGCGGGCGCCGGTGCGCAGACGCCGTGCGGCGGTGACGATGACCGCGTATGCCACGAGCAGCCAGAGCAGCCATGCGAGGACCGTCAGTCCGGCGGTCAGCGTCTGGGTGGTGAGGGGTTGCGCGACCCAGAGGCGGACCTGCTGCAGGGTTGGCCAGCTGTGCAGTGGCGGGCCGACGAACCTCGCCAGCAGCCACGGTGGCATACCCAGAAGGAGCAGAGCGAAGGCGAGGGATGTGACCCTTCGCGGCCACCTCACCTCACCCACCCCCTGCAGGAGCTGACCTCTGCTGGGCGCGGATGTCCGCGCCTCGGCCCGCCGCTCATCGAACTTGGGGCGCTGCGGGGCGAAGGAGGCGGGTCCACAGCTGGCGCAGCCACCACACGGCCACGGCGATCGCGTAGATCGCCCCGAGGATTCCGGAGGCAGGCCAGCCGACCAGCGCGGCGGTGATGACGGCGAGGGGTGCGCCGAGGATCAGCCGCAGGATGGGCTGGGAGACGACGGCCATGACGGTTCCGACACCGAGGAGCAACCCGCCCAGGCGACTGGCGAGGTCGATCCACAGGACCATGCTGGGCCAGCGGTCCGCGGTCAGGGAGTACTGGATGAGCATCATCCCCAGCCCGGCGGTGACCACGGAGCCGGTCGGGAACGCGAGTAGCTGCGACCAGCCACCTTGGGGGATGCGCCACTGCCGGGCGGCGACGAGGGCCATCACCGCGGCCGCGGCGACGATCGGGGCGATCGGCAGCAGCGCCCAGCGCAGGAATCCGCCGGCGGGGTCGCCGATGTAGAGGCTGCCGACGACGGCGTACATGCCGCTGACCGCGACGCCGAGGGACGCCGATGCCAGGATGCCCGTGCCGGTCTGGGAGCCAGGGCTCACCGCCGGCTTGGTGCGGGCGGCGATCGTGGAGGCGAGGACGGTACCGGCGCCGAGGCTGGCGATCACCGCGAACACGGCGGCCACGGCCAGTTCACCCCAGTTCAGCAGCGCCGACCTGTAGAGGTAGCTTCCGTTCCATTCGGGAGTCAGCAGGAACTGGGAGATCAGGCCGAGCGACATGAAGCCGGGTACCGCGATCGCGGCGGCCCGTCGCAGGGGTGGCACTGGGTCCTCCGCCGGCAGCGCTGCGGCTGCTGTGGCGTCGGCGGCGCCTGCGTCGGCGGCTCCCCGGACGGCCGCCGTGGCGGGGTCCGCCACCACGGTCGGGGTGACACCGATGGTCTCGGTGAGGACCTTTTCCAGCAGGTGCATCCGGGCGACACCGCCGACGCAGTAGACACCGGCGAGGTCGTTGACCGCGATCTCGGCGGCGGCGATCGCCTCTGTCGTCAGCTGAGCGACGCGCTGCAGGACGGGATGGGCGGCTTGCTCGAGGAGGTCGGTGTTGAGCACCGCGGCCTGGCCCTGGGGCAGCGGCACCGTCACCGCGACACGGTCGGCCAGGGCATGCTTCGCGGCGCCGACGCAGGCCAGCAGGGCCCACCGCTGCCCGTCGCCACCTGCCGGGCTGGTGTCGGCGAGCATGGCGGTGAGGGTTTCGTCGATCGCTGTCCCACCCGCGCTGGCATCGGCGAGGGTAGCGAGGACCTCGAACCCGGCCGGCCCGCGCCGCAGGACGCTGACCTCGGCGCCGGCGCCGACGTCGCACACCACGATGTACGACCCCACCGGCAGCTGGACCCCGGTGGCCAGCAAGTGTCCGGCGACGGCCACGGGGGCTTCGATCAGGCGGGGTTGAGGCAGGCCCGCCCGGTGCGCGGCGTGGCGCATCCACGTCCGCCGCCGCGGCCCCCATCCGGCCGGCACCACCAGCCGCACGTCCTCCACCACCGACCCGACGGCCCGCTGCGCCTCGGCGGCGACCCGACGTAGCGTCGCGGCGACCAGGTCCAAGGTGTCGACATCCGCGCCGGCAACGGCGAGCTGCTGCTCGGGGGAGCGCCGTGGGGCGGGGATGAACCGCTGCGGATCCGCAGCGGCGGCCTGCCATGCCTGGTGGCCGGTCAGCACGTCGCCGTCCCCGCCGACCAGCACGGCACTCGGCAGGGCTGGTTCGCCGTCGAACATCAGCGGCAGCCAGGTGCCGTCCGGCCACGCCAGCACCGCGGCTGTGCTGGCGCTACCGCAGTCGATCGCCAGCCGCGCCTCCCCCGTACCCATAGACCTCAGTCAAACATGACGATCACATTCACGTCACCCGCGAACTACTCACAGCCATCAAACCGAGGGCTCAGGGGCGGACCGCCGGAAGCCGTCAGCGTAGGTACACAGCAGCTAGCCGAGCCTGACCCGAACAATGCGGGACCGCCCACGACTTGACCCGATAGCCCACCGTCGATATCAACCTGTCCACACGATCCTCGTCGGAGGAAATCATGAAGCCACCCACCAGCCCGATGTCCGCACAAGCACAAGCCGTCGTCGACAGGTGGACACAGGCGGCGCTGTCCTGCGAACCCGCCGACCACGCGCGTGCCGAAGCCGCCGTCCGTCTGGCATACCAGGCGGCAGGGCACCCCGAACCCTCCCGATTCCTCTGGTGCCCCTCTCCCCCCGCCGCCATGGAACAGCTGCACCGTGTCATCGGCGACGGGCACACCTCGCTCGTCACGTCGGTGCGGCGCGACAACCTCAACCGCTCCCTTGCCGCCGCGCGGGCGCCGATCTGGGAGCAGACCAGCGAGCTCGACCGGTTCACCGCCCACGGGGACTTCCACCAGTTCATGGAGTGGACGGGCTACTACGGCGAACAGCGCTACGACGGCGTCGACGCCCGCTACGACCTCATGGAGCACCCCTACAGCTGCAACCCCGTCACCAAAGCCGAAGGCGCTACTCTCGCACCGGTGCTGCACGCGGTGCGGCAGGTGTACGACCTTGTGCACTCGCCGATCTGGGCGAGCATCGACCGCAGCATCACCGCCAGCTACACCCTGGTGCCCGCCAGGTTCTGGGACACCGGGAGCAGCATCGTGGACCAGGACGACGAGGGACATGCCGTCGTCCGCTACTGCCTGAACCCGCGGGACTGGTTCTTCGAACCAGCTTGGAACTTTTACCCCGACTGGCTCCTCCTCGCCGCCATCGACACCTACCAGCAGCTACTCAAGACCACTCCCGATCCCGCCTGGGAAGGATGCAGGGAGGTGGCGCTGGCCGCAGGGCCATGGTGGCCATTCGCCGACGTCGCGGTCATCAGCGAACGCCCCACGTCCCTGCGGGTGAATGGGCAGGGCCAGTTGCACGGCGAGGGCGAGCCGGCGGTCGTCTGGCTCGACGGCAGCCAGACGTGGGCCCGCGACGGCAACGTCCTTCCGCCACCGTGACCAGCCGTCACAGACGGGCGAGCCGCTCGCGCCTTGATTCGCAACTGACCGGGGACATGCGGGGACGACGGGGCAGCCAGGCTCTCGCCACGGGCCGGGCCGCCCGCGCCACGTCACGCACCGCTGCTGGATCAGCCGTGGGGCAGGGTCAGGAGGCGCAGGTGTTGAGCATGCTCTGCAGGGCGGACTTCTCCGTCGACTGCAGGCTCAGACCCCAGGTGTACTTCACGGTGATCCACATTTTGCTGTAGGTGCACCGGTAGGACGACAGGGGCGGCTGCCAGGTGGACGGGTCCTGGTCGCCCTTGGCCTGGTTGACGTTGTCGGTGACAGCGATCAACTGCGGGTGGCTGAGGTCGTTAGCGAAGCTCTGCCGGCGGCTGGTGGCCCAGCTGCTGGCACCGGACCGCCACGCCTCGGCCAGGGGCACGACGTGGTCGATGTCGACGTCGGAGGCAGCCGTCCAGGTCGCCCCGTCGTACGGGCTGTACCAGCGGCCCGACACGGCGGCGCAGCTGCTGTCGGTGACAACGGAGGTGCCGTCGCGTTTGAGGACGGTCTCGCGGGTGTTGCAGGCGCCGCTGATGGTGATCCAGTGGGGGAACAGGTCCCGGGAGTATCCGCTCGTCGAGCCCTCGGTTTTGACGGTGAGGGCGTTGAGCTGGGATTGGGCGGTTGCCTTGGACGGGATGCCGGGAGGCGTCGCGAGCGCTGGCGCAGCGTCGACGGCGAGAAGGTAGGCGCCGGTCAGGGCCACGGTGGCTATGGCGGTGAGGGCTCGTCGCCGTAGTGAGGTTCGGGGGGACTGTCGGGTGACTGACATGAAGGGCCTCCTCGGCAGCGCGATGAACAGCGACCATCTCCGCCGATCATGTCCATCGAAGGTCGCCTTTGTGAAGAGGGAAAGAGGCTTCTGCGAATACTGACCCGCACCAGCCTTCCTGCCCCGCCCCCGTGGCCGGGTAGGCGTGGCTGTTGCTGCTGGCGGGTTGGTGCGTGTCGACATGGCGACGCAGCGGGATCACGGCTGCAGCGGCGTCTTAGAGTGCGACTTCAGGCTGGTAGCACACGCTGGGAGCGACGGTGGCCAACGACCTGATCGTCATGACGTGGAACGTGGAGAACCTGTTCCGACCCGAGGCTGGCGACACGTCGGCGGCAGATACGTACACCGCGAAGCTCGCCTAGCTCGCCGGACTCGTCTCCGGCACCGGCGCGGACCTGGTCGCCCTCCAGGAGATCGGCTCCCCGACAGCGGCTGAGGACCTCCGGGCAGCCCTCGGCGAGCCCTGGCAGGCGGTGGTGTCCTCCCACCCGGACAGCCGTGGCATCCGCGTGGCTGTCCTCGCCCGCCACACCCTGACCGAGGAAGCGCAGATCGTCGCGCTGCCACAGGCCGGGCTGCCTGCGGTCCCCGACGTTGACGGCGCAACCCTCACGCACCTGGGTCGCGGGGCAGTCCAGGCGCACGTCGACTGCGGCGGCCCCGGGTTACGGCTGCTCACCGCCCACCTCAAAAGCAAGCTGCTCACCTACCCCGGCGGGCGCCGCTACCCCCTGAGCGAAGACGAACGCGCCCGCGGCGCCGGCTACGCGCTGCTGCGCCGCACCGCCGAGGCCGTCGCGCTGCGCGTGCACCTCAACGACGTTCTTGCCGCGGCCGCCGTCGACGGGCGGCCGGACATGCCGACGATCCTGTGCGGCGACCTCAACGACGGACCGGACGCCGTCACCACCGTGCTGCTCGAGGGCCCCGCGGACGGCGACGTTCACCGCCCGGACAAGGGCGACGCGGTCCGGCTCTACAACCTCGGACGACGCCTGCCCCCCCGCCCGCGCCTACTCCCACATCTACCAAGGCCGCGGCGAACTCATCGACCACATCCTAGCCACCCGCGACCTCCAACTACGGCTGGCAAGCATCGACTCCCTCGTCGACGACATCACCTCCATCGGCGCCTCCACCCGCACCCGGGAAGCGGTCATCGTGCCGGATCACGCCCCGATCGTCGCTCGCTTCACCGGCCTGTAGCACCTTGCCGGAGCGATGCCCCTCCCCGCGACGCGGATCGGAGTTCCGCAGGCACCTGCGCGGCACTCGGTTACGACCTCCGCCGGCTCATGCCGGTCAGCCGACCGCTATGCCGAAGGGGTCGTCGCCCTCACCGAGAAGTAGCGGCACGTCATAGACCGACGTGTCCCTTCGGGCCCGCGCGTCGCGGACCCGGTGGCGCCACCGCTGGTGCTCGAACGCGACGTCGGCGTCGATCTCGGCCACCACAACTGGGTCCACCTGCACATACGGCCAGGGATCGGGCCGGTCCAGCTGGCCGTTCTTGCCCAAGCGCAGGGTGACCCTCCCTCGTCTGTCCCGTCGCTGGCCGACCCCGGTGACTTTCCCGTGGCACGGGTGGCCTGTGGAACAGGTAGTCGCCCCGGCTCATTCGACAGCCGGCCGCGATCGGTGCGGGGGAAAGGCTGGCGGTTGCTGGTGGGAAGATCTTGTGCCGAGGCAGTTGACCTTGACGCAGGGTCAATCTCTCAGCATGGGTGGCATGACCACGAAAGAAACCAGTGCGACGGAGGTCGCCGGACTGCGCAAGTCGGGTGGCCATCACGGTGACGATGGGAAGCCGGCGGAGAGTGGCGACAGGGCGGCGCGGCACTTCACTATCCACCACGACGGTGTCACGATTCCGGTGTCTCGCGGCGGCCGGGGACGGCCGCTCGTTCTGTGCCCCGGGCTGAACTCGACGCAGGCAGACCTGCAGGAGCTGACCGAGCTGCTGCGGCACGACCACGACGTGGTGACCTTCGACCTGCGGGGCCATGGCCTCGCCTCGGCCGCCGACCGGTACTCCTTCGAGGCGTTCCTCAGCGATCTCGCCGCCGTGATGGCCGAGCTGGAACGCGTTGACCTGCCCTCTGCGCCCGTGCTTGTGGGCTACTCGCTGGGTGCGGATCTGGTCGTGCACTATGCCTCCGAGCATCCTGGCACCGTCGCCGAGCTTATTCTCATCGACGGGGCGAACCCGGTGCCCGAACCGTTCATCACCGAGGCCGACGTGCCGGCGTTTCTCGCAATGTGGGAGGAGCTGGCGGCGCAGCAGGAGGCCATGCGGGGTACCGCGCGTCAGGTGTTGCTTACCGCCCGAGAGATTCTCGACCTGAACGTTGAGATCGATGTGGTTCGGTCCCGGGTCCTAGACCGATACAAGACGATCGACCGTCCCATCAGCATGATCATGTCGACCTCGATGGCCGGCCACAGCGGCGAGGAACATGCGCTGCGGTTCAACCAGAACTGGCGTGTCGGCGTCGAGCGGCTTCTCCGCGAGCAGCCGCACATCGCCATGTTCTGGCTCGACGCCGACCACCAGTTGGTATTCACCCACACCGCGGAGATCGCCCGAATCATCCGCGGCGCACAAAGCACAGCCGGCCTGGCCGACTCCTTGAACACCCTGTAGAGACTGGTCTGATGCTGACTATCGGTGGGCTGGCGTCGTGTGCCGGGGTGACCGTGCGTGCGGTGAGGCACTATCACGCCAAGGGGTTGCTGCCAGAACCGGAGCGGGACCACTCCGGCTACCGCAGGTACGACGCCAGCGCCGTGGTCGAGCTGATCAAGATCCGCACCCTCGCCGAGGCCGGTGTCCCTCTGGCGCGGGTGGCGGAGCTGCTACGGGCCGACGAAGAGGAGTTCGCCGCGGCGATCGCAGACATCGACAAGCGGCTGCGGGCGGAGATCCGGCAGCGGCAGCGGCAGCGGATGCAGATCGCCCGGCTCGCCTCCGGGGACCACATGGCACTGCCCCCCGAGGTGGTCGAGTATCTCGACCAACTGCGGACGCTCGGGGTCGACGAACGGATCGTCCAGGCAGAACGCGACGGCTGGATCATGCTGGCCACACACTCACCCGAGCGAGTGCCGGAGTGGATGGCACGCAAGCGGGAGCAGATCGCCGACCGACGACTCATCGACTTCTATCGCACCCTGGGCCACGCGATGGACCAGACCGCCGACGACACACGGCTGGTCGAACTGGCCGACAAACTAGCCGCCTACATCACGCAGTTGGCCGACGAACAAGGCGAGGACTATGTCGACGACACCGACATCGAGCCGCCGCTGGTCAAGCTGATGGACACACTGGCGTTTGACACTCTGCCGCCGGCCCGTCGGCTGATTGAGCTGATGAAAAAGCGCGGCTGGACCGGCTGGACCAAACTCCAGCGCGTGGAACCCACACCGATGCCGCCGGACTAGGCAGGAAGATGTCGCAGCGCGGCGCTTCAGCGTGATCGGTGACGGCGGACGGGTCCTGCCGGGTAAGGACGCCGGCGACGGCATCGGCGCTGATGTTGACGTGAACGACCCAGGGCTCCGAAGCTACGGCAAGCCAAATCGCAGAGCCGCCGGTAGCAACTCACCGTGGTCTCGATCAAGCCTTGTGGGTCGGCATGGCCAGGTTGACTGCGCGGCGACATCTCTCCCCTGAGACACCTCGAAATCTCCGGAGAACCATCCCACTTCGGCTCGTGTAACAGGCCCGGCCCCTCAGGCACCACATCCACCGGCGCCGCGAGCATCGGCGCGACCGGCCGACGCAGCACCGGCCCCCACCTGCACTCCCCCTAGGCGGGCTGGCATCACCCGCCCGTCCCCACTCCGCCGGCCGCATGTGCCACTCATCCTCCGCCCCCTTCACGTCATGATCGAAGAGACGAGGGCCGGCAGGGGTGGAGATCCGCGACAACGAACGACCGACGCATTGCACAGCCGGGTCGGTGGTGGCCCAGCGAAGAAGATCTCTCCCGCGTAACCGGCACCTCGCCAGACTGGCCCGTCCATTCCGCTAGCTGCCACGGCCGGTCGGGCGGACCGGGACGTGGGAGCCATGCGGCGCCCAGACAGGAAGCCGTCGACGCAACCGCTGGTCGCGGAGGTGCTAGCACATCCGGCCATGATCAGGGCGTTTTCCACGGTGAGATGCTTCGTCCCGCCCGGTCGGCCATGATCGTCATGTCCCCGGCGCTGGTCTGACTCGCTTTCAACCTGGCGCCTCGGCTGCCCTTCGGTCTGATTTGTCGGCCGCGCCGGGTGCACGCGCGGACGGACGGGTGTGACCTGACAGGAGCCTGTGCAAGAGGTCCCATCACCGTGCTGTCCGTCCGTTCGACGGTGCGTGCTGCCCCGGTTGGCCACCTGGAAGGACAGCACCCCCACCATGACAGAGCACCAGTACGACGTCATCGGCGGTGTCGACACCCACGCCGATACCCACACCGCCGTTGTCATTGACGAGATCGGCCGGATGCTCGGCCACCGCCAGTTCCCCACCACGGTGGCCGGCTACCGGGCCCTGCTGGCCTGGATGAGCGAACACGGGCCCCTGCGGTCGGTCGGGATCGAGGGCACCGGCAGCTACGGCGTCGGCTTGGCCCGCTACCTACGCGCCCAAGGCGTGCATCTCGTCGAGGTCGATCGACCCAACCGCAAGATGCGCCGCCAACGCGGCGAGTCCGACCCGATCGACGCCGAAGCCGCCGCCCGAGCCGTCCTGGCCGGCACCGCGACCACTACGCCGAAGAAGCAGGACGCTGCACCGGCTCTGACCTGCTAAAACGAAAAGCCGCACGTCGTGGTGGGTGCAGTTGGATGCCGTTGAGGGCCGTTGGACGTTGTTCAACGCCGTTCAGTACATCCGCCTGCTCCCAACCTGCTCCCCCGATCTCGGCACGAAACCGCCGGCAGATGACCGGCGGAGACGTTCTGCTACCACGCAGTCCGGTACCCCTGTGATCGCCGGACGTGCGGCGTCAGACCCTCCGCCGCGACGCGGTCGCTGCGTCGGCGCCACCGCATCCCGCAGCTCCCAAGCCGCTCCCCCAGGGCAACTCTCAGCCAGTCACCGATCAACGATGGCTGTACCAGGCGCGTGGCGACCTGTCGCAATGAGCCATCTGACGGCTCCCGATGTCGGTCAGTCCCCCCGCCGGCGACGCTTTTAGCCGACGGTTCCGGAAGCGTTGGCACCGCTCGATGGGCGGGACGCTGCCGTGGGTCCGAACGTCGGTCGGGCAGACTCAGCGGGGGCACGCGGTGGCAGATGCGGCACCTCTCGGTTGTCCGATACCGCAGTCCAATCCCTCGGATGACGTCTCGGATCGACTTGCCCAGCCCCGCGAGCTCCAGCGTTTCAGCTCTCGTCACCCGCAGATTCGGGGAATTAGGCGTCCAGCGCCGAACACGTATAACCACGCCAAATCCGGTAGGGACAATCATTTCCTGCTCGGTCAGCTCTTCCAGGCCCCGAAAGGGGGCACCGCCCCGGAAGCCCTAGCCTGAGGGCTGTCGGTGGGGTTCGAGTCTCAGCTGCCGGAACCCTGACCGACTCCGCCATAGCGGATCGGAAGCCGCACTTCGATGGAAGACGGCCTCAGTGACTGGCGTCAGCGGACCCAGGACGACAATCCGCGGCAGCCAGGCTCGGAGCGGCCGACGCTTACCACTTCGGTCTTCTTTGCAAGGTCGCGCCGCACCGCTCAACCGCATAGCCGCAGGTCAAAGCTGTCGCCCCTTTGCCGCACGGCCCCGCGTTGAAGGCCCAACCTCTTCAGTAGCGATTATCCGGCTTAAAATTCACCAACCGATTATGACTATTCGCAGTTACTGCTAGTTCAACCTCGCTTATTGAGCAGACTTGCCTTCGAAGACGCTTCACCTAATCGCCCAAGAGACCATTCTGCAGCAAGCCGGACCTGCTCGTGAGGATCGCCAAGCGCAGCTTGAAGCAAGGGCTGGACCGACGTGTCACCAACGGAAGCAAGCGCGGTGGCGAGAATACTGCGCACTTGAGGGGTGGACTCCTTTTCCCAGTGAGCCAGGAGCGTCGGGAGGACGCGTCGAGTAAGTGACGATGAAGGGGGCTGCGCACCACCGTAGGCGAGGGCCTTGGCAATCGCGTCAGCTGCGGATGCGCGGACGCCGCGATGGTGATCATCAAGAGCTTCCAGCAGTTCCGGCAGGGCCGATCGCGCGGCACGGAAACCAATCAGATCGCATAGCAGCTGGCGAGTCAGAGGACGTTCGGAAGCTTTGAGCGCCGCAGCAAGGACACGAACGGGAGCCTGACGTCGAAGCTCGTCAACGACAGCACGGCGATCGGGGGTTTCCCGCTCTAGAGCGTTGACCACATCCGCCGGCGTCAAGTCAAGATTTATCACGATTGGTCACCTGATCTTAAGTGGAAGCTCTCGTAGAGCGTCCAGATTGTCGCAAGAAGCATGCTAGCCGATCTTGTGCGATACGGTGGCCAGTGGTCAGCCGCTCGATGCCACGGCGCCACCCACCACTAGACCTCCAGCCGCCGCCCCGCATACCCCGGCGGTGGCCAAGACACATGCCCCGACAATCACTACCACACCAACTACCACGACTCCGGCGATAACTGCATCTCTGTTCGCACTACCGCCACCTTCCTCGTCCGTCGACTTTTTCTTGTTGGGAAAATTGTCTTCGCCGCGCACTCTTCCGTCAGGGAACACATTGGTATGAGTCCCGTCCTTGTGCTGCACGTCCCAATGATCTTTGTGCAGCTTGTCCCAACCCCAGCGATTTCCGTGCCGATCTTCGTATCCCTGGTTACCAGGAAGCTTCTTCGGCTCGCCGTAAGACTTTTTTGGCGGTTCATAAGGGCGATCTCCACCCTTTGGAAGGTCACCCGGTCGACCGACACCAGCGCCAGCGGCCGTCTGCGGCTTCGGCTTCGGCTTCGCCGGCTTCTTTTTCAGGTAATCCGTGCACGACTTCGCCGGCCAGCACGATTTGCCGTTCCCAGCTTGTTTCTTAGCCTTCTCCTTGGCCTTTTTGTTCGCCGCCTCGTTGCCCGGATGGTAGCCGCTGCAGTTGAACTGCTTACAATCTTCTGGCGCCTCCCACACGACGCAGAGCCGAGGTCCACAGCGTGCGCGGCACTCGGTACTACCTCCGCCGGTTCGCGCCGGTCAGCCGGCCGGTATCCCGAACAGGTCGTCGCCCCTCACCGAGCAGTAGCGGCAGGTCGTAGACCGAGGCGTAAGGCCAGGCGCCTGGCAGTACGCGGCATTTGTCACCTGCTGTACTCGCCCCGACCTGGCTCGAAATCTCCTGATGGCCCATCCCCCACCTCTGGCTGACGGCGTCGCATGGCACCCGGCGAACCATTGAGCGGCAGCTCCGTCTGTGAGGTCCCACCCGCCTGCGGCCAGGTTGCAGGGCCGCGTGCGACGCCCGGGTGCGCCAGAGTGATGCGGTGAGCGCCACGAGTCGCGCTGTGGAGGTGTGGAACGAGGAGTACAGGCGCGGTCGTTACACCTATGAACCGCCTGTTGATCTCGTTGGCGACAGTATCGGCTGCGGCAACGGCAGGCACCTGTTACCGCTCAGGTACGGCCGTTGGACGGGCGTCGGTGGCGGCGCGGAAAATCTAGCCAACAGGCATGGCGGCGGGCGGAGGCATCTGGTTTCAAGACGCCATAAGATGCAGGCGTGACCTTCGACTTCATTGAGAAGCGGCGCGGGCCGGAAGCCGAGTGGTTCTGGTTCCCGTTCGCAGACAATGACGACTTCAACCCGACGTGGTGGAGCCACCGGTCGCTGTACGGCGAGAGCCGTTACAGTTTGCTAGAGGTACGTAGTGACGGGCTGGAGGTAGCGCGGATCGAGCTTGACACCGAGGTCACGTTCGACCACTACTTGGGAACCCCGCACCTTGACGGGACAGCACTTGAGATTCAGCTCATCGAAGTAGCGGCTTCGCAGAGACGTCGAGGCATAGGAACCAAGGTCTTGCATGCCTTGGCGACAAGGTACCCGGAACGACGGCTCGTCGCGTCCAGCGACGAGGCCGAGGGTTTTTGGGCGTCTCTAGGTTGGACGCGGTTCGATCGTCAGAAGGACGCGCAGTTGAGCCACTTTCTATTCATGCAGGCTGAGCCGCGAGCTTGACAGCCGACCACCGGCCTTAAGGGCTTCGATTAGAAGCGCGGTCACGATCGCGGCCAACCTTCAGTCGACACTTCCTGAAGTGGATCAACCTTGCCGGATGACGCCCCTCTAATTGTCGATAAGCTTGAAGTCGCTTCGGATAACGCCGTACCCGCAGGCTCTACCCAACAACTGAAACGACGCCCAACAAGACTCAACTGCTCAACTCCGAGCTGATACGCCAGAGTCGCGGCATCCGTCTTACGAACCTCAGAACCGACATCCGCCTCGCGGAATTCGGCAATTCCGCCACGCTTACCCATAACGACATACTCGACCCTCTTGCCGCACATTCGCTTGGTCGACCTATTCCTGAGTGGGACCTATACACTGCCTGAATCCGTTATGGCTGGCGGCGGCCGCTTATCGCTCCGCCTCATTCACGCCGCCGAAGCTGGCTACAAATATCTCCGCCCACTCCGCCACGTCGGAATGCCTTTGTCGTTCAACTCGCCGAGCAGCCAAACAGCGCCATTCAGACGCTTCAACTGTAGCTCCGACTCCGAGATAGGAAGAACCTGACAGAAGTGCACATGCGAGGAATCCGGAAGAACGAGGGGAGGCAGAAGTTCTTCTATTTGAGGAATAACCAGGAAAGTGGAAACTGCCGCACCAGGCCACAGGGGCTCCCCCAGGGTCACCGTTTCCTCGGGCCAAACGTCGCCCCCATGCTGGGGGTAACTTCCAAGAAGCGACATGGACGGCGCAATGTCATCGAACTCCGGACTGAAGCCAACGAAGAACTCAACCCGACGCCCGCCTGACGAGGCCGATTTCGTCACACTAGCCCCGTTGGTCGCGTAGACTGCCACGCCCTCGCCGGTCGCCTCCTCTGGCCACTTGTAGACTTCCATGGAGTTGCCAAGGACGTTGAACCGCGCTTCGCGGCTTGGCATCCCCCACTTCGATTCGTAATAGCTCCGAACTAGATCCCTAACCTGCATTGTATGGCCCCCCTCCGAATGGCCACCAGGATCCCTGCGGCCAGGCAGGTGGCCACCACTGCCCAGGACCGTCACCCAAAACCTTGCCGCTCTTGCCGCTGCTTCCGTTGCAAGGCTGACACGCCCCAACCAGGTTACCGCGCTGGTTGATGTCGCTCGACCTCTCCGCCTTGTCGTCGACCCATCCACCATTCTGGTGATGTTCCTTCACTGGCCAGATGTGATCCGCCTGCTTGCTAAGCGACACGCCGCAATAGGCGCACACCGGATTGGTCGCCAGTGCATCCCTACGGTCCGTCTCGGACATGTTGCTGTATTGCATTCGACGGGCGTACTTGGGAGCCGGACCCTCAGGCCGATCGTGCCAGGCAGGCCGCATCCCGTTGGGCTCAACTGGGCCGATCGGTTCACAGTGGTCATACACCGGGTTGTTGTTGTGTACGAGCACCGGTTCGTTGCCGGCGATTACGTAGTACGTGTGGACGTCGGCGACCGTCAGGTCGCGCATCTCTTCATCGCCGGTGAAGTTCTCGACCGCGATGACGGTGATGCGCTCTCCTGGTCCACCGCCTCCCATGCCGGCGCCGGTGCCGTCGCCTTCAAGCTGCTTCTCGTCGTGAACGAGGAGCTGGTGACCCACGGGCAGCTTGGCGGCGTCGACCCAGCTGCCGTCGGTGGCGTCCCAGACCGGGTGGTGCTGGGTGGTCTTCAGTACCGTCGTCTTGCCCGAGGCCTCGTTCTTTACGGTGACGTTGGTGAGGTCGCGGTCCTGGTTGTGGTGTAGGGCGGTGACCGGCTCGGCCACGGTTCGTCTGGCCTGGGGGTCGGTCGCGGCGACCTTGTCACCGAGGGCGACGTCCTTTATTGCCTTGCTGGAGCCGTCGGCCATCAGCACTCGGGTGTCCGGATCGAAGCTGTGTCGCCTCTGACAAGTTCCGCCGGCTCCGCCGGACGACGAGTCCTGTTCCTCGCCTCGGGAGCGCGGCCGGGCGGCCGGGTTTGGTTCGTCCCCGCCGTGTAGGTTCTTGCCGCGTCCGAGGGACGGCAGCTTGGAGCCGATGCCCGGTGCACGGCTGGCTGCGCCGCCGAGCAGCTTGTTGGCGCCGCCAGTGAACTTGCTCATGCCGGCGGACAGGCCGCCGTCAAGGCCGCCCTCGATCATGGTGCCGGCCAGGCCGCTCCAGGAGAACTTCTCGTCGCCGCGGGCGACGTCGATCATGTATCCGGCGCCGGAGGACATGGCTCCGGCGACCGCGCCAGCCAGGATAAGGCAGCCGACGCCGGTGGCGCAGAGCGCGCCGACCGCGACCGTGGCGGCCAGGCCGACCGCGGCGGTGGCGACGAACTTCCACGGGTCCTTCTTGATCGCGGCGACCGTGGACTTGACGCTTTTCACGGCGTTCTTGACTGCCTTCTTGGCGGCCTCCTTCACACATTTGGAGGCGCCCTTGTTCAGGCATGTTTTTGTCGCGTGGTAGGCGTCGACGACCTTTTGGACCTTCTTTTTCGCCCAGCGTTTGGTGGTGTCGTACGCGACGCGGGAGGCTCGTTTGATCTTGTGGCCGAGCTTCTTGGCGCCCTTCTTGACGTCCTTCCATGCCTTGCCTGAGGCGACGTAGTGGTAGGTGTTGACGGCTGCGTGGTAGGTGTTGACGGTCTTCTGGTAGGTGTATGTCGCGACTGACTGGACCGCTGCCACCGGGTGGGTCACCACGTTCACGACAGAGTTCCACTTCGGCCAGCCCCAGTGGCCGGTCGGATCGGCGGTGGTCAGCGGGTTCCCGTCGCCGTACTGGAATCTGTTCGCGTTGATCGAGTCCGGCGTCGGGTCATTCGAGGCGGTGTCGCGGGTGTCAAACTGACCAGTGTCCGGGTTGTACCAGCGGGCGAGCATGTTGACTCGGCCGGTGGTCGTGTCGGTCCATTCGGACTGGTATCCGAGGTTGCCGAGCAGCCCGGAGGTGGCGACGACGGTGCCGAGTGGGTCGTAGGTTCGCGAGCCGCTGAGCGTCGTCCCGGTGGCGGTGAACTGGCCGACGACGTCGTCGTGCTGGTCGGTCCATGCGTAGACCGAGTTCGCGCCGTTGCCGGCGCCCTCGCCGAGGAGTTCTCCGTTTGGCCCGCGGGTGTAGGTGGTGCCGTTGTCCTGAGCCAGGTCGTTGCCGAGTCCGCTGTAGCGGAAGCCGGGCTGGATGGCCCGCCCCAGCGCGTCGTAGGTGTAGGTGCTGGTGCCACTGCTGGCCTGCTGGGACAGCACCTGCCCGAATGCGTCGGCGATTGTGGTGAGAGCGCCGGCCGCGGATGACGTCTGCTTCAAAGTGCCGCGGGCCGTGTAGGTGTATGTCATCCCGCCGCTGTCGGTTGCCAGCTGGTTGCGGGCGTCGTACGTGAAGGTCTTCGACCCGGCCTGGGTGCGGTTGCCGGCATTGTCATAGGCGTAGCCGATGGTGGTGGTGCCGTTGTTCCAGGAGCTGAGTCGGTCGGCGAGGTCGTAGGTGTAGGTGTTGGAGCTGGACCCGGCGAAGCCGGTGGTCACCTTTGACGTCTCGTTGCCGTTGTTGTCGTAGCCGTAGGCGATAGAGGCCAGTGTCGTGGTGCCCGCGGCGTTCTTGAGGGTGTCGGTCTTGAGCCGGTGCAGGTAGTCGTAGCCGAGGGACCGCACGTTGCCCGAGCCGTAGGTCAGCGTGGCGACCTGCGACATCGTGTTGTACCCGACCGTCAGGTTGATGCCGGTCGTGGTGTTCGCGGCGCTCCGAAGTCGCCCGGCGACGTCGTAGCCGAAGGTGGTGGCCCCTGCGGCATCGGTTCGGGAGCTCAGATTGCCGTCGCGGTTGTAGGCGTAGGAGACGTTGTCTTGCGGGCCGCTGATGGACAGGGGAAGGCCCCGGTCGTCGTAGGTGATGGTGTTGGTGCCCGAGGGTACGGACAGCGAGGTGATGCGACCGGCGTCGTCGTAGTCGAAGCTGCGGCTCGCGGTGGCCACCTCGGCGCCGGTACCGGTCTGCCCGGTCAACTGGCCCAGGTCGTCGTAGTCGTTGTGCACTCGCACCCCGCCGGGCGCCAGCTGATCAGTCACCCGTCCCGCCGCATCGTAGACGAGGCTGAAAGTGCGTTCGGCTAGATCTGGGTATGCGGAGGTTGGGGGTTCGATCTGTGATTCTGGCTTGCCCCAGGAGTTGTAGGTGGTCCAGAAATGGACGGCGCGACCGTCGGTGAAACGGGTCCGGTTGCCCGCCGCGTCGTATCCGAAGGAGGTCTGGATCGAAGTAGTGGCGGTGGTCGGCTGGGTTTCGCCCGTCATCCGACCCATCGCGTCGTAGGTAAACGTGGTGGTGGTGTTGCGGGCGTCGGTGGTCGAGGTGAGGTTGCCGTTGTCGTCGTAGCCGGCCGACTGGGTGGTCAGCACCGCGTTGGCCGGGTCGAGCTGCTGCACCTGGGTCTGCCGGCCCGCCGCGTCGTAGGTGATGACCTGCTTGGTGGAGTCCGCGTTGGTGGTCTTGACCAGCCGGCCGAGGCCGTCGTAGTCCATCAGGGTGTTGTTGTTCGCCCCGTCCTTGACGCTGATCGTCTCACCCGCGGAGTTGTAGCCGTAGGAAGTGCTTACGCCTTCGGGGGTGGTGACCTTCTGCAGCCACGGTCCGATGCCGTAGGCGCCGGTGCCGTAGTCGTAGGTGGTGGTGTTCGTGATCGGTGTGGGCTGGCGCACCACGTCGCTGGTGGTCAGGGTGCGGCCGAGCATGTCGTAGGTGGTGGTGGTCTTCGCGCCGGTCGCGTCTACCGATTCGAGCAGGTCGCCGACCTTGTCATAGACGGCCGTCGCGGATCGGCCGGTCGGTCCGGTCACCTTTGTCGTGTTGCCGAGGGCGTCGTACTCGAAGGTGGTGGTCTTGTCCAGCGGGTCGGTGCTGGCGGAGACCTGGCCGAGCTTGTTGTAGGTGGTGGTGGTGCGCGCCCCCAGGATCGGTGCGCCGCCGCCAGGCGGGGTGTAATCCGGCATGATCATCTGGGAGGGGCGGCCGAGGGCGTCGACGCGGCTTTGGGTGACGTTGCCGAGCGGGTCCTGCACCTCGACCTGCTCACCGAAGGCGTTATAACCGATCCGGCTCACCGGCCGAGCACTGACCGTTTCGCTGCCGTACGACTCCGTGGTGACCGCTGGGGCGACGGTCTGTACCGGCTGATCGGCTTCGTCGTAGTCGTAGTTGGTGACGTTGTTCAGCGGGTCCTTCACGGCGGTGGTGAGACCACGCTTGTCTACCGTGTTGACGGTCGTCATCTCGTTGGTCCACAGCGCCGCGGTGGTACGGCCGTTCCCGCTGTTGTAGAGGGTCGATACCTCGGCTGCGGACAGGGCCCGCTGGTAGGCCTGCACGTTGTCGACGGAGCCGACGAAGGTGCTGCTGCCGGTGTTCCAGGTGTTGCCGCCGATGGTCAGGCCCGTCGCGGAGGCGAACGGCGTCGGGTTGGTGACTGAGGTGCCGGCGACGTTGTTGACGTACAGCGACATCCGCTTGGTGGCGGCGTCGAACACGGCCACCATGTGCACCCAGGTGTTCGCGGCGACCGCGGTCGCCGACGTCGCCAAGTAGGTGGTCGACGGCGACGCGGAGTCCGTGGCCGGGGAGCTGAACGCCCACTTGGCGAGGCTGCTGTTGTACTGCAGGGAGAACGCCGCGTTGTTGGCGCCGCCCTGGCCGAGCGCGGTTTGCGTGCTCGTCAGGTTGCCGGCCTTCACCCAGGCCGACACCGAGTAGGACGCGGTCGTGTCCAGCACCTTGTTCGGGGTCTGCATGTTGCCCGCGGTGGTGAACGTCGCCGCGCCGGCGCTGGTGGACACGCTCGAGGCGAGGAATTCCATGTCGTTGTGCGACGGTGAGGAGTCGTAGCTGATGAACGGGCGCGCGCCGAGGAAGCCGGCGTTGTCGTCGTAGCTGGTCTCGTCGAGCTTCCACCAGCCGACCGGGCCGTTGTCAGCGCTCTTGCCGACGCTGTTCCACGTGGGCCGGCCCATCGGGTCGTAGCCGGTGCGGGTGGTGGCCAGCACCGACCGCTTCGCCCCGGACAGCGTGCGGGTGGCGGTGACGTGGTCGTCCCCGTCGTAGGCGTAGGTGCTGATCCGGTCGGCACCGCCCGGGCTGACCGTGGACGCGACCAGCCGGCTGGCCGGGTCGTACAGGTAGCTGGTGGTGGTCGCGCCGTTGTTTTCCTTCTTGACGGCGAGGTTGCCGGCCTCGTCGTAGGTGTTCTCCTCCAGCACCTGGGTGGTGACGCCGTCGGTGCGGCTGACCTTCTTCAGCTTGCCGTCGCTGTAGTAGTCGTACTTCGTGGTCCAGTTCATCGCGTCTGTCTCGGACGCTAGGTCGCCGTTGGCGTAGTAGGCCCGGGACATGATCTGGGTGGTGCTGCCGTCCTTACCGGTGAGCGTGGCGGTGAGGACCTGGCCCTCGCCGTCGTAGGTGCTGCGGAGCTGACGCAGCACATCTCCGGAGGGGCACGATGCGGCCGGGGCGGGGTTGCTGTCGCAGGTCGTCTCGGTGACCTGGTTGCCGTAGGCGTCGTACTCCTGCAGCGTGACGGTGCCAACCGGGTCGATCACCTTCACGAGCCGGCCGTGCTCGTCGTAGCTGTTGGTCACGGTGCGGTCGGCGTCGCCGCCGGTCAGGTCCTGCTGGGTGCGGGTAAGAACGTTGCCGTCGGCGTCGAAGGTGTCGACGGTGCGCAGCGTGTGCACGGCGCCGGTGACGCGGTTGGTGACCGGTGGCTCGGTGGACTCGGTGACCTGCCCGTCGGCGTCGTAGCGGAATGTCGTGACCAGCCCGGCCGGGTAGGCGTCCGAGATGACCTTGCGGCTGATGGCGCGTCCGAGACCGTCGTGGGTGAACTCGGTGATCAGCCCGGCTGCGTCGGTGATCCGCACCGTGTCGCCGGCGGAGTTGTACTCGGTCCGCTGGACCGCTCCTGCGGCCGAGGTGGTGGTGGCTGGCAGCCCGGGTGGGGTGACTCCGCCACCCACGGCTGGCGTGGTCGCCGTCGTGTAGGTCATCGACACGGTGCGGCCGGCCGGGAAGTCGGCCACCGGCGGCGACACCATCGAGGTGCGGTTGCCGGCGGTGTCGTAGGTGAACCGCGTGCGGTAGCGCTCGTCCTTGTCATTGCGTGAGCGCGGATCCCGAATGTCGGTGATCTGATCGTTGCGCGCATCCGGGGTGAGCTGGGTCGTCGTGGCATCCGGCCAGTAGCTGTAGTACGTGGTGTCGCACTCGCTGAGCTCGTCATTGTGCGGACGGGCGCAGGTGGTCGAGCGGATGGTGTTGCCCCGCACATCCTTGCCGGATTCGGTGAGCTGGCCCAGCGGGTCGTACTCGACGGAGGCGAACCCACCCACGTCGTAGCCGTAGCTGGTGGTGTTGCCCAGCACGTCGGTGTCGGCGATGAGCCGGTTGCCGTTGACCAGGTCGAAGTATCGGGTGGAGACCTTGCCGGCCGGGTCGGTGACGGTGACCTTGGAGACCGGTGTCAGGGTCGGGCCGGTGGTGTCGGCCGTCGGCGACCCCACCGCCTTCGACGCCTCGTAATGAGCATCGACCTGGGCGGCGGTGAGCAGCTTGTCGTAGAACGCGAACTCGGCGATGTCACCCGTGAAGTAGCTGGTCGTGCCGGACGACCCGGCCAGCCCCGAGGTGTAGCCGGCACCGATGTAGGCCGGCTTCGCGCCGCCCTGAGACGTTTGGGTCGTACTCGCCACGAGTTTGTTGTCCAGGTAGAGCGCCTGAGCGTAGGGCCAGCTCTTGCCCAGCACGACGTGGTGCCATTTGCCGTCGTTGACCTTCGTGGTGCCGGAGGTCATCGTGATGGCGGCGCCGGTCTGCTCCAGGCCGCCACGCAGGATGCCGTCGGAGCCGACATACAGCGCGGGCACGTTCGACGAGCCGGTGGGGGTGCTTCCGACGCTGTACAGCACGCCGCTCTTGGCGGTGCCGGCCGGGATCCGGAACCACATCTCCACCGACGCCGGATTGTCAGTGGTGCCGACCGCGGTCCTATCGGTGCCGCTGAGATATGAGGAGGTGCCGTTGAACACCGCGCCGAACCGGTCCGGGAACGGACTGGTGGTATTCGGCTGCGTGGTGTCGAACGTGACGTTGTGGTACTGCATGGATCCGCCGACGACCTCGTTGACCGCGTCGGCCGGGGCGTCGATGTCACCGAGCCGGAAGTAGTCGCGCGGGCGGGTGCCGAGAACCGCGGAGACGTACCCCTGGCTGGATGAGATGGCCTGCGGCATGCCGATCTTCCAGGTGCCGCCGTTTTCGTCGGTGACCTCGGCGACCCGGCCGGAGACCGGGTCGTAGGTGACCTGCGCCTGCACGCGGCCGGCCTCGCTGGTGATTTTCGACAGCGACGGGGCGGCGGTGCGGCCGCTGTTCCACATCGCGGTCACGGTGCTCGTGGTCACGGCGTTGTTGAACATCGCCACTTCGGCGATGGAGCCGTTGAAGAACGAGGCCGTCCCGGTGGTGTTGGGCTGGGCGGGCCAACTGCCGCCGAGGAAACCGGCGCCGACGTATACGTTCGGGATGCCGGTGAAGTTCATGTTGATCGCGCCGGTCAGGGTGCCGGCGACCGCGCCGTCGAGGTACATCGTCTGGCTGCCGCCGTTGCCGGAGAGCACCACGTGGTGCCACCGGCCGTCGGTCACCACTGCGGTGGACGCCATCGCCGAGGCCGGGCTCACGAGATACTCCCCGTGCAGCTTGCCGTCGGTGCCGACGTACAACGCCGGAACGTACGCCTTGGTCGTCGTGGCGCCCGCGGCGACGGCATCTTCGGAGTAGCCCAGCAGCACCCCGCCGGCGGTGCTGGTCTTGAACCACAAGCTCATTGACTGGTATGAGGCCTCGGTGACCAGCTTCTGGCGCAGTTGCATGCTGGAGGCGGTGCCGTTGAAGGAGGCCGCGGTCGCCGACGAGCCGGCCAGCGGGCCGGGCGCGCCGAGGGTGACGTTGGTGTAGGAGGCGTTGTCGGCGCCGTCGTTGGACAGGACCGAGCTCATCGCGCCCGTCGCGCCGGACGGCTCGTTCATCCGCCAGTACGAGTACGGGCCCGCGTTGAGCGTCGTCGCCTCGTACTGGGAGGCGGTGGTGTACTCGTACCGGGTGCACTCCGTCGTCTCACCAGGGGGGCACACCCCGGTCAGCAGGTCCTTGTCGTAGCTGTAGTTCCAGATCAGCCGGGTGGAGGAATCACCCGGGGTAACGGGGTCGGTGGTCACGGTCGCCACGTGCGGGTTCGCGGCGCCGGACGGGGTGGACCAGGTCACGGCCAGCGTCCGCCCCGACGAGACGGACGTGAGCAGGTCGACCAGGCCGTTCGCGTCGTAGCGCACCGTGTCGGCGCGACCGGACGCGTCGGCGATCCGAGTGAGCCGGTAGACGCCTCCACCGACCGCCCGGGTGAACTCGTACGCGGTGGCGTCCTTGTCGGTCAGCGAGTAGCCGCCGGTGATCGGCTTGAACACTGAGAACCGGCCGGACGGCGGGGTGAACGTGCCGTCGGCGTTGCGGCCGAACGCGATCTCCTCGCCGGAGGGGTACCGGACGGCGACGGTCTGCACCGCGCCGGCGGGGTCGGGCTGCTCCCTGACCTGCATGTCCAGCAGCGATGACCAGCCCTGACCGAACGCGCTGTCGGCGCGGACGTCGCGGCTGTTGTAGTCCCGGCTGATCGACAGCGCCGGACCGGCGGTGGCCACCTCGGCGTCGCTGTCGGAGGTGGTGTAGTTGCCGGTGCTCGGCTCGTACCCCTTGCCGCCGTTCTGGCCGAGGTCGGCGCTGATCATCGGCTGCGGAACAGCGGTGGTGAAGGCATACGCCACCGGCGAGGCCGGCCCCGTGGAGGACCAGTCGTTGACCTGGACGGTGTAGGTGTAGGTCTTGCCCCACGACAAAGCGCCGGCGGGGACCTTCCACACCCCGCTGGTGACCCAGCCGGAGGTGGCGACCTGGGTGCCGGCGGAGTCCTTGACCACGAACGTGTAGCGCAGGCCCTTGTTCGGCCAGGCGTCGGAGTCGTGACCGCTGGCGGCCAACTCCGGGGTCAGCGTGCCGACGGTGTAGTTGTCCGCCGGGTAGCGCACGTCGATCTGAGGTGCCACGTTGTCGGTGTAGGTGACGTCGATAAACGGCGTGCAGGAGATCGTCCCGTACGTGGCGTGCGCGCAGTTCAGCGGCGAGTTCGCCGAGGTGAAACGCTTCCACGCCGCAGTGTCGGTCTCGCTGGCCTTGATCGCCAGCCCGTAGGTGCCGCCACCGGTCACCCACTCGTTGATCTCATTGACGTTCAGCGGCACCGACACCCAGGTGCCCACGTTGCGGGTTTTGGCGGTGTTGCCGCAGGCGGCGGTGTTCGACGGCGAGGCGTTGCCGATCGAGGCAGACAGGCTGGGGAACGTGTTGAACAGGATGCTGGACGCCCACCAGTTCTGCGTGACCCGGTAGACGTCGAACCGGCGGGCGACGCACACGCCGTTGCCCACGCCTTGGTAGCTCATGAAGACGTTCAGGTCCGCCGCGCTGAGCTTCTTGCCCGCGTAGGTGCTGCCGAAGGTGGAGAACGGCAGGATGGCGCGGGCCTTGCCGGTGGCCGTGGCGTCGAACGTGCCGGCGGCTACATTATCCTCGGTGTAGCGCTGAGTTTCCGTGACGTCCGACTGCACGTAAGTGTCGCCAGTGGCTGTCTTGATGGTGCCGGTGGACGGGTCCAGCAGCACCGGGAACTTCCGCTTCGGGTCGCGCAGCCAGGCGCCGTCGACGGTGACCTTCAGTGCTTGGCCGGCCGCGTACGGGACGAGGTCGTACTGCACGGCGTGGGAGATGGCGCCCACGCCGGAGGCGTCCACGCTGGCGTCCTCTAGGTAGCCGGCCGGCATCCGGGCGGCTTCGGCACCGTCGGTTCCGACGAACACGGCGCTGCCGTCCTCATCGATTTTTGCGGTCAATCCGCGCAGGCGCAGCGGATAGACGTACTCGGTGGGCGCCTGCGCCGAGCGCAGGACCAGGGTTTCCTTGACATCGGCGCCGGTCACGGCCAGCTGAACATCCACCTCGGGCAGCACACGCTCGTAGGTCAGTTCGTTGCCGTCGACCTTGGCGGTGGTCAGACTGGCTCCGGCCAGGTCGTAACCAAGTCTGCGATCCGCGTCGAGCGCGAGGTCGACCAATGGCTGATCAGTCTTGCCCGCGGCGGCGAAGGTGACACCGACCGGATGTGCCTTGACGGTGAAACGCCCGTCGGGCCGCCGGACGATCGCCGGATCGATCGTGTGCCAGGCGCCGTCGGCGTCGCGCCAGTTGACTGGCCGCTGGTGGACGCGGCGGGTGACGGACCCGTCAGCATTCTGGAAGACGTCGGTGGTCGCCGTCGAGGCTGCCATCACCCGCTTGCTGGTGCGGGCGTCGTACCCCCGCCGGCCGGGGCCAGTCCCCCGCACCTGTGCCGTGGGCCGGTGCGGCTGGAAGCGCGGCAACTCACCCTTGGCGCGCTCCCCGCTCGGCCGAGCCCGGTCCCGCGTCGCCGGGACGTAATGCCCGCCGGAGGCCCGGCCGGCCTTTTGCTTAGGGGTGGGCGGCGGCTTGGCACCCCACGATGGGCGCAGCGACCAAACGGAGGTCAACCAGCCCGTTGGCCAGCCGTTCCCGGCCACGGGCGGCAACGGCTGATGCGGCGCAGCGGTCAGCAGCGCCAGTACCAGTACCAGTACCGCAGCTACTCGGCGCACGCCGATCCGCACCGAGATCTGCCGGGCGGCAGTACGACGCAAGGCAGGAACGCGCTGACCGCCCATGGCAGCCTCCCCCGTTGGTGATCAAACCCGCGAGAAGCTTCCTGAACGTTGGCTGAAAAAGCAATATCTAAGTTTCTAGAAGTATGAGATCAACTGGAGGCGGCGGCGGTCACGCGCCGCTCCACCTCGGACGCCACCGCGTCGGTCGAGCCGACCGCCACAGCGGGCACGGCCGGGTCCGGCGACACACCAACAACAAGGTACTGAGTGTCAGGGAAGCGTCGGTGGCCCTTCGCCAGGGTCGCGATTGGTGCCTTGCCCACCGCGACCACCATCCGGCAGTGCTGGACCCCGAGGGTGTTGAAGAACCCTTCGGCGTTCTCCGACGTCTGCTCCCCCACCACGGCCAGGTGCTGCACCTTGATCGACGTCGCCAGCGACGCTCGCTGCATTCCCGCCCAACTCGCCGCGGCTTCCGGTCCCGCCAGTCCCCGGTCGTCTGTCAGCATGCAGGCCGTGAACGCCCGGTACTGCCGCTCACGAGGCGGCGGGCCGGGATCCGGCCAAAGCACCCACGCTAGCGCCGCAACCACGAGCAGCCCAGCGCCCGAGGCCGCAATCACCCGCCACCGTCGACTCACAGCCACCACCGAGGTCCCTCCTCCCGCCGGGACCGATACCCAGCGGGAGCAAGATACGGCCCCCGCCGGTGATCGGGCGACCTGGCCGGCCGATCGCCGTGCGGCCGTCCCGGCTTTCGGAGCCATCGGGCGCATGGAGGGTTGGAGCCAAAGGCGGTGTCCAGCAGGAAGCTGCCGAGGCCGTCACTGCTCGCGATGGGTGCTAGCACATTCGGCAATGATCAGGGCGTTTTCCACAGCGCTGAGGTTCTCCACAACGCTAAGCACCGCGCTGGCGGAGCGCCTGCGGCATCGGCGAACCTCAACAAGTCGGCGAGGTCGCCCCTGAGGTTGCTGGCCACGGTCACGTACAGGTGGAGCAGCCCAGGCCGCAGGCCACCGACACCGGTCCCCGCAGCGTCAACGTGGCTGCGGGGACCCTCTACTTCTCGATCGCCCGAGGCTGGGGGATCGGTCGAGTTCGGGCCAGTCCGTCGTCGATCACCTACGGTCGGAGAGGTGGAGGTGTTCCTGCGGGGCGGGCCGGGTGACGGCCAAGTGGTGTCCCGCGGCGGGGAGACCGTCGTGTGGCAGGCCTGCCTGTACGAGATCACGCCCGAGTTCGCCCGCCGGAGCGGACGTGATCTTCGGGTGTATCGGCACCGCCCGGACTGCTGCGAGCCCTACGGCCGGGGCGCGGAGGACCGCTGCGAGTAACCCCTTCGCTACGGGCGCGCGAGACACGGTCGCCATCCAAGCCGCCCACCCAGGTCGAACGTATGTACGATCGCGGGGTGCAGGAAGTGGTACGGCGGTGGTGGAACGGTGTCGTGCGCCACGAGGCGCTATCGGTCGAGTGGAGGTGGGAGACCTTCACCCGTCTGCTGTCGTAGCAGTGGGCGTGAAGCTGGAGGCAGCCTGACCGCGGGAACGCGCGGGAGGGTGGGAAGCGGCCTCGACAACGCCGGGGTGGGTTGGTACTGCCAGAGGTTGCGTCCACGGGAGTGGTGTACGACTTGCCCGTGATGGGCGTGTTGCGTAGATGAGAGACGGCCATCGCGTCGATCCTTCAAGACGACCAAGTCAGAGAAGGAAGAGAGAACGCGATGGCCGCTTCAGAGAGTGTGAACCCTGTTGACCTGCTGCGCGAGCAGATCGCTGGCGCGTCGCCGGACGTGTTGCAGGCGATGATCAAAACGTTCGCGCAGGCGGTGATGTCCGCCGAGGCGGACGCGGTCTGCGGCGCCGGGTATGGGCAGCGCAGCGATGAGCGGGTGAACTCCCGTAACGGCTATCGGGTGCGGGAGTGGGACACGCGGGCCGGGACGATCGATCTGGCGATTCCGAAGCTGAGGCAGGGTTCGTACTTCCCGGACTGGTTGCTGACCCACCGGCGGCGGGCAGAGCAGGCCCTGGTGTCGGTGGTGGCCACGTCCTATCTGCTCGGGGTGTCGACCCGGCGGGTGGAGAAGCTGGTCGAGCAGCTCGGGATCCGGCAGCTGTCCAAGTCGCAGGTCTCGGAAATGGCCGCCCACCTGGACGCCCAGGTCGAGGCGTTCCGCAACCGGCCCCTCGACGCCGGGCACTACACCTTCGTCTGGCTGGACGCGCTGACGATGAAGGTCCGTGAGCACGGCCGCACCGTCAACGTCCACGCCCTGATCGCCGTCGGGGTCAACGCCGACGGCCAACGCGAGGTCCTCGGCCTCGACGTCGCCTCCGACGAAGACGGCGCCGGATGGCTGGCGTTCCTGCGGTCGCTGACCGCTCGCGGCCTGTCCGGCGTCCGCCTGGTCATCTCCGACGCCCACGCCGGCCTGGTGCAGGCCATCGGCGCTGCACTGCCAGGAGCCTCATGGCAGCGGTGCAGGACCCACTACCTGCGGAATCTGCTGACCAAGGTGCCGAAGTCGGCGCAGCCGTGGATCGCGACCCTGGTGCGGACGATCTTCGACCAGCCCGACGCTGACGCTGTTCGGGCGCAGTTCGGCCGGGTCGTGACCACGATCGAAGCCAAGTTCCCCGCCGCGGCCGAGCACCTCGACACCGCCCGCGACGACCTCCTGGCCTTCACCGGCTTCCCCCGCGAGATCTGGCGCCAGATCTGGTCAAACAATCCGCAGGAACGGCTGAACAAGGAAATCCGCCGCCGCACCGACGTCGTCGGCATCTTCCCCAACCGGCCCGCGATCATCCGCCTCGTCGGCGCCGTCCTGGCCGAACAAACCGACGAGTGGACCGAAGGCCGCCGCTACATGGGCTTGGAACTCCTCGCCAAAGCCCGCATGGTCACGATCGAGACCGGCCAACACGACACCGAGCAGCCCGACCCCACCCCGATCGCCGCATAACATCAGACCGGATCCCGCGATGGCCGTCTCCTACACCACCAGCGCGGACGTGACCCTGCCAGACGGCCCAGGTTCGGCAAGCGAGACGGAAAGGTGTACGTGAGGAACCGACGTGTAACGCCTCTTAATTCCACCACCGGCTCAAATCTGGCGGATATGGGCCGGGATCGCGGACGAACCATCCGGGCTAGCGCCGTCCGGGTGGGCTCCACGGCGGGGTTGATCCCCTCGTCGTGGTGGTTGCGGGGAAGGTCTACGGCGTACCCGCAGCGGGCCGCAGGGGCAAAGTTGGGCACCTCCTCCGTCGATCGATCGGTGGTGAACGTGGGAACCGTCTGGGTGCGGACCCGCCGCGGCGCGGCCAGCGTGGCGGAGATGGGAGGGCACGTTGTCCTGCCGGGGCACCTCGATGGGGCGGAGTCCGCGTAGTAGTCCGAGGGCGGGAGAGCCGTCTGCATGGCGAAGGCGGGCAGCGGGTTCGCAGGGAGGGATTGTCATGCCAGGAGGTCGCTGGTGAATACCGGCGCGCCGTGGCCGAGTCTCGATGAGGCGTGGCGGCGGGTACTGGAGATTCAGACCAAGCTGCATCGATGGGCAGGCGAGGATCGGTCTCGCCGGTTTGATGATCTGTTCAACCTTGTCACCGATCCCGCGTTCCTGATGGTGGCGTGGGATCGGGTGCGGAGTAACACCGGCTCGCGCAGCGCTGGTGTGGACGGCTTGACCGCCCATCACCTTCAGGCGCTGGTCGGTGCGGAGCCCTTCATGGGCATGATCCGGGAGGCGGTGCGGTCGGGTGAGTTTCGGCCGCTTCCGGTGCGGGAGCGGTTGATCCCGAAGCCGGGCAGCCTCAAGAAGCGCCGGTTGGGGATCCCGACCGTCGCGGACCGGGTCGTGCAGGCGTCGCTGAAGCTGGTGCTGGAGCCGATCTTCGAGGCGGATTTCCATCCGTGCTCGTTCGGTTTCCGGCCCCGCCGGCGCGCTCAGGACGCGATCGCCGACATCCATCTTCTGACGTCCAAGTCGTATGAATGGATCTTGGAGGCGGACATCGAGGCGTGCTTCGACTCGATCGACCACGCCGGGCTGATGGCGCGGGTGCGTCAACGTGTCGGGGACAAACGCGTGCTGAGCCTGGTGAAAGCGTTCCTCAAGGCCGGGATCCTCACCGAGACCGGCTCCCGCGAGGAAACCCACACCGGGACGCCGCAAGGGGGCATTCTGTCTCCGTTGTTGGCCAACATCGCCCTGTCCGTGCTGGACGACTTCGCCCAGCACACCTGGCAGACGGTGATGTCAACGAAGGGTCTGCGAGCCAAACGCCGCCGGCACGGCCAGCCGAACTGGCGGCTCGTCCGCTACGCAGACGACTTCGTCATCCTCGTGCACGGCGAACGGCGTGACGCCGAACAGCTGCGCGACGAGGTGGCCGTGGTCCTCGCCGGGATGGGCCTGCGCCTGTCACCGCCGAAGACCATGGTGGTCCACATCGACGAGGGCTTCGACTTGCTCGGGTTCCGCATCCAGCGGCACCGGAAACGAGGCACGGGTCGGCGCTGCGTATACACATACCCGTCCAAGAAAGCGGTCACCGCGATCAAGGACAAGGTCCGCACGCTCACCCACAGCTCAGCACAAGCCGACCTGACCGCCCTGCTGGAACGCGTCAACGGCGCACTCCGAGGGTGGAGCAACTACTTCAAGCACGGCGTGTCGAAACGGACCTTCAGCTACCTCGGCGCCTTCACCTGGCGCCGAACAGCAATCTGGATCCGCAAACGACACAAGGGCCTGACGTGGAAGCAACTCCGACGGCGCTTCATGGCCGGCGGATGGACGATCACCGACGGACAGCTCACCCTGTTCAACCCGGCCTCGGTCACCGTCACCCGATACCGACGCCGCAGCGTGATCCCCAACCCCTGGACACCCCCGACACGTCGCCTGACCCAGCCGACGTGAGTCCGTGGAGAGCCGGATGCAGCGAGAGTTGCACGTCCGGTTCGGGAGGCGGGCCGAAGAAACGGACCGGACGAAAGCCCGGCACCGCGCTTCGGCCCGACCTCACTGGGGGCGCTTGACCCGGCGCGACGTGTGGCTGGTCCGCGAGACGCGCTGGACGGTGATGGCCCGGGCCGGGGACACGGAGTCCGGGAAGGTGCTGCGCTGGGAGTTCGACTCGGAGCCACCGGCGCTGGAGATGGTTGATCGCCTGCTGCGCGCCGACACCGCCGGCCAGTGGCGAGAGCAGGACCGCGGCACTCCCCCGCCGGGTACTGGCGCTGGCGAGGCGCGGCGGATCACATAGTGACAATTATGTCTACAGAGAGGTAGACCAATGTGAGTGTCTATGGTGTTCTCCCTGGAGGACTCCCCTACGCCTTCATCTGATTCGCACTGACGGGCCGCAGGAACGTCAGGCTTTGTGTGCTCTCCAGCGGATGCCAACCCGGGTGAACCGGTGCCAACGCGGGTCACTGCGACCGGCCGCTGGTCGCAAACCGGGATTCGTGTGCTCCGGGTGTGGTCCTGGGCTGGGCGAACGGGGCTCCGGGTGACGTGGGTGAACGTGGGCTACTCCCTGCCACGGCACCTGGACCGTGCTGGGCGGGCGCACCCCGCCGGGGACGGGATGGACACCGGCACGGCCCAGGCGGTCATCATGGCCCTGGCGGCGCGTGGGCCGCCTGGGGGTCAATCTTCACGCGTCGCCGACAGCAAGATCATGACGAGTTGCCTGCCCCCAGGCCCGGAGCCACTGGCCACCAGGAGTCGCGATTCGGCGGCAGGCGTTTGAACGCGTGTCGCCCACCCGCTCGGTTGTGCCGGTGCCGTAGGCACCCTGCTTCACTCGAACTTTACATTCCGCCTCACAAGCTGCAGGGTGCCGTCTTCGAAGACGGCGCGTACACCTCGATGTTGTCGCCTTCAGCGTGGACGGAACGGGCTTAACGGCGCCCAACGTATCGAACGGCGCTCAACCCCACTGCCCCTTCCTGCTATGGGTTCCCGTTCTCGCACCAAGCCGCCCTCTCATATCGACAGGCGCCCGCTACCGACGACTGGAGGGCCCTCCTCGCGATTAGCGGCAGGTGCTCGGTCATCTTGGTTGTCCCGGCCCGCCTCAAACTCGCCGCTGAGGCCAAACCAGGAGACCCGCTCCCCGTCCCACCGTCCACCCAGCAGCTCGATGCATCCCACCAGCGCACAGGCCACGAAGCCCCCTGCCAGAAGTCCTGGCATGGACCCGGCATTCCGCGCCTCGACTAAGAAGTACCCCAAACCGCCGGCTCCGACCGAACCGATCAGGACGGCATTTCGGACATTGTGCTCGATCTGCCAAAGGCCAATCGAGACAAGCTGCCGACCGATGCGAGGAAGCAAGCCGCCTAGAATCCCCTGCAGGAACGATGCGCCCGCCAAGCGGAGGGCGCGGTATGAACCCATGCCCACCGAGTCCACTTCGTCCGCAAAGAGTTTGGCGGTCGTGATCGTGCTCAGCACGGCCAGCACAACGGCTCCCGAACTCCAGCCGAGACCTACGGCCGAGATCGCCAGCATCACGAGAAGGATGTCCGGTATTGCCCTAGCCGCAGCCAGCAGCATCCGCACACCATGCGGCACCCAACGCCGACGAGAGAGGCTGACCGACGCGGCCAGGCCCACGAGGAAACCGAGTGTCACACCGAGCGCCGCGGCGGCCAACGCGCTGAATAACGTCTCGGCTGCGGCCACCACCAGCCGCCGCGCGATGTATCTGGCGTGGAGGTCTTCTCCGCCATACAAAGGAATAAGTCGGGGAGTGACCAACAGGGACCCCAGGCAAAGCACCCAGCCGCCGAAGCCGAGAGTCTGAAGTCCGACCAGTACACTCCTCCGCACTGCGCCGCGCATCGCGCTTCGCGGTCGCCGCGAGGCGGACTGGTTGACCCCGGCCATGACCGCCACAAGTTCGAGCCCGGCATGGCAGCAGAACAGCATAAGGCAGACACCACCGACCACCGCGAAGTCACCGAGCGCATAGCTCTCCAGGAAGGTCAGTCCCAAGCCGCCGGCACTGGCCACACCGAGAACCACGATCTTGCGAAGAACCGAGTCGATCCGCAAAAGACAGGCCCGTATAAGCAGCGTCTCAATCGACGCCATCAACACTGCGGTGAAGGCCACGAGATGCGGTGCGCCGGCTTGCCGAGCGCGGAAATAGGGTGCCTTTTGGTCCTCAGTGACGGTGATGTCGAGAAGTCGCCCGAGAACGCCGCCCGTGTAAACGGCAACACAGACGAGCACGGTTTGGATCTGCGTCCCAAAAATGAGCTGGAGAATGAAAAGGACTGCAACCTCGGGGTAGCCACGCGCCAGCAGACTTCCCACCACACCGACGCGACGGCACCAGTTCGATTCTTGAGTCGGAACTGAGCGGAGGAGAAAGAGGAGTGATCCCAGCGATACGCCCATTGCCGCGGCGACTACCACGACGCCGACCGTCATGCCGACAGTGGCGATCGTCACGCCCTGGAAGGAAGGTGGGAAAATTCCCCCGATCCGACTCCCCAGGAAACGCGCTGAGAATGCCGCCGTCACCCCGGTGGCGCAGTAGCCGGCTAGACAAATGCCGGCGAGCCACAGCGCTGTGAGCACCGCGACCTGTCGCCGCCGGCGACTCATTCCTCGACGATACGGCCGCTAGAGGCGTGCAAGCGGCGCGTAGCCCAAACCCTGGCTAGTGCCTCGTCATGCAGCGCTGCTAGGACGGCACCCTGTTGGAGCACAAGGTCGTCGAGGACCCGGAACAGCGCCACCGCTGTCGGGGAGTCCAGCGCGCTTGTCGGCTCATCCAATACGAGCAGCACAGGCCTTTGCAGTAGAGCTCGGCCCAACGCCACTCGCTGCTGCTGTCCACGCGAGAGCTGTCCGCTCGGGACCATGGCGAACGCTCTCAAGCCCAGCCGCGCCATCAGGTCGAACGCCGCTTCGCGCTCGTTTTTAGGATATGTATGCCAGCCGAAGCGGGGCAGGCGAAGGCGGCCCAGGCAACCGTGCAGTACGTTGGTAACTGCCCGCAGCTCCGGCACCAGCGCCAGGTCGTGCGGTACCCACGCAATCCTCGGGTCGAAGCGGGGCGGCCGCCGCGCCGGGCTAAGCGCACCGGAAAATGTGAGGTCACCCGCGACTAACGGGATCTGCCCGGCCAGGCTCGACAGTAAGGTCGACTTGCCCGATCCGGAGGCTCCTAGCAGCGCAATCTTGTCGCCGACTCGAATCTGCATCGAGATGGATTTCAGGACGGTGACTGGACCGTATCCGAGAGATGCCCCGTGAAACTCCGCCAGCAAACCCTTCTGCTGTATCACGAGCACTGCCGGTAGCCAGTGAGGCGGCATGCCGTCCGTAGGCCCGAGAATACCGACTCGTCGACCTCTGTCAGGCCGGTCACCGACGGGTCACTGGATATTCGGCATTCCGCCGCGCTCGCACAAATGCCCAGCGCGACCAGCCGGCTGACGTTGAAGTCTTGTCGAAGCGACGTCAGGGCGCGGGCCCGAGCCTCCGAGTCCAGGCCGCCACGGACCACGACGGGTGCATTTGGTATCCGTTCCGACCGCCACACGACCTGCGTCCCGGAGAGGTTGAGTTTCCGGGACGGTAGAACCCGCTCGAACATCTCGTCGGATGTGAACGCTACGTCGCAAAGTCCCCGCCGGACGTCGGCGACTGCGACGTCGTGGCCGCCTACGTACGTGATATCGACCGCGCCGTTCAGGGGAAGGCCAGCCTGGACTATCGCGGCCCTGGGGATCAATCCGCCGCTGGTGGATAGAGGATCGACCATGCAGACCCGCTTGCCTCGTAGCCCTGCCGGAACCTCTACTGGAGCTTCGGCCCGCGTCACCGCTATTGATCGATAGTAAGGCGCTCGCTGTCCGCTGCTGTAGATGCCGGCCAGCAGTAGATTGGCGCCGGATTGCTGCGCGATCAGGTACGTAACCGGACCGAGCTCGGCGACATCGATCCGCTCGGCCAGCAACCCCTCGACTACCCCGTTGTAGTCAGCCACTTGTATGATTTCGACTTCTCGGCCAGTCGCTTGGGCTAGCAGACCCACCAGCGCGCGGTAAGTCTCGGACAGGCTTCCTGCATTCTCACCGGGAACCACCGCTACCTTAATCGGCGACTCGGCGGAACTGGCTACACAGCCGGTGCAGGCGAGGACCATAGCGGTCGTCGTGGCTAGTACGGCGCGAACGAGTCGATGCATCTCCGCTCATCCCTGCTTGAACAGCGTTCCGTCGCCCTGCCGCCACCACATGTGACCAGCGGCGTCTACAAATGCTAGGTCCACCGCGACCGCGTTGGCTTGCCCTGCTGGACCGCCGTCAGCTACCACGAAGGGGAGTTCCTCCTTGGGGCGCATTAGGGGAATGGAGGTGGTGCGGCGGTGAGCCCGCGTCGGCGGCTCAGCGGGCCGCGCGCCTTCGTTGAAGACGCGGACAACAACCCGATAGATAGGTTCGCTCGATGCGTTGAGGCAACGCCCGGCCACCCGCCCGGCTGACCACTCGTCTGGCCACGCCGATACGAGCCTCGCCTGTGCCCGTTTTTGCTCTTCGCGGTTCTCTGCCGCCTCGCGCTCCAACGCGGTGATCCGCTTCCGGTCTCGCAGCAGGGTTATTACGGCTATCAACCAGAGGGCGAAGTTGCCGATCGCCTGCGCCCACCCGCCGGCATCGCCCCAGTCGATGTCGCCCACGTCAATTGAGTAGGGCACTCGCTCACCCGAACTCTCGCCGCTGCACCTGGCTATCCGACTCACTGGGATCTGCAATAGTGGCATCGGGAAGCAGTCGCCTCCCTGCCTCCCACTTCTGCTCGAAGTACTGGCGAAAGGGAACACCCAGGGACCAGGTCGTCCCGCAGTGAATGATCAGATGAGGGCTCAGCCAGCCAGCCGCGTTGACTCCATCCTCAAGGATTACGTCGGCACCATAGTGACCGAAGACCAACCGATCATTGTTGATGAACACCAACCTGAAGAGCGCTGGATACGGCATCAACCTGACCTCGAACGTGTTCGGCCAGCGACGGATTAACGCAGCGTACTCGCTCCGCTGAAGTTCATCTAGGTCGTCCACCACCAAAAATCTGACCTTGCCGCCGCGCCGCCATAGGCGTTCAAGGCCGGCGCTAAACCAAGGCTTGTTACGCCACTTATTTCCGTGGAAGCCGAAGAAATCGAGACTCGTATGCGCCTGGGCCATGCACCGCTCAGGGGCAGCATTGGATGCCTTAAGCATGGCAGGGGCCTCTTCGACACCGAAGAGTTTGAGGGTATTGAGTAGGTCCGAGGCATGTTTTAGTGCCTCGAGCACGCCTGGGACCTGGTCAAGGTCCAGTTTTGCGTCACCTTCGCCGGGCAACCTGCCTACCCCCCTCTGCAACGTGGAGCTCCATCACTCGAAGGAGCCCCTCGGCATTCCGGCTCGGATCATCATCAATATTGACCAAAACCATGTCAACCATTGGCCGCAGGACCGACTGGTTGTCCTCGATCCGCGCCTGCCACTCGCCCGCACAGTCCGCCAACTCGGGCGATCTCCGCAGCAGCCGCTCAGCCCGCACCGCTGCGGGTGCGAAGACCAATACTTTGAAGTAGCCATCGAGCTGGTTGGGCGCAGGGCGGATGCTTCCCCTGTTCATCAGTAGGGCATCGTTGCCACCTAGCACGGCGAACGGAGCGGCGGGCTTCTCGAAGGCGTAATGCGCGCTGATGCCTTCACCCATCACCTTCTGCCAACGAAAAAGAATGCGCCTGGACCGTTCCAGATCGTCCAGCTCGTCGCTGGTAACGGCAACGTTCTCTTCCGACACATCATCCAATCTCCGAGGACGGGTGACGAATCGGCGAGGAAATGCGATTCCGCCCACGCTGGCAAACCGGCGCCGCAAGATCGACAGGATTGTCGACTTCCCAGCCCCAGATCCTCCTACTAGGAGGACCCCCTTGAAGATCGACAAAGGACACCTACCTCTCAGGCAAGAGGAGCCGGAGTAGGACCAATGCGCTGCGTTCTTCGCTGACCGCGCCGTCGAGACAAGCCGCGATCGTCTCCTGCTGCGTCATCCAGCTGACGGTGATGTCCTCGCCCGGCTCTGGTGCCGGGCCGTCAACGGCATCCCTCCAATCATGGGCAAGAAAGTAATATAGGTCCCACTCAACTGTGGCACCACACACACTGCGATGAAGGAATTGTACGGACCTCGCCTCGATGCCCGCCTCCTCCCGCAACTCACGACGGGCAGCAGCAGAGGCGGCACTTTGCAACGATTCGTCGGTGCCCTTGCACAGACGGTATTCGTCGAGCGTATCGAAAACTTTACCACCGGGCAGTCGCAAGTCCACGCGACCCAGTTCGTGGCGCCATTCCCGAGTAAGCAACACGTCGCCGGCGGCATTTCGCACAATTGCCCGCACCCCCGGCGCACGCCGGACCCGTTCAAAGGTCTTCGAAATGCCCATCTCTCGCACATCGAGCTCCGAAATCTCGAACACTCGACCGCGGAAAGAAATCCGCTCGTCACGAATTACCTGAAACTCGTACGGCGACTTTTCGCGGTTTGCAAGATCAGCGCCGCACCCCTCCAGTTCGGCATCCCCGTGTTGTGCGGGACGTACCATCACGACTCTCTCCCGTCGCTTGCAAGCTGGGGTGGCCTTATTCACTGCAGACTACCGTTGCACCTGCCCTGGATCTCCGCTCCGACGCCGCGCCCAAACTAGGTGAGCGGCAGGTCGCCATGCATCGAGCATATAGCCCGCTCGTACAGGGATCGAAGAGTCTCAGTTAACCAGGTCGAACACGCGTCCTTTTCAGTGGATATGCGGTGCTTTAACCGCCGTCGTGGGCGAGCGGCGGACTCGGCATCAGGGCCTGCAGGCAGCAGGTCGTCACCGCGGCCGGTTACTGGCAGCCCGGCGGTGGTAGCGATGGGAGAGTGACTTCCTGCATCGAGGTGGCCTCGGGTAGGACGACTTCGTCGTCTTGGGCGAGGACGTCACGCCGGTGTACCAGTCGCGCAGCTTGTCCGTCGCGAACTCCGTGGCCTGCGGCGCATCTCATGTCGACGCGGGACTTCGGCAGGGACATGCGAGATAGACGCGTCCGGCTGCAGAGAGGGTCGCGTAGTGACGTGAGTATCGCCGGTACCGGGCGCGTGCGCGATCCCTTCGAAATTTCGTGGTAGCCGTGGTCGGGGGCCGTGGGACGGCGTGTTCGTTGATGATGGGTGCGAGCCCGCCGGCTTGTGTCGTTCCCGCAGGAGAACTCGACGTAGGCACTCCTGTTCGGTGATGGCGCAGCCGCGGCCGTGCCGCAGGCCAACTGCCGGGCGAGCCGTCAGTGAGAAGGCCTCGACTCATGATGTGGATCGGGCAGGCCAAAGGTGGCGTCCTGGGCTGCCCGGGCGAGGGTGGCCTGGGTGGTGGCGAGTAGTCCGAGCCTGTTCCAGTGAAAGATCACGTGCAAGGCGATTACTGCCCGCAGACCACGGGTGAGGGTGCCCCGTTCCCGTTGGCGGTGTAGAGCTGCGCCGGCGTGTGCGAATGCGGTGTGCCATTCGCCGGGGGTGCGAGGTGCGCCGAGCAGCAGGCTCCGAACGTCTCCGGTGAACCTCTCCCACCTGGGGGCATCGGTTGTGGGTGCCTGGTTGAGGTGTGCTGCGCGGTGCTCGACGACTTGGGCCCAGACGTCGCCTTGCTCGTTGAGGTCCAGCCCTGCTGCGCGCATCAGGGCGGTGCACAAGATCAGCGAGTGTTCGCGCCGGGTGGTGGGGTGCTCGTGGAGGTAGGTGAGCAGGTGGCGGCTGTCGTGGTGGAACAGCGTGTGGGCGGTGGTCATGGCGTCGTGGCCGCCGAAGGCATGGGTCTCGGGTTCGTAGATGTCGCCGGTCCAGGTGACCCCTTCAGTAAGTAGCCGGCGGGCCCGGTCTCCGCTGTCTGGGCTGTTTGCAAGGAGATAGCGGATGCGCCAGGCGCCTTTGCGGATGAACCACCAGGAGGTGATCAGGCCGGCGGTCTCGGCGGCGGGAAGCACTCGGCTGAGGTGGGTGACCGCCTGTTTCTCGCGCTCCCGGGCGGTCTGGCCGGGGTAGCTGATGTTGACCTGGTGCCAGGGGGTGGGGTCCACGGATGGCTCTTTCAGGTGAGGAGGAGACAGGCGTCCCAGGCGGTGGCGACGGCGGTGACGAGGTCGGCGCCTGCCCGGCCATCGAGCAGCCCTTCGGGCTCGCTGGTGATGGGGGCGGTCTGCCGGTGGAGATCGTTGACGAGATCGAGGGGTATGGGGGTGAGGGCGTCGGATGCGATGCGGCGGGCGGTGGCCAGCAGTCCGGCGGTGCCGTGGCACAGGCTTCGGTCGGTGAGCCGTCGAAGTTGTTCGGGGTCGGTGACGCAGGTGGTGAAGGCGGTCTCAGCGACGCGCTGGCGAGTGGTGTCGTGCAGGGCTTGTGCGGTGAGTTGCTGGGCGCGGGCGATGCCGGGGGTGCCGTAGCACCAGGACGGCCGCAGCGGGGTTCGCTGGGTCGGTGTTGCGCGGGGCAGGTCGCTGATGGTGATGGTTTGCGGCCACCAGATCGCACCGCCGGTGTGCTGCTGCCAGGTGTCCAGCCATCGGCTGATGCGGTTGATCGCCGTGGTGTGTCCGGCGACGGTGATGCCGTCGCGGAGGGTGAGGGCGAGCAGTGCCAGTGGGCCGGTGATGCCGTGGGCCACGCCGAAGTTTGCGTGACCGCCGGGGGGCGGTGGCTGGCGGCGTTCGGGTGCGTTCCAGCACCACCAGCCGGGCAGTTCGCCTCGCGGTTCGGTGAGCCGGACGAGGTAGTCCAGAACCTGGCGGAGCAGGTCGTGATCCCCGAGCCGGCGTAGAACGACGCCGAGCCCGGTCAGCCCGCGGATGAGGTCGTATTCGGCGTAGTGCGGCTGCTCATGTTGGTCGATACGGCGGTGGGCGGCTTCGAGTCGTCGGCGGGTGACCGTGGCGGTTCCGTCGGCGGTGGCTGCTTGTGCCTGGGCGAGCCCTGGATGGTTGGTGGTGGCGAGGACGAAGGCGAGTGCGGGGGCGCCGTAGAAGAGGCTGGCGCCCTTGGCGATGCTTACGCCACCGGCGGTGGCGTGGCGCAGTGCCTCGTACGCTGCCGGCCGGTTGCCGGTTTCCAGGTGCAGCAAGGCGATGCCTGCCGCGCCGTCGGCGAGGGACTGGCCCGCGGTCACGGCGTACGTCCGCCGTGACCGCTGGTGAGGGCGATGGTGCGGGCCAGCCGCAGGCAGTGCTGTTCGGAGGTGAGGTCGACGCCGATCATGCGGGCGTGGTGCAGGTGCAGCAGGTCACCCAGCACGTCGTTGGGGTCGAGCCCGTCATCGGCGACCATCGAGCGGTATGCGGCCAGCGCTGCGGCGAGCCGCTCGTCATGCACTGGGCGTCGGGCATGTTTGAGCTGGGCAGGGTCGAGGCGGGGACCGGTCCGGTGAGGGACGTGGGTGGTGAGCCAGCGCGGGCCGTCGCCGGTGAAGCTGTCAGCGATGGCGATCATCCCGGCGGCGGTGGCGGCCTGGCGGTCTCCACTAAGGCGGGGCAGGGCGGCACGGGAGTCGGCGGCGAACACCCGTTCGGCGGCGGCCAAGGTCGCTGCGGCACTGTGGCGGCTCTCCGGGCGGTACGGGTGCAGGCTGTAGTCGTGTACGAGGGCGTCATCGTGCAGGTGCTGCACCCAGCTAGCGAGATGGCGGGCGATGTCGGCGAATCGGTCGGTGTCCGGAAGCGGGATGCGCAGTCGCAGGTGCGGCTCGGGGTGGGGATACCGCAGGAACCACCAGCCTGCTGGGAGGTGGTCGGCGGGGCGGCCGGCGAGGTCGGTCAGAATGTCGTCCAGCCGACCGTGTAGATGTGCCTCCAGCCACCGTGACCGCCCAGGCCAGTGCTGAACAGTGGTGGCGGTTCGGGCTCGCCTGGCTGGTCGGACGGCCGGCGCGGGGTAGGTGAGGGTGAGTAGGAGTTCGGCGGGGCGGTCGTCGATCCAGCCCGCTGGCCCCGGAGCCTCCGTGATCGCGGTGCGGGGACCTCGGTCGAGGTGCTCGCGTAGGACCGCCAGGTGGGCGGGGTTGTCTAGGTCAAGGCGTAGGCGTATGTCGTCGTCGCCGACCAGGACCTGCTGCGGGATGTGCCGCTGGTGGCGGTGTCGCTGCCAGGCGTTACACCACTGCTGCCATCCGGTGCCCTGAGCGGGAAGCGCGGTGTGGTCGACGATCCAGCGGGCGGGGTGCACGACGGTGCGTCCACGCCGCAGGCGGGGTAGGAACGGCAGGCCGCTGGTGTGCCCCCAGTCAAACCGGCTGCACGGTGCCGTCCAGGCGGTCCAGATCTCGGTCAGGAACCGCATCAGCGGCTGCTGCAGTGTGGGTAGCAGCACGCTGTTGAACAACAGCGGTTCGACGGGCTGACCGGTGGCCAGTGATACCAGCCACAACCGGCGTCCGTCGCCGGTCACCGCCAGATCCTCGATCGTGTATGGCGGTGCCTGGTGGAAGTCGCCGAGTGGAAGGACGGGCAGCAGCTCGGGCGTCCGGGCCACTGCGGTGAGGCGAGCGTCCAGCGGGGGCCCGGACAGCTGCAGTGGGGCCGCGCCAGGCAGGGCAGTCGGCAGATGCCGGTAGACCTGCTGGAATCCGGCGAGTTCGGCGGGGGTGAGCAGGTGCAGGAACCGGGCCGCCGCGACTCCGGCGTGGCGGGACCCGCTGAGCACCGTCAGGGTGAACGCGCCGCGGTCCAGATCGTGCAGGGTGTCGGCGGCGAGGGTGAACCGCAGTTCGGTGTGCGGGATCGGCGGCCGGTCGTCACTCGCGCGCAGCCGGTCGATCAGTGCGTCGTCGAGCGCCACCTCGGCGCAGCCGTCGAGTGCGGCCTGCTGCGCGAGCTGTCCGAGCAGCCGGTCGCGGGCGGTGAACAGCGCCGGGGCGCGGCGAGTGGATCCCCGGTAGCCAGCCGGGAACCCGAGCACGTTCAGCACATCACGGATGGGAACTGCCGCTCCTGGGCCCCACCGCTCGATGAACGCGCTGTGGTACTCGGCCCATCCGGCGGACTGCGATGGCGCCGCCGCCACGAGCGTCGACGCTGCCCGCTCCGCCTCGTGAAGCACCGGCGGGGGCAGGGTCACCTCTATGTCGGCACGTAGATCAACGGCGGTCCGGCTGCCCGGTTCCGAGATGGCGTAGTGGCGGGCGACGTGGGCGGCCGGGTCGGTGGCGGTCATGGGTGGGCGTAGGGCCGACAGCAGCACCTCGTTGTGAACCAGTTCGGCCAGCAGCCTCTCGGCGTCGGCGATGCTGGCGGGTCCGGCGACCGCCGCGGCGAGTTCGGCGAACTTGACCGGGGACCGCGCCGCCTGGATCGCAGCCCGGATCGGGCCGGTCAGGCGAATCTCGACGTCCCACCGCCGATCGGCATTGGCGTGGGCACAGGGCAGCACCCACCTGTCGCCGCGCCGGTATCCCAATGAGTTCGTCACAACTGCGACGGTGCGTAGGGTGGCCAGGTCCTGTTCGGCCCGCGCGGTGTACTGGGCGATGAACTGGCCGTCGGGGCGGGAGACCGCACGATGGGCCTCGCCCAGGCGGACCTCCGCGCGAGCGCCGAACTGGACCGGCGCCACGCCGGCGAACCTGCCGAATGGGGTCGCACGGGTGGTCCAGCGCAGCAGGTACCGGACCGCTGACTGCACCAGGCGCCGCAGTCGCTGCTGAGGCATCGGTTCCCCGCGCAGCGTGCGTTGTATCTGGTCGGCCATCTGCGGCGCCGCGCCGGTGACGGCTGCCGCGAACCCGGGCAGCGTCCACGTCCTGTCCAGCCACTCGCGCCATTGATCCGGATGACCATGGGCCATGTCGGGCCAGGGAGGAAGAACGAGGCCCTTCGGGTAGGCGGCGATTCTGATCAGCGCCGCGCCAGCTGCGGGAACCATGCTTGCACCACCGAATCGACGGGCCCGGCGAGCTCGACGCCGGGCCCGATCGTGAGAGGAATGGATGGGTCAGTTGCCGCCGTCGCACTTCGTGGTGCAGGCGTTGGAGCCGGTGTTACCGGAGCCGCACCCGTCGTCGGTGGCGGTGGCGTAGCCGCCCGGGGTGGGGCCGGCGTCGACCAGGCTGACGTCCAGGGTGAACTCCGAGGCGTCGGTTTCGTTCACGTGCGTTCCCTTCTATGCGGGGGTGAAGGTGAGGACGAAGCGGCTGTGCCGCTTGTCCAGCACCGTCCCGGCCGGCAGGTCGCCGTCGGGAGTACCAGCGGGCAGGACATGCAGCACCGGCGAAGGGCTACCCGCATCCAGCCACGCGCGCATCTGTCCGACCATCCGACCGGCCGCCGCCGCGGCGTCGGGCCCATGTGCACAGGCACCCAGGTCGAACATGTCGTCGTCTGTCCAGCGCAGTGCCGAGCGGTAGCAGAACGCGCCGTTGTCGGAAGCGGCCGGCGTGCCGAAGCGCCATGCCGGGGCGACGACGCCCGCATCGACGGCCTCCTGCTGAGCCGTGAGAACGACGAACTGCTGTCCCGCATCGGTGATGCGGGTCGCCAACCACAAGTCGAGGTCAGCCAGGACGGTACGAGGGGGCAGGCTCACCCCGGCCCATGCCTGCGTCTGCGGCTGCGCCAACAGCTCACCGACGGCGTGGTGATTGACCTGCTGGTCCTCGTCCAGCCGCAGGTGCACCCCGTCAGCGATGTCGACGTACCGCACCTCATGCGCCCCAGCGCCCTGCATCGACACGAAGCCGCACAACCGCTGGCTGTGGCTGACCAGCCGGTCGCCGGTCCGGCGCATCGCCCAGGAGCGGGTCATCCCGAACGTGCGCAGCGGTACGACCAGCGTTCCGTTCTCGGCGAGCTGCGCGCTCCAGGCCGGGGAGATGTCCCACGAGCCGACCGTGACGATGATCAAGTCGTATGTGCGGCCCGGGTTGACCGCTTGCTCGGCGTCCGCGCACACCACGACCACGTCGTCGTAACCCGCCGCAGTGAGGCAGGCGCTGGCCCGGTCGGTCACCTCCCGGTCGATATCTACGGTCGTGACCGAGCCCGACGGGCCGACCAGCTCCCGCAGCAGCGCGGCGTTGTACCCACCGGAGCCGATCTCCAGGACATGCCGGCCGGGCAAGCCGCCGTCGATGCCGTCAGCTGCCTGACCGAGCATCTCCGCAATGAGCCAGGGCGCCGACACCGAGCTGACGGCCTCGTCGCCGATCCGCTTGGTCACCACCGCCTGGTCGGCCCGGTACGCCTCCGTCAGCGCGGCATCCGGAGTGAACAGATGGCGTGGCACCGACCGTAGCGCCGCCTCCACCTCAGCCCGCATGACCAGCCCCTTCTCCGCGTGATCGGCGACGAGCTGATCGACCATTGCGGCATGGAGGCCCTCGCCGCTCGCCGTGTCGACACTCATTCAGGTGCTCTCCTCTTCATCAGGGCCTCCCGATCGGATGACCCATCGTTCCGCTCTTCTCGGCTCAACAGCGCCTCAAGCCGGTGAGGCTCGCTAAGTCAATGGGGTCTGAAGCCCACGTGGTGCTGGTCGAAGGTTTCGTCCTGCTGGCGTATATGCACACCCCCTCACCTGCATGCCGTTCACGAGGTGGCTTCCTCGATGCTGGCGGCCGTGGTGGTACTGACGCGGTAGGCGTGGGTGTGGCGGGCGGGCCAGCCGAGGAACCGGTCGAACATGTCGGCGGCGCTGCCCGTGACGCTCGGGTTGAGCCGGTGCAGGTCGTCGATCGCGTCGTGCAGGCAGCCGGCCAGGTAGAGGAACAGGCTCACCGGCACTTCCCGGTACTCGGCCAGGAGCGCGAGCTTCGCTGCGCCGCAGGGCCACGGCTGCCCGCATCGGCGGCACAGCCACAGCGGGCGCATCGGCAGATGTTCCGGCAGCCCAGGCCGGTCCGGCACGATGGGGCGTGTGCCGTCGCCGGTCATCGGCGGCCAGGCTTCCGCGTCTGCTGCTCGAACACCGCCCGCCAGACATGCGTCAGCAGCGGCAGATCGGCCACCGGCTGCTCCACCGGCTCGACCCGATTCGAGAGGTCCCGGGGAAGCTCGCCCGTGGCGGCGTACCGCGACATGTACACCGTCATGGCCGAGCACCAGCTGGCGCCGACGTCGGTGTGCGGTGGGTTTGCCGGTGCACCGGCAAACCCACCGCCGCCAGCCAACGACAGGGCGCAGACCGCCGGTCGCCCGCCCCCACAGCCCTCATGGCAGTACGGGAACGGGGAGCCACCCGGACAGTCGACGGAGTGCCCGGCGCGAGCACTTGCTGGCGGGTCGGGTCGCCGCCCGACTTGCCGCCCATTGGCACGTACATCTGGATCTCCCTGGCGTGAGGCTGCCGCTGGTCCGTCGGTATAGCGGGGTCCAATTGATCATGGACCGGCTCGCCGACGTGTTCCTGGCGTTCACGATCGCGGGGATGACGGGGCCAACATAGACCCAGCGTGGTGGGTCACCATGTGCCTCATCGTGTCTGACCTGGCCGTGCGCGGGTGGCTGATGGAGGCCGCTCGCCCCCTACCCGGCGGGATTCAGAGGATGTGCCATCGAGTAAGTTCGGCCCCATCATCGCGCAGGCCCGCGATCCGGCGGTGCACCTCGTCGGCGGCCTCCGTGCCGGGACGGGACTTGCGGGCGTTGGTGGCAATCATCTGCAGCTCACGCAGCTGGCACAGCTCCTCGAATTGAGGCCAGGCGGTGGCATCCCACCCGTAAGTAGTAGTGAACTCGGCGAAGGGCGTGTGGCCCGGCGGGTCGAATCGGCGACAGTGAACGGCGACGGTCGCGATGTCCCACTCGCGGGGTCCGAGGGCCGCGCCATCCCAGTCGGCCAGTACCGGCGTGCCGTCGAAGCGCCGCAGCGCGTTCCGTGTTTGCGGGTCGGACTGAATCAAGCTGGCCTCGCGTGGGAACCCCAGCGCGTCCAGCCGCGCTGCCAGTACCTTGAGCCGGCCCATCAGCAGATCCCGCTCGTTCCCGTCGAGGATCGTCGAACGGGCGACGGACCGCTCGACGCTGTGGATCGGCCGCAGGACGGGCAGCGGCATCGGCGGGATCGGCAGGGCATGCAATTGGCGCAGCAGTGCTCCCAGTTCAGCGACGCTGATGGGTTGATCGTGTGCGGGGTCAAGACGCCGCCAGACCGTGACAGCGTGACCATCAACCTGCAACGGCTGCACCAGGGCCGAGTGGAGTCCCACCGTCGGAAAACCTCGGGCCTCCAGCCAGCCGACCACAGCCACCATGGCCCGCGCTCGCTCCAGGCCGAAAGAGGCAGGGGCGATCTTGATCACGACGTCGCCGACGGCGTAGACAGCGTTGGTGTGGTGCCGTAGCAGGGCGGCGTCTGAGTCGGGATAGCCGAGCCGACGGCACACCTCGGTGAGCACCGGGCGGGTACGCGCCTCGACGAACATGCGGCTCCTAGGGACCGAGCACAGCGGTAACCCCTAGCCTACGGGCGCTCTCGCGACAGGCCCGCACGTAATCGGTCAACGCCGCCACCTCACCGCAGCGATCTCGCTCAGGAACCATCGAGATGACATCGTTAGCCCTGGTGAGGAGGATCTCCGTCTGCTGTGTCTCCGGTAGGCGTGCGATGGCGTCGCGGGCGGTCACCGCTGCTTCGGCCGCGCGTCGGTCCCGTACGAGGCACACTGACCTGTCCAAAGCGAGGAGCCCTACGTCGATCGGTACGGCCGGCGCCTCGCCGTACAGTCGCAGGGCCTCGTCCTGAACCCGGTACGCCCCAGCGGTGTCCCCAAGGCAGGTGTACGTCCCCGAAAGGTAGAACAGAAGGCGCTTCGCCGGAAACCGGAACGCCACGTCGGTGTCGTCGTCACCGGCCTGGTCGAATATCCGGCGGGCCTGGTCGATGGCCGACCGTGCCTGCGCAGCCGCACCGAGTCTGGCCAATGCACGCGCCCGGCCGGCCGCAGCCAGGGCGCCCGGTGACGATGCGGTCGAGGTCAGGGCCAGCGCCGCCTCGGCAAGCGCGACGGTCTGACCAGGATCTCCGAAGTAGTACGGCAGCATCGCCGCCTGGGCCCGCACCAGCACCCTCAACCGGGTTTGCCCACTGTCATCTGCGGCACGGATCGCCGTGCCGTACCACCGCTGCGCCTCGGCAACCTCCCCGAGTCGCATCAACGCATCCGCGGACATCGTCGCCAACAGCGCCGCCACCCCAGACAGCCGAGCCTGGACTGCCGCTGGCTGCCGGCGCCCTGACAGAACCTGCACCTCCCGGCAGTCACCCATCAGCAGCGACAGCATCACCCCCGGAGAGGCCGACGGGTATATCCGCATATGCTCGCCCACAGACTCCTCCATGAGGTCGAGATGCCGCGGAGCGACGCTCGACGATGCCAAAGCTCCATCCAGGCCCAGACGCAGCTGCGCCAGGACGCCGACGTCTACGCGGGTCCCGACTCCGATCACCGGCCGATCCACGAGGTCGCCTGCAGCCGAGAGCCATGGCGCCTCCTCGAGACCGTGCCCGTGCCCGTCCTCGTCCCGGCCGAGCCCCATGGCCGGACGCGGGATGCTCAGGCCGACCGCGATCCGCTCCAAGACCTCGTAGGCCGTGACCTGCCGGACGCCCTTGGCAATCTCGGCCACCCGGTTGGGCGAGACGTCAACGAGCGTCGAGATCCTGCCGTAGGAGACTCCCCGGGCATGCAGAAACCGGAAGACGGCACTGACATCTCGCCGCCGCAGGAACTCGCCTATCGGCCGGCCGTTCCAGACTCCCGAGCTCCACCACTCGGGATTTACCTGCACGCCCACGATCACCCCCGACCAGACCACAACCCGCTGTCAGCACAGCGCATCCGCGCCGTCACATCAAGTCAATGGCGACCGAGTCGGCGGACGCCCACCGAGCTTGGATATGCGCGCCACCATCCGGAACGCCCACCGTGAGCCCTCACGACGTCGGCCCGATGGGTTCCGTCACCTGCACTGCCATTGAATCGGTGGTCTCACCTGCTCTTTGAGCCTTAGGACGATGGCCGGCGCCGAGCCGCGCGATGCGGTGGTAACGCCCTTCACCTGCCTCCCGAGCAGCGCTGGGCGGCAACGACACCCAGATGGTCCCGCCCGGCTTCGTGCCACGGTGCTCCAAGGGGGCAGGCGAAGGCGGACAAGCACCCCCTTCCCGTCTTCTCTTGCCCACCCCACGGGCGCGGGCGGTCTCAGCGGAGCTGAGGTAGAGGGCAGGGCTCCTGCACACCTGGGCATGCACGGGAGCGGGACGAGATCGAGGCGTCACCTCGCCGGGGTGCAGATCCTGCACCTCACCCTGGCGCGCGTCGGACCTTCGGCGAGCACCACTGACCGAAGCGGCGGCCGCCCTGCGGGTTCGACCTTCCGGCGACGACCTCTCAACGACCGCAAAGCACATCGGTACTAGCTACGCTATGTGGTCGTTCAGGGGTGGAGCGGTTCAAGATCGCTGACGCGACAGCTGCGGTCGGCAGGGGGCATCCTTGCCTCGTCGCGTCGTACGGCGAGACACGAACGTCCCGCTTCTCCCCGGATCGCCCTCGACAAGCACCGGGGAGAAGAGGACCTCCTTGCCGAACTCGTAGGAGCGTTGCACATGCCTGACCTCATCGACCACCTCGGGTGGGGTGTCGTCGTCCTCGCCGTGCCCATGGTCACCGTGACGATCTGCGTTGTACTGGTCGCCTTGGCCGCGCTCGCTGCCCGGCAGCCCGAGACTCGCCGCCACTGCCTGAGGGTGCTCGGCGCCCTCACCCGGTACGTCACCGCCCTGCGAGGCGACCGGTGACCGCGGCCGCCGTCGCCGGCGACCGGGCCCGGATCGGTTTCGTCGACGCCCTGCGGGAGTCCCGCGACAGCGACCAGGCCCGGCCGCTGGCCGACATCGTCGGAGCGAACCTGCGGCACCTCTGGGAGCACGGTGGCCGGCTGGACTCCACCGGCCCGGGACGCCAGCCCGAGTGGATCCACATCCGGACGCGGTTCGTGCTGCGGCCGCCCGCCGGGGGGCCCGAGCCGGCGCTTGCCCGCTTGGTCAAGTCCAAGGGCCTGCAGCTGCGGCTGTTGCTGCTGATGCTCTTCGACGCGCAGTGTCGGTACGGGCCGGGCGACACCGTGCGCAACGTGCGCTGGGTGGCCCCCCACCCGAACGAGGACTACGCGTCGTGGCGCCAGCTCGTCCTGTCCGAGACCATGCGGACCGCCGGCACCGGTCGCGGGCATGGTGATCTGCGGGCCCGCCAGATCACCGAGGCGATGCGGGCGCTGGAGGAAGAGCACTTGCTCTGGCTGCCCCGGCAGCCCGGCGGTACGCGGCGGCGCTACGACCCCAAGGACGGGGTGAGCTGGCATCTGCTCTCCGAGGCCAGCACCGCCGAGGAGCACCCCCGCTATGCCCTGCCGACCCCCGAGACGTCGATCCGGATCTCGCCGTTGTTCTTCACGAACCTGTGGGTGTTCGCGTTGAGCGACGTCGAGCTCGCCGCCTACCTGGCGCTGGCGTACCTGCGCACCCGCTTCCCGGGTCGCCACGCCCACGAGGGTGTCTTCCTGCTCGCCGAGGACCGCGAGAACCAGTTCCGGCTGACCCGGACGGCCTGGCGGGCAACCGAGCTGCTGCACCGGTTCCGGCTGGTTGACCGGGCCCCCGACCCGCGGCGGAACTTCCGCACCGGCAACGTCGGGGCCCGCGACACCCGGTGGGCGAACCGGCAGGTGATGCCCGCGCTGTTCACGGTTAACGACGCGGCTCTGCAGCGACCGGCGCTGGACGCGATCCATCAGGTCCTCACCGCGCCGACGGCGGCGGACGACTTACGCAGGGAGAAGGGACAGAAGGCGGTCGACGAGGCGATCGCGGCCGGCCTGCTGTAACCGACCGGTGGCGGGTCCGTCACCGATCGATCGTCAGCCGTCCCAGGTCGGCGGGGACGGCGCCGCCCGGTCTGGCCTGCACGGCCGAACCCACGGTCCTCGCGCACCCCGGTGTGCCACCGCCATGGCCGTGGCGGCCCAGCTAAACCTCGCGCGGTGGCTGGCCGCCCACCAGCCACCGCCGTGGGCGAGATCGGTCTGTGCCACGACCTCGCCGCCGACGTCGCCCGGTTCGCCGAGGCCTCCCGCGCCGCGCCGCACCGTCCGCGAGTACGACGCCGACTGGGACGCCCTGGCCGCCTCGTGCGCCCGGTCCGGCATCGACCCCGGGTCGCCCACGCCGATCGAGGTCATCGCCCTCTACCTGACCCAGATGGTCCGCGCGACTTGGCCATCTCCACCCAAGGACGGCCGGCTGGCCGCGATCCGCGACCGGCACCTCGCCCCGGGCTGCTGCTGCCGCCCACCGACGATCGCCGGTTCCGCCGCGTCCGCGACCGTGTCCGCCGGATGCACGGCCGCCCGGTGGAAGGCAAACCCGCGGCCGGCGTGCCCCTGCTGCGCGCCCTGCTGCAGACCCGGCCAGCGGGGCCGGTCGCCGCAGATGCGCCGCCGGCGGTACGGCGGGCTCAGGTCGCGGTGCTGCGTGACCGGTGCCTGCTCACCGTCGGGTTCTTCGCCGCCCTTCGCCGCGAGCTCGCCCGGCTGCCCGTTGACCACCTGGAGCACGTTGAGGACGCCCTGTGGCTGCTCGTAGCACGGTCCAAGGCTGACCAGACCGGCGCCGGCCGGCGCGTCGAGCTGCCCTAGGCACCGGACGAGTTGGCCTGGCTGTGCCCGGTGCGGGACACCCCCTCGCCTGGCTCGACGCCGCCGGCCTCCGCAAGCACCTCCACCGCGACGGCCGCCACCGCGCCGGCAACGTGCCCCTGCTGTCCGGCAGCACCGCCGGTGCGCGGGTCCGCTCCACGCCGTTGAGCGACCTCTACGTCGCCAAGACGGTCAAGGACACCGCGGCGGAGGCTGGCCAGCCGCCCGAAGTTGTCGACACTCTCGCTGGGCACAGCCTCCGCGCCGGCTTCGCCACCGCCGCCGAGGCCGCCGGCGTGGCCCGCGACGTCATCTCGCGGATCATGGGCCACCACACCGGCGTGACCGGTCGCTACATCCGGCACACCTTCGACGGCGCTGCCCAACAGGCCGTGTACGAGCATGCACTCACGGTTCTGCGACCTCGCTGAGACGGCGGCCAACATGGAGGCGGGATGCGGGTTTTGCGTGGACAAATCGGAACGTTTCTGAGGCTCACACTCTGGTCCGCGACGTAAAAACTGACCTCTAGCCGGCCTATATGTGCACGTCAGGCGCATTCTTTACTCCCGGCGGTGACGCTGCGCGGTCCGACCGCTACGCGAACGATGTTGCGGAGCGTCACCGCGCAGGGCTTAGGCTGTACGCCGGTCCACAGCTGAGAGATGTCGCCGAACACGGTGGCTAGGCTGTGGGCCGCACCGCTTGCGCGCCGTTCCACCTTGGCTCCCCGGGGGGCAAGGTGCCCCTGATCCTCAGGGTCGTAACGGAGGTACGCGATGCGTACGGAAAGAGGATGCCGGTGCCGACGACGGCACCGGCGACCAAGAAAGGCCCGACGGAAGGCCACCCACCGGTGGCGGACGGTCGGGGCGGCGACGGCGGGGCTCGGTCAGGTCCTCTCGGCGCTGGGGACGCTCTACCGCATCCTCAGCGACATGGGTGTCCTGTGAACCATGCCGGAGCCCGAAACCAGCGTGACCCCACCTAAAAGGCAGGGTCACGACCCGGTGTAGCAAGGCGAGGCGGATCCCCGCTGGGTGGCACCCCAGTGGATCAGGGTCCGCCTTGTCCTTTTTAGAGCTCGCTGCTCGTCCGCTCTGCAGGGTTTCCTACAGACGCTCGTGCGCAGTGTTCCACAGCGCATCCGTGTTGAAAAGGCCGCGGTGTTCGCAGGTTCGGCTGCATTCTAACCACCTCACTGGCTCTGAGCTGGGAAAACTCTATCCTTGCAATCCGAATATGTCCGCCACCGGTCTCGCCCATGCGGGCGCTGTCACAACTTCAACTGCAAAGTTCCGGCGCCTGCAAACTTCGCTCCGCTGCTGTGGCTTTACGCGGCCTCGACATCGCCGAGCATGTGCAGCCCGATACCAGCTTCCGCGAGAAGCCCCTCCACGTCTTCTAGCGATAGCCAGTCCAGCTGGCTGGCACCGTGCACCAGCCGATACCACCGTTGTCCATCCCGGCGCAGCACCTCCACCCGCCAGCTTCCGTCAGCCGTCGCCATGGCGCGGCGGGCTCGCACGGCGTAGGGAGCGAGCTGCTGCTCGAGGGCGCGCAGTGCGGTGTGCGTGAAGCCCGTCCCGACGTGACCGGCGTAGGTGAGGTCGCCGGCGCCGTCGTGCACGCCGATCAGCAGCGACCCGATCAGCCCGGATCGGCGGCCGGCACCTGGTGTATCCGAGGATGACGACTTCCTGGGTGCGCACCAGCGCACTTTCGTCCAGTCGGTGGAGGGTTGGCCCGGCCGGTATGGCGAGGCGAGCCGCTTGGCGATGACTCCTTCCAGTCCTGCCAGCTCGGCGGCGCGGAGCAGGTCGGCGCCTTCGGCGTCGACGTTGCTGCTCTTTTCCGCCTGCCCCGCGAGCTCGCTCGCTCCGTGGGGCCGGTGATGCAGCGACACGTCGGTCCCCGTTCGATCGATGTCGAGCAACATGTCGGGTCGGAACTGCCCGCCGAGGTCCCAGAGCGCTCCCCGCCGCACCTGCAGCGACTTCCTCCCGGAACAAGCGTCTACCGCTCCGCAGGCGGCTTCGCCGACTTCGAGTAGGAGCCCCTCCCGGCCCGACGTGAATTGGATCACCCACGCCGGGGTTCATGGCGGGATGCACCGATATCTATCTAGGTGACCAAGAAACGGTCCTTCCGAAATCCACCGATGGAGGCGAAATGAAGATCAGAGAACGACGTCCTGCGAGGCGGCTGGGCAACGCGGCGGGAGGGAAGAGTCGATCATGCGAGGCGACCGCGGGGTGGGCCCGGGTGGCGCTGCAGATTCCTTCGGCAATTAAGGCCCTCATCGAGCTGTGGAGGTGGTTCATGGAATGACGGCGGGGAGTCGGCCGGGCGCCTAACGCCAACTGCGGCACGCCACGCGGCGCTCCGGTCGGCCCCGTCTATCTCTCCGGCCGCGCGATCCATGACTGAGGCCGAGTCAGTACGCTCTGTTCGTACGAGCGTTCGATAGGCTGCCGCTGTGGAGGTCAGGGGGCGCTGGTGGAACGGGGCGTGGGGGCGCATCGCCCGCCGCGACATCTGGCTGCTCTTGGACGGCCACGTCTGGCGGGTCCGCGGCCGACTGGGAGGCGATGGGGGCCGGGAGGTCCTGCACGAGTTCGACGACGAACCAGCCGCCCGAGCGATGGTCGGCCGCATGATGGGGACGTCCGCTGGCCTCTGGAGGGACCTTACGGAGGCTCTACGGCAGGAGGCGAAGCGCCGGCACGGCGACTAGCCGCCGCACCTGCCCTTGCTCGGGGCTCGCCGGGTTGTGTCCGGGGTGACGGTGCGACCCGCCATGAGCTCCCGCCTCCGTAAGCGTCGCCAGCAGTGTCGACCCATTGGAAGGAACGGTGGTTGGTACGACCGTGACCATCAGGCACCCCAGGGAGGCGGCGACCCGAAGGTTGGATCAGCGGATGCAGCTAACCCAGTCAAGAAGGGTGGATGGGTTCCTAGCAGCCCTGGCGCCGCCCCTTGCTGGTCCCGCACAGTTTGTTTCTGGCGCCCGAAGTTGCTGCTAGCCTGAAGGTCGCAGGATGCACCAAAGGGCCCCCGCGCCCGCCTTAGGGCCCGCTCACGCGGGATCTTCGTGCATCTGCTGCCGGTTGGTTCAACTGCTCCGCAATGGCGCAGCCAACGCGAGGTTCTGGTCGCGTGGTCGTGCCGACTCCACGCGCTTGATCATGACTGGGCGGCCAGTCAACAGGCAACGTCTGGGCCCCCACAACAAGAAAGATGCGCAACCCACGCATCGATTAAAGGCAAGTTCTCACGATAGACAGCGTTGTAGCGGTGTTTGCCTTCGATGAGCCGGTAGGGGTGCGTCCCAGCCCTTGGGTGGTGAATCAGGATCACGGCTGGCAGCGGGCGACCGGTGCGTAGAGCGGCGCGGATGCTCTCAATCTTGTCGTTCCCTTCGGTGTCGTCTGGATCGTCGAACAGCTGGAAGGGATCAACCCGCGCGACCTCGACCTGCTCGATGCGCCAGCACGCAAGGTGCTCGCTGGCCCCATAGCACTCTCGCAGGTTCTCGACCGTGGATCCGTAGTGGTGGTCGGGCACTTCAGCGTTCAGGTCTGAGAGCGACCACCAGGCCGAATCTCCCATGCTTCGGCTCCCCTACAGCTCGTCGTCCTCAACCGAGGCGGTGACCCCTGGCAGGGATTCCGCCTTCGTCAGCAGTTGATCGGTATCGCCGCTCCGCGCAGTCACCGTGATATCGAAGCCAACCATTTGGACGTCAACGCCCACCTTGGCGGGATCGATAAGGGATGCGAGCTCTCGAACAAGACCCCAGAGTTCCTCCCGCTTGCTGTCGTCGGTGATCGAGGACAGCGGCATCCGGACCTTGGTCACCTGGTAGGTCGCCTCATCGCCCACACCGACATCTGGAACTTGCTGGGAGGGAATGGGTGTGGCTTTAGTGAGGGCTGGCCTGGCGCCAGCGGCAGCGATGTCCTGCCCGGCGTCTGTATCTGAGGTGCGGCCCTTGTCAGGCGAGGGCGTCGGCTTCGGCAACTGCTCGGGTGCCGGCGCGGGACGGGGCCGAAGCAGCTGCTGCATCGACGCGGGTTGGATCTGCCCTGGTCCGGCGGGGCGGATCTCGTTGCCATCGCTGTCGGAGAGCATCCATTCGTCACTCGTCGCGAGATGGAACAGCGCTCGGCGCAGGTCTTCCACGGTGGCGATCATCGGCCACGTTGGATTGCTGTATGGCAGCGCGAAGATTTCTTTTGGAGTGAGGTCTCGCCCGAAGCTGCCGGTGGTGATGAGCTGGCCGACGTATTCAGGGGCAAGGGTTCCAGCAGTAACTGCTCTGCTGGCGGCCACCAGTTCGTTCCACACGTCCTGCCCGGCGAGGGCGGTCTTGCCGTCGGGCACTGCCTTGTACTGGACAGCAAGTCCGGTTGTGGTTCGCAGCAGGTACGCGTAGTGCTGGTAGGCCCACTTGATGTCGTGGTCGAGTTTGGTACGTGCGTCTTCTCGGCGTGAGCGGGCCTCACCGTATTCCTCGTCGTCGCGATTGAGCTGGGCGACGACCATTTCCCAAGCGAGGAAATCTCTGGCACGGTCCCGTGCCCGGCCGCGTCGCTGGGTGTTGACCAAGGCGATGACCATCGAGGCTGCGTAGGTTGTGGTCAACCCAGGAGTGACACCGAAGGCGACGTCGAGGTCGGCGCGAGTGGCGGCATCCTTCCCGTTGAGCAAGGTCCATCGGCGAGGATCAAGTACCACCAGCCGGTTCTCCTGCCCATCCACGCTGGCGAAACATGTAGCCGCGCCAGCGCTGCCAACCGGTGGCTCGACGAACTGTGGTCCGCTGAAGGGCCCCTTGCTGGCCAACTGCTGTGCGCGCTTCCATACGTGGTTCAGTGCGCGGTCGTTACTGACCATCGTCATGGCGTTGGCGTGGTACATGTTCAGCGTTTGCTTGATCGAGAGGTAGAAGCGCTCGGCGCCTTTGCTATGCGCTGGTCGGGTGCGTTCCAACGCCCCCAGTCCACCGTCCACCGGTCCGGCCACGAGGGCGTTGAAGACTTCCTCGGCGGCGGCGTAGGGCACGGCGGGACCGGCGACGGCGGCGATCAGTTCCGGCTTCGTGGCGCCTCGTGCCCCCTGGGCACGTGGCACGAGACTGTACGCGAAACATGCAGTCGCCATTCGCAGCGCCGGTGCAGGTTGGGCTGCGGCGACGCCATTGGAGGCCAGCGCTGCGTCGAGGGCGAACGCCGTGCCTCCTCCACTACCGGGGCGCACGACATCAGTGTTGGCGACGGCTCTGAAACCCTGGATAGCTCGGTCGTTCCCCGCCAGCACACCGGAAGACAGCAGTGCCTCAAGGGCATCGGTGTGCAACGGGATGTCCCCCGGACCGATCAGGTGGGGCGCCCAAGATCCTGCCTCGTGCTGCGTCACCCAGTGCAGCACCGTCCGGGCGAAGATCGCGACGGTCGAGCGGACGCGCTGGAAGGCTTGGACGACGGACCACTCCTTGGCGACCAGCTCGAACAGGTCGGGATGAAAGGGATAGGTCTCGGCGATTCGATCGGCGAGTCGGGCGAGCGTTCGGCCGGAACCGAGCTTGCCGTACACCTGGCTAGCCCATACGTCGTCTGCGGCGGCGACGTACGCATCGGCGACGGCCCGCGCTGCGGCGTCGACATCGGCGCGGGCGAACAAGCGACGTCGGATAATCTGCGAGAAGTCAGCGGGTTCCGTCACCGTAACCGTCTCGCCGTTGCGACGCAGCCGAGCGGCCAGGTATTCCCGCATCTCCTCGGCGGCTGGATGGTAGCCGGCCTGATCCTCATCACTGCGGATCATTACGACGATCAACGCAACCTGTGGCTGGTCGTCCACCGCGTCAGTGAGAGCGTTCAGGAAGGCCTGCTCCCCTGGCAGCCCGCCGATGGCGCCTTGATCGGTCAGCGCCATCGCGTAGTCCATAAGCTCGTCGATGATAACTAGCACGGGCCGCGCGACCTCGGCAAACGCCGCCTGCAGGGTGGCCTTGTTTCCCCCGAGGTCGATGTAGTGCTGCCAGCGACCGATGCGGTCGGGATGACCGTCGAACAGCAGCCACAGGAACCGGCCAAACAAGTCCGTGGCCGGACCGAACCTCGGGTCCGTCTTGCCCGGAGACATCGAGTCACCGATCAGCACCACGGGGATGACGTCGCCCAGGTTTAGTGAATTCCCCGCCGGCGTCGCCGCAGCAGCAACAGCACGGCCAAGGTCTGAGTCGAAGAAGACTTCCGAAGTGTTGATCATGTGCCAGATGCCGACGAGTGCGTGGCTCTTCCCTCCTCCCATTCCCTGGTCGAGGTGGAAGCAGGCCTGCGCGTCCAAACCTTGGGTGCCAAGCCGGCGCGCCACTCGGCCTAGAAAGCCAACCAGGAGCGGGGTGGGCTGGGTGATGTCCGTGTAGTAGTCGCACCGGGTGTAGGGCACCAGCACCGTCTGGTAGACGGCTTTAGCCAGGCTCATCTGCAGCTCGTCTACGGAACCGTCGGTGAGACGTACCTCGTCACGCAGATGCAGGACATCGGGCCAGCGGGTGACGTTGGCGGCGATGGTCACGACGTCTCCTCGAACAGGCTGGGTTGAACAGCGGCTACAACGGCGGTGGTTTGAGTGGCGGCGGTGGCCTGGACGGATCCGCGGTTGCGCTTGACCGCCGCCAAGGCAACAGCAACGGAGTCGGATGTTGGTAGCTTGGTCGTGAGCCAGTCGACCACAGCCCACAGATGCGCGTCGGTGGGCGGCCGTTCCGCAACGGACAGGCATGCGGCGACGGCATCGGTGCCGCTCGACCAGGCTGCGGCCATCCCTCGGACCACCTCGTACACGCTGGATGCCGGCGTAAGCCGTCCTGGGGCGTCGTGACGCAGCCTGAAGCCGGCCTTGGTCTCGGTAAGAATCGGCCCCCGCAGATCCTCCAATCGCAGGCCGTCGGACTGCGCGAAAAACCGAGCTTCACCCTTGGGGACGTCCATCCGGCCGTGGACTTCGTGCCAGAAGATCGCTAGGCAAGTGTGCGGATCGAATGTTTCCAGGGGAAGCTCATCCAGCCGCAAGGCGATGGCGTCACGGACCGCGCGGCGGGCAAGGGTCATATAGTGCTCCAGCTGCACGGTGCCACCGTCCGGCGTAATCACCCTGCTGTACTTGCCAACCACTTGCAGGGCCGCCCCGTAAGACGCCATCAGCTGGTCCTCCAGCGCGAGGCCGTCAGTGTCCCATCCACGGCAACGCATCTTCACCTCGGCGGCGACTTCGGCGTCGACTTGCGCCGCGATGCCGACGGGTCGATTTGCGGGGGCAACACGTGCGCCGATGGAGACAGTGACGGAGATGGTGGCTACGCCTGTAACTGCCGTCTCTGTCCTTGATGGCCATGAGGACGTCACGACGAAGCCGGCATCGGTAAGTGCGGCCAGCAGTCGCTTCCACGCCTCGGGATCGGAGTGCCCAAAGATCACCGTCAGATGCCCGTCGGCTTTCAGGACCCGGCGCGCTTCCCGAAAGGCTCGCGCAAGCATCGCCTCGTAGAACTCTTCGGTGCGGTGATCGCCATGGCCCTTAGCTCCGCGGCCCTTGACGATGATTTCTTCGGCTTTGTCCTGAAGCCCGTCCCTACCGTCTAGGCTTCCGTCAAACAAATCTGGCATCGCGGAGCGAAGAGCCCGTTTGAACCAGACGTGGAACAGGTCCGACGAGTCCGCATACGCGATCATTTGGTAGTAGGGGGGATCGCAGACAAGAACATCGATGGTGTTGTCACGAAAGGGCAGGGCGACAGCAGAGGCTCGTCGAAAACGCCCTGGGCGGCTACCCTCGTGGGTTTCCTCCAGGACCTTCCGCAAAGCGTTGACAAGACTGGCCGAGACGGACTTCCAAGTGCCGGGACCAGCACCCGGACCAGCTTCCAGGTAGTCGAACTGGTGCTTGATGACTGATTGGGAGGAGAAGACGTCTCCGACCTGGCAACGGTTCTGCTCTGTCCCCGCCGGGTTGCCGTGGGAGCGGAGGTTCGCGCCTCGCGTCGCATACCGCAGGATCCGGGGCAAATTCGCTGCCGCGTAGGAGGTGAGTGCTCGGGCATACTCCTGGCTAACACTTCCGGCGAGCTCTTGGTAGATGTCACCGATGGTGCGGGTGGCCATAGCGAACAGTGCCGCCTGGCGGGCGTTCATCAACGATCCGTAGGTTCGGTAGCCGTACTGCCGGGCATCAACACCTGCGGTCTTCGGAATTTCCTCTGTCGGAACCGCAGTGAGCCCCGAGATCGCGGGCAGAGTTGCAGGATCAGCATCCGCTGCAGCCTGCATCTCGTCCAGCCGCGGCACTCGGAAGATCTTCTGGTTCGTGTCCGGGTCAGTCTCCGCTACCGCGAGCATGGCGTCCGCGTACTGCCCAGCTGACCCCTTGGCCTTAACGACGTCTAGACCGTGCATGTGGCCGCAGCCTGGGTAGGGGCAGCGCGCCGACTTACCACGCTTCCCAACTGGAGCGGTGAAGGTGGGGTCCTGCGCCGGCGGCCCGTCGTGGACTTCGGTTCGCCACATGTCGCCCTCGAAGACGAGTCTCAACGACTGGCCCTTGTCGTGCGTGCGCTTGTATGGGTGCCTCAGCACCATCGATCCAACCAGCGGAAAGCGCCTTGAGCAGCCGTCGCACGGAATCGTGACCGCCCAGAGATAGGCCCATGGGGTTTCACCCCCGCGCGCCGGATTGCCAGGGTAGAGATGGGCGACCTGCGCAGCGACGCGGCGGCCAACTTCGGCTAGCAGCGTGCGAACATCGGCAAGAAGCTTCGGCTCCTTGGCGAGCCCCTGGAAGCCCAGTTGGACGCTCGTAGCCGACTGGGCACGTTTGCCCTTCCCCGCCCTCTGGGCAGCGGCACCACTGTCGTCCTCGGCTCCCTCGTTCGCCTCGTCAGCTGGCACGTATGGCAGCGGCGGCTCAGCCGACCAGTCCCGCAGCGGGTAGTCGGCCAGCAGGCGACATGCAAGGGTCGCGACCGGGGAAAGGTCAGTGCCGACGGCGTTGGCGCCAGCGCGAGCAGCCTCCAGCGGGATGATGCCACGGCCGGAGAACATGTCGAGCACAACGGGTGGCTTAGCACCGTATTGGGTGGCAATGCGGGCACGGAGGCTTGCCATCGCAGTGGCGTCGCCCTTGAGGACGGCCTTCTTGATGTCGGCGCGGTTCTCCGGGGTGTCGGGCAGCAAGGAGCACAGGACGGCGGCGCGGGCCTGTGCGATGGGCCGGGAGGCGAACCACGTGAACAGGGCCTTCTCGCTGCGTCCCGAACCGGCAGGCGTGCCAACGGCGGCGTCGACCTGCGGGCAGGGAAACCAGTTATCGATCAAGCGCGCGGCTAGGTCTGACCGGGTGCCGGCCTCGTCGGTGCGCTCACCCTTCCCGTCGATGGTGGCCTCGAGTTGGGTGGTCATGCCTGGGCTCCGATCAGCCTCTTGAGTTCGGACAGGGGAATCTGGAAGCGCTCGATGCGACGTGGGCCTCCGAGGACGGCCGCCGGGTCCTGCTGGCGCAGGCGGACGACCGGCGAAGCAGCGCAGGAGTCGATGACGTACAGCCAGTATTCGGAGCCACGCTGCTGGGCTTGTGCCCACTCGTTCTGCTCCAGCCACACGGCGCGCAGCGGGCCCTGAACACCCTTTACCTCGACCAGGCGCTGCTCTCGTGTGGTGCGGTGCCGCGCGTACAGGTCGTAGCCAAGGCCGGCGGTTTGCCGGTCGTCGACGTCGTATCCGAGCTTTTCCAGTTCGGTGACAACGGTGGCGATCGCGACCTTTTCGGCGTCCGGGTCGTAGCCGAGTTGGTCAACCCGGGCTGCGCCGGTGACGGCTACCCAGCCCACCAGCCTTACGGCGCTGGCGTTGACCTGCTCGATGTCATCGAGAACGGCTAGGCGTTGCATCTTGGCGATGTTGAACTGGCGGAGGAGCTGGGCTCGCTCGGCGCGGGGCCGGTCCGCGATGGATTCCTCGAACCGGTACTGGGTCGCGTCCAATTGCACCTTGGCCGCTTTTATCCATGCCTGTCGTTCAGCGGTCAACGCGGCTACTTGGCCGCGCAGCTCAGTCTTGGCCGCCTCTGTCGCGTCGTGACGAGTCGCTGGGGGCAGTGATGTGGGCCCGGTTGCTGGCGGATCACCGAGGGCGAGGGTGCGCAGGGTCATCAGGGACTCCCACGCCACGGGCAGCGCATGGCCGGCGGAGCAGCGGATGAGCAATGGGGCCTTGCGGGTGATGCGTGCCGTGCCGTCATGCAGCTGGATGTCGGCGTCGAACAGAGCCAATACGTAGGAGGTCAGGGAGGCGCTGTCAACAAGCGCCGCACCTCGGACGAGATCTTCCTCTCCCACATTGAGGGCGTAAGAGACAAGCTGTTGGAAGGACTCTTCGGTAGGTCCAAGGACGATGACGTCGTCTAGGCCGGTGGCACCATCGTTGATGGCTTGGCGCACCGAGGCGCCGTCGGCAGCCACGTAGACCCTGCGCTTGCCGCCGAGCGCCTTGGGTAGGGTGCTTCCGGGCTTCGCATTGAGGAGGCGTATTCCTCTGGCCGGGCCCGGACCGACGGTCCAACCGCCGCTGCGCGCGAGCTGATCGACCATCGCATCGACAATGACCGGGTTGATCGCCTCGAGCCGGTCACCGGCGAATCGCTCGAGAGCTTCGGTTACGTTCGCTGGCGTGCTCAGGGAACGCTCGTCGGCAACGAGGGCTCGAGCGGTCTCGATGAGCGCTGATGGTGCAGGAATGGTGACATGCCGGCCGGCCTGGGCATCGACCATGGCCCTGCCCCAGTCGAAGCCGGACCGGGACGAGGTTGCGTCGAGGAGGTCATACAGCTTGCCCTCCAGCGCCTCCGCGGCCCTGTCGAGGTTATTGAGCATGACTTCCTGGACACGGCCCTCGCGGGTATGCGGGGCTACGAGGTGGTAGACGTGAACATCGTTGCGTTGGCCAACCCGGTGCAGCCGGCCCATCCGCTGTTCTAGACGCACCATCGACCATGGCAGGTCCCAGTCGATCATCACGTTGGCTGATTGCAGGTCGATGCCCTCTCCGCCAGCGTCTGTGGATACCAGCACTTGGAACGCGCCGGCGAGGAAGCGTTCCTGGAGTGAGTCACGGCTGCGGTGGTCGACGGCGCCTTCTAGGATGTCGGTGCTGAAGCCGGCGTTGTCGAAGCGAGTGCGCAACCATCGGGCGGTGTCCGCGAATTCGGTGAACACCAGCAGTTGACCGTGTCCGGGGCGGATCTCGTGGCGTTCAAGAAGCTTGAGCAGCGCGTTCCATTTCGCGGGAGTATCGGAAGTCTGGGCCTGACGGAGCGTTTCCAGCACCGTGGCAACCCGGGCGAGCTCACCGCTCTTGTCCCGGGTGCGGCTCCTGACTACGGCGTTCTCCGCGCGCGCCCACGCTTCGTCATCATCGGCGGCCGCGCCAAGGCCATCTGCCGTGAGTAAATCCTCTGGGACCACCACTGTGCTGCGCTCATGTGCGGCACCCTTCAGTGCGACCTCGCGGCGGCTGATCGTCTCTGCCGCCGCCTGCAGGCTGGAGGCGGCCCGTTTGCCGTAGATGGATCTGGCGAGGGCCGCGTTGTCGGCGTAGAAGGCGTCGACGTAGTCCATCACCGCGTCGTACGCCGCCGCCTCGTTCGGGTTCAACCGGACGGGGATGGTCTCCGAGAACCGTGGCGGGAAGAGCTTGTTCCCGTTGTGATCGACGAGGTCTTCCTTCATCCGCCGCAGGAACGACAGCTTGCTGGGCACGAGGGCGGTCTGGTACTCGACCTGCCGCGGGTCCCACGGGTAAAGGGTGGGGTCCAGCAGGTTCATCAGGCCCCGGAAATAGTGCTCCTTGCCTCGATGTGGGGTCGCGGTGAGCAGCAGCAAATGGTGGGCACGGCCAGCTGCCTCGCGGGCAGCGGTAAGGTACTGGCTGGTCGGGGTCAGCCGGTGCGCCTCATCGAAGATCGCCAGGGACCATGAGGTGCGGTCACCAGCGACCTTCCGGCGCACATCCGGGTTGTGGGTGAACAGATCGACCGAGACGACCCAGGTGTCGTAGCGAGGGTCGAGATCGGCCGGGTCGGCGGCGGCTTCGCTGGTGATGCGGCGGGCCTCCACGCCGAACAAGCGGCGCAGGTCCCGCTCCCACTTGGTCACCAGGTGCGCGGGGACGACGATCACTGATCTGCCTTGGATCAGTCCTTGCCGGCGGCCCTCGGTGAGGTACATCCCCGCCATGATCGTTTTTCCGGTGCCGGGCTCGTCAGCCAGTAGGAACCTCAGCCGAGGCTGATTGAGCATGTGGCCGTGGACTGCGTCGTCCTGGTGTGCGTACGGGCGTAGCGGACGGGTGGCTAGCACTGCCGATCTGATGCGGGGTACTGCGTGCTGCATCCAGCGTCCCCACAACCCGGTCAAAGCCTTCTGAGGGTCACCACCGCGGTCGTTGACTGGCACGAGCCCAGCAACCAGCTGCTGCTCAGACAGCAGGACCCTACGAGGTTGGCCGGCGGCGTCAAGTACGAAGAGTTCGATCGAGCCGTCGCCTGCCCAATCGGCATCCCTGACCGTAACTAGGGCACCGTCGATCTTCACCTGCCGGCCCTTTGTCGGCAGTTCGATCGTCATCTGGAAGCCCTGACCTCTCCCCTTGCGGCACCTCAAGGCGATCACCTTAACGCCAAGACCGCTTTGCCTGCGTCCGACGCGGGGGCAGTCTGAACAGACTTGCATCCCATCCGCGGCTGCCGATCCAACCTCGTCAAGCTGCTCTCTGCTCACCCGGACCGCGCAGTGACGGCACCACGGCCCGCTTGACCACTGGGCATGGCCGCCCGGCCTGCCCGGTTCCCGCTCACCATCGCTGGCATCCGAGACCCTCCGCAGGTTGGTGGCCTTCCAGTTAGGCGGAGTCTCGACCTGCCCGATGGAGCCGTCGCCGATCGGCTGCGCAGCGAGGCGGCCACCGAGGAGCTGGACTACGTCGCGTTCAAGCTGTCAGTCACAGATAGCACTCCTCGTTGCACCGAACGTTGATGTAATCGTTCAGCTTCTCAGTCCAGCGAAACCATTCGCCGTCTACGCGCAGGTCACGGAAGCGGCGGTGCAGGTCGGCCTCGATTTCACGGCGCCGGTCGGTGTCGGGTTCGTAAATGGCGTGCGCCAGATGCAGGTGGGCCGGGTTGCCGGTCTGGAGCTGGGCGAGGCGGCGGCGGACATCGTCGCTGTGGCCGATCTTGACCCGGTCGGGGATCGCAACGCTGAATCGGTCGGGGATTGCGAGGATGAAGTAGACCCCAGGGCCGTGGTGCGGTTCGTCGGGGGGCATTCCGGCTTCGATCATGGCGTCCTTGGGGCAGCCCAAGCGGTCACCGCCGGTCAGCCGGCGAATCCTGCTCACGGCTTCTCCCGCCGGGTACAGGTGCCGACCGGGGCGGCGGCGCGGCGGGCATTGAGGACCTGGAGGAACTCGTCGTCGGCCTGCTGTTTGGGGGTGCCGTGGCGGGTCAGCCAGGAGCGGGCCAGGTCTCCGGTGAAGCTTGCCGGGCGGGCCGCGGCCCGCGCGGTGGCCTCAAGGACGAGCACCGGCGCGCTCGACGGTGAAACGGTCAACGAGACGGGAGTGGTCATGACCAACGTTCTACTCCTCGTCCGCCACGTCGGGATCTGGCCGTCAACCGTGGCAGAACTGCTGACAACGATGTGGCACCTCTCAGCGCGTAAACGCACTCGCGGAGCATCTCGCTCACAGGTACGGCATCTCCCAGTAGTCCCAGCGCTCGGTCACGCCTTCACGAATGGCCCGTTCCCGCTGGGCCACCCACTCCTCAAGGGTGGTGATCATTGCTGCATGCCGGACTGGGTCGAACCGCTCCCACTCCGGCGAGACCTCATCAACCGTGGTCGGCGTGTCATGCAGGTCCCAGTGCTGGTCAATCCAGCGACGCGTCGCATCATCCTCCAGGATGCTCAGGTCGTAGACGGAGATGAGTCCGCGGGTGGAGCGAAGCTGCGACCAGGTGGCTGTTTGCCCGTACTCCAGCGGGTTCTGGCATCGCCGCTTTTTCGACGTACGCGCCACGCACTGCAGGTGGAAGACCCCGTCCGGGACGTACCAGATGCGATGGTCGAGGAGGACGAGGTCGGGGTATTTCCCCATGATCGGATCGTAGAGGCTCCCCTGCGCGGGCAGCTCTGACGCGCCGCCACCGTCGAAGCAGCAGGCCACCGCCCGCATCGCTCTTGAACCTGTCAAAGATGAGAAGTGCTACTGACACGGTAAGAATCGAGCGCTGGCATCGGGCCGAAGTCTCAGCTCACCTCTCAGTGTCGGCCAGCGTCTCGAAGCGCGAGTCCTCTTCGGCCATTTCGCGGATCTCCTCAAGGCTCGGCTCGCTTTCGACCATCAACCGGTGCCGCGTCCGCTCCGAGCGAAGACGCCATCGCACAGCACTCAACTGCTCTCTCACGTTGACCCAAAGGCTCACGCCCGTGACCTCGCGGCTTGGCGTGCCGTCGTCCTCTCTGCGCCACCTCAAACCTGCCGCATCCGTAAAGCCCAGGGCAACTCGGGCGAACGGGTCGGGCAAACTCCTCCGCCAGGGCAGCGGCTCAGGGAGCGTGTACCGGAACTCTGTCGAGACACCAGCGCGCAGGACGTGGCCGAACCGCTTGGTCAGCGCACGACGACCATCAGGCGCCTGGTAGAGATAAACCAAAAGGTCCATGATGGGCGCTGCACTGAGATTCGCCACAACGACGTCGACGCCAACCAGCCTGGGGACGTCTCCATCTTCAGAGTCGTAGTGGTTCTTCACCCAACTCGCGACTAAGCGGGCTTGGGCACGTTCGGCATCCCGCCGCTCCCGGTTGCGGGAGTGCACCTCCCACCACAGGACGCCGCCTGTAAGCGCGGTCGCAGCAACGCTGGCGGCCGCCTGCACCTGGTCGCTGTTCACACCCCGCAGGCTAGTGTCCCCCGTCGAATCACTGCATGATCAGCACGTGGACCGCGGCCCGGATCTCCTCGATCCGTGGCCTGCCGTTGTAGCGCAACTGCGCGCCGACGCTCCGCGCGGTGGCCACGTCGAAGACGACTACTGCCGGAAGGCCCGGCCCCTCTCCCGGGATCCCGGTGAACTGCACGACATCGCTAAGGGTCGTCTCGTAACTGGGTGAAGGCGTTGCCTGGGGCGGGGCCGGTGGTTAGCCGGCGAGGATGATGTTGTGGAGGTTGGCGATGCCGGAAGCGGCATCGGTCAATGTGTGGGCGGCGCGGCGGTAGTCGCGCAGGATCTTGAAGCACTTCATCCTGGCCAGGGCGTGTTCCACTCCCGCTCGAACGGTTCGGTGCTGGACGTTGAGGGCTTCCTTCCAGTCCGGGAGCTGACTGCCGTCGGTGGGTTTGCGGTACGGCATGATCACCTCGGGGTTGCCGCGGTAGCCGCCGTCGGCCATCACCGGCCGCCCGTCCAGCTTCTCGGCGATGCCCGAGGTGCGGTAGACGATGGTGTCGTTGCGGTTGCCGGGCTGCGGGTCGCCGACGGCGATGACCAGGCGGGTGCTCGCGTCGATGGCGACCTGCAGGTTCGTCGAGTACCGGTAGTTCTTGCTCCGGGCGGCCACGCGGTGATCGCGAGTGGGGATCAGTGTCCCGTCGACGATCGCGATCTGCTCGACCGGTCGCTTTCGCACCGGCGCCAGGGCCAGCAGGGGCGCGAGGGTGTCGATGACCCGGTGCGCCGCGGAGTGCGACACCCCGAACAGCGGCCCGATCTGGCGCATCGTCAGGTTCGTACGCCAGTAAGCGGCGACCAGCAACACCCGATCCGGCAGGTCGAGGGCCCACTGCCGGCCCGGCCGGCCATCGGTGATGCCCTCACCGCCACGCTCGGCGACCAGCCGGACCAGCGTGCGGAACTGGGCGGGCTGCAACCCGGTGAACGGGAAGATCCACTCCGGGCGGGCTGCCGTGATCACCTGCACCCCGGGCATCCTGCCCCATCGTCCTCAACAGACAGACGCCGGGGTTACGAGACGTCCCTTAGCGAGGAGGTAGCGGCCTACTTCCGGGACGCCGATGCCGCCGCCCAACCCGCCTGGCGCTGCTCCCAATCTGCTCCCAATCTAAGGGGCAACAACGCGAAAGCCCGTTACCGGTGGTTCCGGTGACGGGCTCGCTACCTGCAAATATTTACGGTGGGCGATACTGGGATCGAACCAGTGACCTCTTCGGTGTGAAGAAAGTGCTCTCCACAGCATTGCTAGTTAACCCAGGCGCGCAGCAGCAATCCGCGCCATCAAGCAGCGCTCGCCCCTCCGGCCACGACAACCCAGACGATCATCAACGAATGCGACGCAAAGCTGGAACGCTAGCCAGCGCCGAAGCGGATCTTGACACGAACGCGGGCAACAGGCCACGCCGGATGAGCCGAGCGGAAATCACAGGCCTGGTGACGGCACTCGGCGATATCGCCGCGGCCCTTCGCGACCCCGACCCCGCGGACAAGGCCGAGGTCTACCGCCAACTCGGCCTTCGGCTCACCTACCAGCCGGAAACGCAAACGGTGCGCGCTTCAGTGGATCTAAGCGCGCACCGTGGGGTAATGGTTTGTGTCCGAGGGGGGATTTGCACACTCCTATGTAGCATCCGTTATACAAACGGGTGCTCATGCGTTAAGCCTAGCACTTCACGATGCGTAGCACTACATGCTTGAGCTGGGCAGAGGCGCCTGATCGGGCTGACAATGCAAGAGTTCTGCTCCCTTCGCCAAAGCATCGAAGCAAATGATACCGGCGGAATAGTTGGGCGTCTGAAGACTGCCGCGCCGCGCGGCGCGATGGTGATTGCTTACCCCATTGCGCCGCCTGGAGCAGGCCACCTCGATAGATCAGGGCAAGACAGGCGTGCCCGTCACCGGGGCGACGGAGATCTCGCGAATCACAGCGAGTGGGTGCGGCTGTCCGGCCATCGCCGACAGCGCGGCGGCCACGTCGTTGAGGTCGGCCTTGATGTAGGTGGTGGTGGAGGATCCGGGGCTGTCGGTGTGGCCGGCGTAGGCACGCGCGATGCCGTAGCCGAAGTGCCGTTCTACCCAGGTGAGGGTGGTGTGGCGCAGCCAGTGGGTGGAGATGCCCTGCACGGCGACCCAGGGCAGGCGTTCCCCGATGCGTTTCCACAGGTGGTCGTAGCGGCGGCTGCTGATCGGCTGGCCGTTGCGGTAGCGCAGCAGCGGGTCGGTGGTCTGGACGGCGCCGCGGTCGTGAGCGTGGGCGCGTAGGTGCTCGGCGAGGTCAAGGGTGATCGGCTGCCACCGCACAGTGCCGTTCTTCTCGGTCAGGCGCACGAGCCCGTTGGTGCGGTCCAGATCGGCAAGTCGTAGGGCGAGGGCGCCGCCGCGCCGGCAGGCGGTCTCTGTGTGCAGGCGTAGCAGGAGGGCATCGAGGATGACGTCGTTGCCGCTGGTGCGCGCCGCCGCGTTGATCTCCTCCAACTCGTGCGGGGTCAGGGCGCGGCGGGTGCTGGGGAGGCGGCGGGGTTTGGCGACGCGGTGGGCGGGACTGGCTGAGACGTCGATCAGGCCGTCGGCGATGGCCCGGGAGTAGAAGGCGCGGGCCGCGGCGATCACGTGTTCGCCGGCGTGGCGGCCGTTGCGGCCGTTGCGTCGCGACCGGGCAGTGGCGGTCATCTGCTGCTTCATGGCCTCGACGTCGGTGGCGACGACCGCGTCTAACGGCCGGTCGCCCCAAGCCGCAGCCATGCGCTGCCAGTAGGTGCCGTAGGTGCGCTGCGCACCGGGACCGGCCGCGGCGATGACGCGGGGCAGGTACTCGGCAATCGTCGGCAGGGCGACTGGGCCGTCGGTGTGGGATTCAAGGTCGGCAAGGGTGACGCCGAGGTGAGCCAGTACCTGCCGGGCGGCGGCGATCGCGGTGGGGTCAGCGGACATGGCGGCCTCCCGCCATCTGGATGTGCAGATCGGCGACGAGTCGGGCGACCGTGCTGACAGGGTGCACGACGAGCAGTCCCTGGGCGATGAGAGCGGCGAGCAGCACCGGCTCACCGGGTTCGATGCCGCACATGCGGCGCACGGGCGCAGGTAGGGGCAGAGCGCCTCGACTGCCCACTTTGTACCGGCCGTTCTGAGCCGTGCCGATGACGAGCGCCCGCTGATGCGGTTGAATGTCGAGACCGCGTCCCGGCTGCCAACCCAACCCGTGCAGGATCTGCTGGTCGGTTATGCGGCCGCATGGGGACGGTAGAGCCATTCCCAACAGCAGATCAGGAGCGTTGAGGGACGCCGGAAGTGAGGGCCGGGCGGGCAGTACGGACATCGGTGCCGGACGTGGGCGTGGACGGGTCGGCAGGGCGCCGGGAACGAGCGGACGGACGAGCTGTTCTCTGCTCAGTCGAGTAGATGTCATGAACGTGCAACCGGCGCGGCGTCCCTGGCGGGTGAACCGGCCCACGACCCTCCCTCCCGGGCCGAACAGGCACGATGCGACGGACGGCCGGCAGGGACCGCTGCCTGTGATGGTCCCGCCCACGCTGCCTCGACGCTGCCGCTTGAGCCGACACGGCGGGGGCGTGGCTTTCTCAGCAGATCGGCGAATCACGCCGGTTCTCCCACCAGGGTGTTTACAGATGTAGACTCGGTGGGTGGATGAGGAATACCGCTGGGACGACCACAGCTACACCGCCATCGCCGCCAACCAGGTTGCATGGCAGGACGTCTCCTACGTACTACGCCACGCCCACCCCAAGATCCGACAACACACCGGAGCCGTGCTGCAAGTCATCGCTCGGGTCACTGACCAGCGGATCCTCGTGGTAACCCTCATCGAAGAAGCCGACGATCACTACCTGGTAGTGACCGCACGGCACCTGACCGGCGAAGAACTCACGCACGCCGAGGCAATACTGAACAGGGGCAGACCATGAACCGCGACGACGCAATCGAAGCCGCTAAGCAGCCCATTGACTGGACCGACGCAACCGTCGACACCACCGTCAGGAAAGCCACGATGGTGTACTCCACCCGCCTGCCTGACGACCTCGCCACCTGGCTTGAGGACGAAGCTACCCGTCGCGGCATCAACCCGTCAGCGGCCTTGCGCGAGCTTGTCGCTGACGCCAAGCGCACCGCCGAACAAGACAAGACCGTCACCGTACGGCTGTCGGAACTGCATCAGGTGATCAACCAGATCGCGGATCGAGCCGCCTGACGTTGCTGTTCCTGACGACGGGAATTGGTAGACACCCTGCTCGGCGGCCGCTGACTGAGTTCCGGTCTCGGCGGTCGGTGCTGCCGGGCCAATGTTCTGGTCGGCCTGGTTGCGCCGGCGCTGGTCGCGTCGGCTCTCCAGGTCAGGCACTGTCATCCGACCGTGATCACGCATGGCGGGTCTTTCACCTCGCCGCGGTCTTCGTGGCCGCTGCGGGCACCGGAGTTTGAGTCGCTCTGACCTGTACCGCTTTGTCAATGCCAAGACCAGGCATGTCATCACGCGGGCCCATCTTGTTGATCTGTAGCGGCCACGGGCACGTACTACCCAGGACATCAGCCGTCGTCCGTGCCGTACCCTGGCACAGGACTACTACGAGTTGTCGTTTTCGGTGGGCAGCGAGCGGCGCGGGCGGGATCCGGAACGGAGGTATCAGGGTGACCGACGACGCGGAGATCACCGCGTGGGCGTTGGCCGCAGGCCGTGGTGACCGGGACGCGGCCGCGCGGTTCATCCGGGCGACCCAGGCTCGCGTACACCGGTTCCTCGCCGCGCTCGTCTCTCCGTCGGAGGCAGACGATCTGGCGCAGGAGACCTATCTGCGGGCGATGCGGTCGCTGCCGTCGTTCGCCGCGCGGTCGTCGGCGTCGACGTGGCTGCTCACGATCGCTCGGCGAGTAGCCGCCGACCACGTCCGCGCAGCCACCGTGCGGCCGCGCACCGTGCCGCTGCTCGACGACTACGACGTCCCCGACGCCCGCCGGGACGGGTTCGACCGGGAGGTCGTGCTGAAGCAGCTGATCGCGGGTCTGCCGGCGGACCGGCGGGAGGCTTTCGTCGCCACCCAGATCCTGGGGCTGTCCTACGCCGAAGCGGCCGAGGTGTGCGGCTGCCCGGTCGGTACCATCCGGTCCCGGGTGGCCCGCGCCCGCGAAGACCTGATCGCCGCCAGCGGTCGTGCCCGGTCCGCGCCTCCGAGCCTGGGAGGCACCGCCGGCTGAGCCCATGGCGTGACCTGCGTCAATACCTGTTCTCGTGGGAACCAGGGCGGGCCGCCGGGCGACTACCGGTACATGGGGTGCGAGCAGTGGCGTGAGGTTCTGTCGGCGCAACTCGACGGTGAGGTGAGCGCCGCCGAGGAGGCCGGCGCGGACGCGCATCTCGACGGGTGTGCCGACTGCCGCGGCTGGTTGGACCAGGCCGCCGCGGTGACCCGGCGTGCCCGGCTGACCGTGCTGAGCGCAGGCCCGGATCTGACCGACGCCGTCCTCGCTGCGCTCCCTACCGCCGGGCCCGCCCGTCGAGGTTCGGGGAGCCGACTTGTGCTGACGCTGCGGGGTGTGCTGGGGCTGGTCGGCGGCCTGCAGCTGGCGTTGGGCCTGGCGCAGGTCGGCCGTGGGCCTGCCGGGGCACACGAACACACGGGCGTGCTCGCTTCGGGGCATCTGTGGCACGAGTCGGCGGCATGGAACGTGGCGGTCGGCGCGGGGTTCCTGTTCGTGGCGGCACGGCGCACGCCACCGACCGGGCTGGTGCCGATGTTGAGCGCGTTCGTGGGCACGCTGGTGCTGCTGTCGGTCAACGATCTGGTGACCGGGCGGGTCGACACCACCCGGCTGGTCAGCCACGGCTTCCTCCTCGCCGGATACCTGGTGGTCGTCGCGCTGTCGCGGCCCCGGCTGCGTCCCGATGGACCACCGGCGCGCGGCCACGGCGACCGGTCGAGCTGGCGCCTGAGCATCGACGACGCGGCCGAACCGGAACCGGCACCGCTGCGGGTGGCGCCGCCGTACCCGGGCTCGGCGCGGGCCGACGACTCCGCGGCGGCGTGACCCGCCGCGACCGGTGACATTAACCACTTTTGTGGTGGAACTTTCCTTTTGTCTCCCTCGACCAACACGTCGACACACCCATCAGCGAAGGGAACCTTCATGTCCCGCACCACCGTCGGCGTCCGTGGCCCGCTCGCTGCGGCCGTAGCCGCCCTCGTTATCGGCGTCGCCGGCTGCGGCTCGTCGGACGACTCGTCGACCGCGGCACCCACCCCGCCGGCGTCGGCATCCACGGCGGCCAGCGCGGCGGCGGGAGTGCTCGGCATCCGCGATCCGTGGGTCAAGGCGGCCGACAAGGGCATGACCGCGGCGTTCGGCACGCTGGTCAACGACGGCGACACCGACGTGACCATCACCGCGGCATCCACCGATGTGTCGCCCATGGAACTGCACGAGATGACCATGAGGGACGGGAAAATGGTCATGCAGCCCAAGCAGGGCGGCATCGTCGTCAAGGCCCACTCCAGCACGACGCTGCAGCCCGGCGGTGAGCACCTGATGCTGATGGACCTGAAGCGGCCGGTACAGGCCGGCGACGAACTGACGTTCACCCTCACCTTCGCCGACGGCAAGACCCAGACGTTCACCGCGGTCGCGAAGCCGTTCACCGGCGCGCAGGAAACCTACGCCCCCGGCCACGGCCAGCCGGACATGTCGGCCACGCCGGAGATGAGCATGAGCCCGGCGTCATGACCGCAGCGTCCGCGGGCCGCACGGTGAGCAGGCGGGGCCTGCTCACCGGTGGCGCCCTCGCCGCCGGAGGCGCCCTCGCCGGCGGGGCGGCCGTCACCGCCGCCCGGTCCGAGGGCGCGGCGACTCCCGCCGACACCGTCGCGGTGGCGCAGGTCGGCACCGCGGTCGAGCCGTTTCACGGTCCCCGGCAGGCCGGGGTCGCCACCGACCCGCAGGCGCACGCCGCGTTCGTCGCGCTCACCCTCAAGCCCGACACCGACCGGGCGGCGCTGGGCCGGATGCTGCGCCTGCTGACCGACGACGCCGCCCGCCTCACCCAGGGCCACCCGGCCCTGGCCGACACCGAACCCGAACTCGGCCTGCTACCGGCCCGGCTCACCGTCACGTTCGGCTTCGGCCCCGGCCTCTACGCCGCCGCCGGCCTGACCGGCCGGCGGCCACCGTCCGTGGCCGACCTGCCGGCGTTCCGCATCGACAGGCTCCAGCCGCGCTGGTGCGGTGGGGACCTGCTGCTGCAGATCTGCGCCGACGACCCCCTCACCGTCGCCCACGCCCAACGGGTCATGGTCAAAGACAGCCGCCCGTTCGCAGGCGTCCGCTGGGTGCAGCAGGGCTTCCGCCGCGCCGCCGGCGCCGAGCCCGGCCGCACCCAGCGCAACCTGTTCGGTCAACTCGACGGCACCGCCAACCCGAAGCCGGGCGGCGGCTTGGACGCCGCCGTGTGGGTGCCCGACGGACCCGACTGGCTGCGCGACTCCACCACCCTGGTGATCCGGCGGATCAGCATGAACCTGGAAACCTGGGACCTGCTCGGCCGCAGCGACCGGGAACTCGCCGTCGGCCGGCGCCTCGACACCGGCGCACCGCTCACCGGCGCCGCCGAACACGACGACCCCGACTTCGCCGCCACCGGCCCTGACGGGCTCACCGTCATCCCCGACTTCTCGCACCTCACCCGCGCCCGCGTCACCGACGACCGGCAGAGAATCCTGCGCCGCCCCTACAACTACGACGGCATCCCCACCGCGCAGGGCCACGCCGACAGCGGCCTGATCTTCGCCTCCTACCAGGCCGACATCACCCGGCAGTTCCTGCCCATCCAGCGGCGCCTCGCCGAACAGGACCTGCTCAACGAATGGACCACCCCCATCGGCTCCGCCGTGTTCGCCGTCCCACCCGGCTGTCCCGACGGCGGCTGGATCGGCCAGCAACTCCTCGGCTGACCCGCCACGAACCAGAGAAGGCCCCGATGCGCCCATCCCACCGCCGTTCCACCGCCGCATGGCTCGCCGCGGCAGCCGTTGCCGCTCTGGCGGTCCTGCTCCTGCCGGCCGTTCCGGCCACGGCTCACAACAGCCTGCGGTCGGCCAGCCCGGCCCAGGATGCCCGGCTCACGACCGCGCCGAACGCGGTCACACTGACATTTCTCGAGTCACTCAAGCCGGCCTTCACCACCATCGTGGTCAGCGACAGCGGCGGACGCAAAGTCGCCGCCGGCGAGCCAGCGATCACCGCCTCGGCGGTGACAGTGCCGATCACCGGCACCCTCCCCAACGGCTCATACACCGTGGCCTACCGGGTGGTGTCCGCCGACGGACACCCGGTACAAGGGTCATACCGGTTCACCGTCGCCGATCCCGCCGCCCCAGCGGCACCAGCCACCGCCTCCCCCTCCGTCACACCGCCTGCCGCGAGCCCGACCACCGCAGCCGCACAGTCCTCCACCGCGACCGGTACGAACCCGCTGGTAATTGCCGCGATCGTGCTGGCGGCATTGGCTGTGGGCGCGGTGGCGCTGCTGCGCCGGCGCGTGCGATGACCGCCGACTGCAGGCCCACACCCGGCCGACGCCACCCTGCGGATCGCTCCGCACTTGCCTGATCCGAGGTCGAACCTGTGCCAGAATCCGAGATCGTCGTGCAACCCGGCGGCCGCGCCGACGGACCCGCCGCCACGGTGCCGGCGCCGCCGGCCACAGCCGTTCACCCGCGTGTTGGAGGGACCGCGACCGGCGGTGGCTGGCCGGCGGTCGCGCTGCCGGTCGCCGCCGTGGCGTCGGCGGTGGCGCTGCTGCTGCTCGCGCTGCGTGTCGGCGGCGCGCTCGAGACGGCAATCCCCGGGCTGCCCGACCCCGGCCCGGTGACGACCTGGGCGCTGCCACTCGTGCGGCTGCTGACCGACGTGCTGGCCACGCTGACCGTCGGAATGCTGGTCACGGCAGCGTTCCTGCTGCCCGGCGAGGGACCGACCGTCTCCCCGCACGGCTACCTGCTGCGCCGCCGCGCCGGACTGGCCGCGGCCGGATGGGCGACCGCCGCGCTGACCCTCATCGTGCTGACCGTCTCCGACCTGCTCGGCTTCCCGCTGGACCGGCTGGGCGTGCCTACCGTCGTCAGCTACGCCACAGCGATCTCCCAGGGGCAGGCGCTGCTGATCCAGGCCGGCCTCGCCGCGGCGGCGGCGGTCCTCGCCCGCGTCGGAGTTTCCCGGGGCACCGCTGCCCTCGGCGCCGCGCTCGCCACCCTCGCCGTCGTTCCGCCGGCGTTCACCGGCCACGCCGCCGGGGCGGGCAACCACCAGATCGCGGTCAGCAGCCTCACCCTGCACGTGCTCGCCGCCGTGCTCTGGGCCGGCGGGCTGGCGGCACTGCTGATGCTGCGTCGGGCGCGGGCGCTGCCCGACGTCGCCGGCCGCTACAGCAGGCTCGCCCTGGCCTGCTTCGCCGCCGTCACCGTCAGCGGCGTGGCCAACGCCGCCGTCCGCCTCGGCAGCCCTGCGCAACTCTGGCAGTCCCGCTACGGCTGGCTCATCCTCGGCAAACTCGCCGCCCTGCTCATCCTCGGGGCGCTCGGCGCGGCGCACCGACGGCGTACTCTCCCCCGCCTGCGGGCCGGCCGACGCAGCGCGTTCACCCGGCTGGCCGCCGGCGAACTCGTCGTGTTCGCCGCCGCCGTGGGGCTGGCCGTCGCGCTGTCGCGCAGCCCCACCCCGGTGCCGGATCCGGGCGCGGGGGCCGACCCGTTGACCGCGCTGCTCGGCTTCCCGATGCCCGCCGCGCCCACACCCGGGAACCTGTTCGGCCAGCCGCTGCCGGACCTGCTGTTCCTGACCGGCAGCCTCGCCGGGGCCGGCGGCTACCTGACCGGTGTGTACCGCCTGCACAAGGCGGGACACCACTGGCCGCTGGCCCGCACGGCGAGTTGGCTCGCCGGCACTTTGGTCTTCGCCGCAGCCACCGGACTCGGCTTCGCCCGGTACGCGTACGTGCTGTTCAGCGCCCACATGGCCCAGCACATGGTGCTGGCCATGCTGGTGCCGATCCTGCTCGTCGGCGGCGCCCCCGTCACCCTCGCCCTGCGCGCGCTACGCAGACCCACCGACCCGCAGGTCCGCGGCACCCGGGAATGGCTGCTGCGCGCCCTGCACAGCCCGGTGACCAAGCTGCTCACCCACCCGCTGGTCGCGCTCGGCATCTACACCGGCAGCCTCTTCGGCCTGTACTTCAGCCACCTGCTCGGCACGCTGATGCGCTCCCACCTCGGCCACGTCGCCATGCTCGTGCACTTCGTGGTCTCCGGCTACCTGCTGTTCTGGGTCCTCATCGGCATCGACCCCGGCCGTCCCCGGCTCCCCCACCCCATCCTGGTGCTCATCCACCTGGCCTCGATGATGGCGCACGGCTTCTTCGGCCTCGCCCTCATGCAGACCACCACCGTCATCGCCCCCGACTGGTACACGTCCGTCCACCCGGCCTGGGCGTCGTCACTGCTCGACGACCAGAAGCTGGGCGCCGGCATCGCCTGGGCCTTCGGAGAGATCCCCGCCGCCGTCGTCATGATCCTCCTGGTACGCCAATGGATCGCCGCCGACCAGCGCGAACAACGCCGCGTCGATCGGGCCGCCGACCGCGCCGAGGCCACCGGCGAGGACGACGACCTGGCCCGCTACAACGCCTTCCTCGCCGCAGCCGCCCAGCAGGACCAGGCGCGATGAACGCGGACCACCACCCGCCTGCGTGGTAACGCTGCGCGCTGCGACGCCGTCTTTCCGGGCTGACGTCGCAGGCGCGGCCCGTACCAGCGCTCCAAGGCTGGCGGGCGGCGCGCGACTTGCCGCCACACCCTGCGCTGCCTCATGACAGTCTGGTCATGTGCGGCCCCGGGCACGGCCGGGGTCGCCAGAATCACGGCCATGGACGGACGCACGAGACCACTCGCGGCGCTGTTCGCCGGGCTCGCGGCACTGCTGTACGTGCTCACCCCGGGTGTCGCCCAGGCACACATCGGCGGCCAGCCGATCCCGGATGCCGCCTACTACCGGGCCGACGTGAACGCGGTCACGCCGAGCCGACCGGACATCCAGGTACGGGTCGATCCCGGCGGCGAGTGGCTCGAGCTGACGAACACCGGCCCGGACGAGGTGATCGTGCTCGGCTACACCCGGGAACCGTACCTGCGCATCACCGCGACCTCTGTGCAGGAGAACCAGCTGTCCCAGACCACGTATCTCAACCGCAACCTGTTCGCCGACAGCGTCCCCACCGGCCAGGACAGCGCCGCCCTCGCCCCATCCTGGAAGACGATCAGCGGCAAGGGCACCCGACGGTGGCACGACCACCGGATCCACTGGATGGGCCAGGCCCGGCCACCGGCCGTCGCCGCCGACCCCCGCCACCCCCACCCCATCGGCGACTGGACCGTACACGCGACCGTCGCCGGTCAACCGCTGACGATCACCGGCGACCTGCGCTGGCTGGGCAAGCCCGGCGCGGCGGACGGAAACCTGGCCGTGCCGTCCTGGCTGCTGTGGCTGATCGAGGGGACACTCGTACTCGTCCTACTGCTCGCGGTATTCCTGATCCACCAACGCCGGAGGTCTCCGGCCGCCGTGGCGGCGTCCGTCGAGCAGGATGTCCACGCCGTCTAATCCCCGCCGCCAGCCGGCAACCGTCGCGGGCGGTTTCGTCGGCGTGCCGGGCAAAGGTCGCGCGCTCTGCAGCACCAGCCATCGGCGGTGGCGGACGGAGCGGCGTAAACAAATGTTCGGTGAGCACCCGAAGGCGGCGGGCCAGGCAGTAGGTGTGCGGCTGCCCGGCCCGCGCCAGTACGGCGATCGAAAGCTCGTGCCGGTGTCAGCCGCGCTGGGTGGCGCGGCGGTAGGCCAGCAGCCCGGCGAGGAGACCGGCGAGGCCGAGCAGAATGCCGGCGATGCCGTAGGCGGTGCCGTTGCTGCTGTCCTTGTCGCTGTCGTCGGTCGTGGCAGCTGCGGCAACGGGCTGAGCGGCGGCCGTCGCGGCGTCCTTCTTCGCCAGCTTCAGCACCGGGGCCGGGTGCTCCGGCTCGGCGCCGCCGCTCGGTTCCTCAATCCACCGCACCACGTCGCCATCGGAATAGGTCTGCAGCGTCTTGAACACCATCTGATCGCTCTCCGGCAGCGGCCCGAGGGAGACATCGAACTCCTGGAACTGCCCCGGCTTGATCGCGGCGGCGCCATCAGCGGTCCAGGTGATCTTCGTGACCGCCTCGGTAATCTCGCCGTCGTCGCTCTTGATCGGGGTAGCCAGCTTCGACGTCTCGGTCTTCGCGGTCCACCCGGTGATCGGCTTCAGCGACACCGACGCGATGGGTGAGCCGGCAGGAAGGTTCACCTCGACCTTGGTCGTGTTGGCGTTGTCCTTCTCATTCGGCACGCGGAAGGTGACCTTGGTGTAGCCGCCCTGCGTCGCCTCCTTCGGGTTCACGGTGACGTGAGCCGACGCTGGGCCAGCCACCGCGAGGGTGATGGCGGCGACGGCAGCTCCGATGGTGGCCGCTCGCGCAAGCAGTGACCGCTTCATGTCAGGACGTCCTCATCATCTCGACTCAACGGGCCGGCGCATCCGGCACCGTCGGCTAGTCGTCCCGGAGACGCCGATAGTTCCCCGCCTCCTTCGAACGAGGGATTGCCGACAGCAGAACCCGGCTTCGGGAACTGGCGGGCCGGTCTGCCCGACTGCCGATCTCGACAGCTACCCATGCGAGATCGGACGGACCGAATGACCTCGACGCTCCCGGCAAGGGCGACGTTTTGACCCGGGTGGTGTTCGACGTGCCCACGCTCGGGGACAAGCAGCACATTGTCTACGTCGACCCGTACACCGCGCAGGTGAACGGACCCTGACCACGTGTTTCGGCTCCGCCCCGGCGACCACGTGGCTTGGTAACCTGCACCGCAACCTGCACCTGGGCGTCGTCGGCACTATTACTCGGAGATCGCCGGCAGTTGGCTGTGGGTCCTCGTCCTGGGCGGGCTCATCCTCTGGTGGCGACGCCGCCGCACCAGCACCGACCGCCTACGCCGCCTGGTCGCCCCCGACCCCGCCGCCAAGCGCGGCCTGCGCCGCACCCGCAGTTGGCACACCGCCAGCGGCCTGCCCTGTTCGACCGGCTCGGCATGTTCCACCCCGCCACCACCCGCGCCGCCGCGCTACGCGACCAACTCGCCGTGGCCGAAGAATCCGCTGGCACGCTGCACGCCAGGCTCGACCACCACGGCGGCCCGACTGTGAAGGTCGGAGAGGAGGCGGATGACGGTGCTGGCGGGGTGCACGACAAGCAGGTCGTGGGTGACGAGAGCGGCGAGCAGCACCGGCTGGCCTGACTCGATACCGCACATCCGCCGGGCAGGCGCCGGTAGGGGCAGCTCACCGCGGCTGCCGATCTGGTGTCGTCCGTCGTGGGCCGAGCCGACGACTAGCATCCCCTGATGTTGCTGGATGTCGAGGCGGCGGCCCGGTGCCCAGCCCAGGCCTTGTAAAAGGGGTTGCGCGGTCACCCCGGCCGCAGCTCGACGGGACAGCCATCCCCAGCAGGACGTCCTGCGCGGCGGCGAACACCGGCGGATGAACGTAAACAGGCAGTGCTGGCATCGGCCGCGGGCACGGACGGGGCCGGGTGGGCAGGACGGCAGAAACGAGCGGCCGGACGAGCTGTTCGCCGTGTAGGCGGAAAGGTTGTGTCATGCCGGCGACAACGGCAGCTGGGTCCCGCGTCGACGTGCTCGACGAGCTTGACGGGCAGCAGGTCTGGGGTCCGAGCAGCCTCGCCGGTGGCCCTCCTGGGAGGAGGGGCGGGCATACTGCTGGCATGCGTGACGGCCTGCATGGACCGAACGTCATCACCGCTGGGGAATCTGTGCTGCTTCTCGTGGCGGTCAGCGGCGGTGAGGCCGTGCACCTCGCCCGCCGGCACGAGCCGACGGGGCCGGGCCGCGGCGCCGTACCGGACCATTACCTCACGGGCGGGGACAGTGAGCGGGAGGCAGTCCAGCGGCGTTATGACGTCGAGGCGCTGCGGGAACCGATCTGGGAGCACACGACGATGTGCGGCCGAGTCTGGGCGCTGATGGTCGGCGGTGACGGCGGGCCGCTCAGCAGGTACTGGGAGCCGGCGTTCGCGCCTACGTGCCGTCGGTGTCTGGCGCTGATGGACCGTCTGTTCCCGGCTCCGGCGGTCGACCGCAGAGTCCCGGTCGTCGCGCAGGTGGTCTGCGACGTGGTGCGTGAGCACGGGCACGCGGAGGTCCGGCAGGTCCCCGGTGACCAGCTTGCCGTCCTTCGAAAGGAGATTCGGTCGCTGATCAGGCAACAGACGGGCCACCCCGCCCAGACATTCGTTCACGGCGATCTCCTGCTGGTGGTGTGTGATCCGCTGCGGGACGCGGAGGCGGAGATGCGGGCAGCCGCCGAGGCGATAGGAGCAGTGCTTTTCGGGGATCAGCCGCTTCCGGCCGCGCGACCCGAGCGGCCATGGGTCGTCACGTGGGCAGCGTGGGACCTGGGGTAGACGTCGGGCTGTCGCTGTGTCGGCCTTCTGCACGCTCGCCATCTGCCGGTGCTTTAGCTGCATCTGGCCCTGGCACGGCAGCCGCGTGGGCTCCTGGACGGGGTAATTCCGTCTGGTTGCGGTAGTCGCTCGCGGCTTGGCGGTGTGACGGGGGGCGGCGACTCGTCCCGCGGTGGTGGCGTCCTCCGACGTCGTCACCATGGGCTGCGGCGACGCCTGCCCAATCGTCTCCAGCAAGCGCTACGAGGACTGGAAGCTCGACGACCCCGCCGGCAAGGGCTTCGACGATCCGCGACGAGTCCCTGCGGTCGAAGGGCGGGTGAGGTCTTCAGCGAGATTTCAGGGTCGGCGTTCCATGCTCGCGTCAGTGTCCTTGACGATGGGAAGAGTTGTGTCTGTTGCCACTGACCGGCTGGTGGGTACGCGCGGGTGGTTGACGAAAGTCCCGGCGATCACTGCGACGTTCTGGGTCATCAAGGTGTTGTCGACGACGATCGGGGAGACGTTCGCCGATTATCTGGCCGTGAACGTCGGCCTGGGTCCTGCCGTCACCGACGCGGTCATGATCGCGGCGCTGGTGGTCGCGCTTGCCATGCAGTTCCGGACCCGCGCGTACACGCCGTGGATCTATTGGTTGTGCGTGGTGTTGGTGAGCATCGTCGGTACGCAGCTGACCGACTTGTTCACCGACACGCTGGGCGTGAGCTTGTATGTCAGCACCGCTGTTTTCGCGGTGGTCCTCGCGGTCGTGTTCGCCGTCTGGTATCGGCAGGAACGCACGCTCGCGATCACCTCCATCGACACCCCACGTCGCGAGGCGTTCTACTGGGGCGCGATCCTCACCACGTTCGCGCTCGGCACCGCCGCCGGTGACCTCGCCACCGAGGCACTCAGCCTGGGTTTCCGCAACGGGGTGCTGATCTTCGGGGGCCTGATCGCGGCGACGTGGGTGGCCTACCGGCTGGGCGCCGGGCAGGTGCTGACGTTCTGGATCGCCTACGTGCTCACCCGTCCGCTCGGCGCCTCGCTCGGTGACCTGCTGACGCAGGACAAGGATTTCGGCGGTCTGGGACTGGGCGCGAGCGTGACCAGCCTGCTGTTTTTCGGCACGATCGTGGTTCTTGTCATCCGTGAACAGGTTCTGGTCAGTCGTCACGGGGTGGCGACGAAGGGCGCGGGGCCGCTGGGCGGCTACCGGCAGGACTACGTGTGGGCCGGCGTGGCCGTGGTTGCTGTCGCGGTGGCCGGGTGGGTGCTTCGCCCGGCTGCGGACACGACGCCGACCGCCGAGCCTGCGCCCGTGACGACCGCACAGGCCGGTGCCCGGCCCGGCGCCCCGGCGGCCCTCCCTCGGCAGGCTCATCCGACCACGAAGCTGGGCAACCTGGGCAAGTTTGCTGTGATCGTCACCGACGTGAAGGCGAAGGTCGCGCAAAACGACCTGGCCGGCGGGAAGAGCCGGGCGAAGGATCTCGAGGTGGCTTGGGACGATGCCGAGGCGGGGCTGAAGCCGCGCGATTCGGCGAGGTGGCACCAGCTCGACGACCAGATCGATGCGGTCCTGACGGCCCTGCGGGCGCCGAGCCCGGTGCGGGGTGACTGCGCCTCCGCGGTGGACACCCTGCTGGCGACCCTGAGTCAGTTCGACGGCGTCAGCTGACCGCCTCGCGGGCGGAGCCGCCCCCGGGCCATCACCTCGATGGTGAGGACTGTGGCGGCGGCTTCGACGGCGAGGAGGCCGACCAGGACGAATAGTTGGGTGATGCCCGCGGTGAGCGGGCTGGCGCCGCCGAGGAGGACGCCGACGAAGGCGCCGGGGAGGGTGACCAGGCCGACGGTGCGGGTCTGGTCGAGTGCGGGCACAAGTGCCTGGCTCGCGGCGGGGCGGCAGACGAGCAGCCGGGCGTCGCGGGGCAGCATGCCCAGCGCGAGGGCGGCTTCGACCTCGCCGCGCCGGGCGTGCAGGTCGTCGTTGAAGCGCCGCCCGGCGAGGCTGGTGGCGGTCATGGCGCCGCCGGTCAGGATGCCGGCGATCGGGATGATCGCGATGCCGCGCAGCGGCACCAGGCCCGCAAGGAGCAGCGCGGCGACGACGGTCAGGCTGGCGGTGGCGATCGGGACTCCCGCCCACCAGCCGTACGGCCCACCGGTGATCCGCCGGCCGGAGGTGCCGGCGGCGACCACGCACATGAGCAGGACGAACGCCCCGGTGGCCCACAGCGAGCCGACGATCGCGGTGATCACCAGTGACACGGCGGCCAGTTGCAGCGCGGCGCGGACGGCGGCGACGGCGATCTGTCTGCCGTGCCCGAGCCGTCCGACGGTGGCGATGGCGGCCGCGGCGGCGGTCAGCAGCGCCAGCGCGACGGCGAGTTTCGGCCCGAGCACCAGCATCGTCGAGGTCATCCGCTGCCGGGTCGTTCAGTCGGTGCGGGAGGCGCTTCCGGACACCGTCGCCTCGGTGACGGGGGTTGCCGCGCGGCGGCGGGAGCGCAGGAACTGGATGCCGATCGGCAGGACGGAGACCAGCACGATGGCGATCAGGATGAACTCGATGTTCGACTTGACGAAGCTGATCTGACCGAGGAAGTAGCCGAGCACGGTGACGCCCGTCCCCCACAGCAGCCCGCCTAGGACGTTGTAGGTGACGAAGGTGCGGTAGTGCATCCGGCTGACCCCGGCGACGACGGGGGTGAAGGTCCGCACGACCGGTACGAAGCGGGCCAGCACGATCGAGCGGGCGCCGTAGCGGGCGAAGAAGGCGTTGGCCCGTTGCACGTTCTCCTGCTTGAACAGCCGGGAGTTGGGGCGGCGGAACAGGCTCGGGCCGACCCGTTTGCCGAACAGGTAGCCGACCTGGTCGCCGGCGATGGCGGCGACGGCGACGAGCAGGCAGAGCAGCCAGAGCGGCTGGTGCAGGTAGCGGCCGTCGGCGACGAGGAGTCCGGCGGTGAACAGCAGCGAGTCGCCGGGCAGGAACAAGCCGATGAGCACCCCGGATTCGGCGAAGATGATCGCGAGGATTCCGATCAGTCCGAAGGTGGAGATCAGCCATTCCGGGTCGATGAAGCTGGGGCCTGCGGCGACGAGCGCGTGAGGCGTGGACATGGCGTGACCTCCGGAACGAGGGGCGGGGGCTGGTGCTCAGGCGCTGGTGACGCGGCGGCTGGTACGGCGGTCGTAGGCACGACCGACGACGCCGATGGTGGCGACGGCCGCGGCGGCGACGAGCGCGCCGGCGAGGATGTCCCCGGGGTAGTGCACGCCGGTCCAGACGCGGGCGAAGCCGATGATGGTGGCTACCAGACTGAGCGCTACCCCCCATCGGCGGGACAGAAACGCCCCGACGGCGAAGGCCACCGCGAACGCCGCGGTGGCGTGGTCACTGGGCAGCGACGCTCCGGTGGCGTGCGGAATCAGCTGGTGTACGGGGTGGGTCTGGAAAGGCCGTACCTCGGTGCTGAGCGTGGCGACGACCTGCCCGACGGCGAAGGCCAGCCCGAGGGACGCGACGACGCGCACCAGGGCAGGGCGCCCGTGCCGCACGTGAGCCAGAACAGGGATTGCCGCGATGGCGGCGAGGACGTAGATCAGCCACATCGCCGACCATTCGAAGACGTCGTCGACGAGGTCGTTGCGGCCGGCGGTGTCGTTGACGATCTGGAACAGGTGATAGTTCATCGCTCCCCCGTGGCTGATGGGTTCCGGTGCAGGCAGGCGCCCATCAGGCCAAGGGTGCCGCCGGTCACCTGAGAGCAGCCTGAAGTCGCCGCGGCCGGCGTTCAGTGATCTTCGGAGTCGACGTGGTGGGGCAGCCGGATCCGGACGGTCATGCCCGGCCGGGGCAGCACCTGCACGTGTCCGCCGTGCGCCGCGACGACCTGGCGGGTGATGGCGAGGCCCAGGCCGGTGCCGCCTTCCGGGCGGGCGCGGCTGTCGTCGAGACGGACGAACCGGTCGAAGATGCGTTCCCGGTCGGCGTCGGGGACACCGGGCCCGTCGTCGCTGACCTCGACGTACGCCCACCCGTCGCGCTCAGACACGCGCAGGGTCACCTGGGTACGGGCGTGACGGGCGGCGTTGTCGGCCAGATTCCGCAACGCCCGGCCCAGGTCGTGGGCGTCGCCGGTGACCCGTACCGGGGTGAGGTCGGCCCGGATGGTGAGGTTCGGGTGCTGCCCGGCGAGCCGGTCCCGCTCGGTGTAGGCGAGATCGTCGAGGTCGACGTCGTCGCGGCGTCCGGTGGCGCCGCGCTCGTCGATGCGCGCGAGCAGCAGCAGGTCCGCGACGAGATCGCCGAGCCGGCTGGTCTCGCGGCGCAGCAGCTCGACCGTGTCGCCGTGCCCCTGCGGTACGGGCGCCAGTGCCAGGCGGTCGAGGCCGGCGCGCAGGGTGGCCAGGGGGCTGCGTAGTTCGTGGCTGGCGTCGGCGACGAACCGGCGCTGGCTCGCCGCGGCGGTCTCCAGGCGCTCCAGCATCCGGTTCATCGTCTCGGCGAGGGCCGCGACCTCATCTTCGGCGGCCGGCACGGGCACCCGGGCGTGCAGGTCCCGGGCGGTGATGCCGGCGACCCGCCGGCGGATCGCCTCGACCGGGCGCAGGGAGCGTCCGACGAACCAGAACACCGCCGCGCCGACCACCAGCAGCATGGGCCCCAGGCCGGCGGCCAGGATCGCCGCGACCGCCTCGGTGCTCTCGTTGACCGGCCGCAGCGACTGCGCGACCAGCACCGTGCGGGTCCCGGAGCCGCTGGCCACCCCTTCGGCGGCGATCCGGAAGGGGTCCTCGTCGGCGAACGGCAGCAGCCGTTGCTCGTGCAGCAGCTGACCGGGTCGGGGCCGCAGTGGGGACAGCGGCGCGGCGTCGCCGAGCGCGGCCGAGGCGGCCTCGACCTGCCCTGACGGGTCGAGGACCTGCACCAACGTCTGTTCTTCCGGGCTGGGCTTCAGCGTCTGGGCGAGCGCGGCCTGATCGCCGGCGGCCACCGCCGCGACCACCTCGGCCGCCCGTTGCCGCGCGGCGGCGTCCACGTTGCCGGCGAGATCCGCGCGGGCGATCAGGACGAACGCCGCCGCGCCGACGGCGAAGGCCGCCCCCACGACCATGGCGGCGGCCAGCGCCGAGCGCAGCCGTACCCCGAGGTGCCGGCGGATCCAGCCGATGGCCATGCTCAGCCGCCGTCGGCTGCCAGGCGGTAGCCCATGCCCCGCTCGGTCTGGATGGCCCGGCGACCGAACGGCTGGTCGATCTTGCGGCGGAGGTAGCCGACGTACACCTCGACGATGTTCGGGTCGCCGTCGAAGTGGGCGTCCCAGACGTTGTCGATGATCTGCCGTTTGGACACCACGTCACCACGGTGCCGCATCAGGAACTCCAGCAGCGCGAACTCCCGCGCGGTGACCCGGACGGCCTGGCCGGCCCGGCTGACCTGCCGCCGGGCCGGGTCCACGGTCAGGTCCCCGGCGGTCAGCACGACCGGCCGGGCGGGCGCGCCGCGGCGCACCAGGGCCCGCAGCCGGGCCACCAGCACCACGAACGAGAACGGCTTGACCAGGTAGTCGTCGGCCCCGAGGTCGAAGGCGTCCGCCTGGTCGTACTCGCCGTCCTTCGCGGTCAGCATCAACACCGGCGTCCACACGCCCCGTGACCGCAGCCGCCGGCACACCTCGTAACCGTTGAGGCCGGGCAGCATGATGTCCAGCACGATCACGTCGTACGGATTCTCGGTGGCCGCCCACAGCCCGTCGGTCCCGGTGTGCTGCACATCCACGGCGAACCCCTCGTCCTTCAGGCCGGCGCGCAGCACCTGCGCCAGGGCGGTCTCGTCCTCGACGACCAGCACCCGCACCCCGCCCACCCCCTTCCGGAACATCGACACCCGCACCCTGGCATCACCACGGGACACCTCGATCATCGCGCGACGCGTGGGACAGAAGTGCGCGTCAAGGCCACCGCGACGGGATTCGACCGCCACGCGGCTGGCCACGGCCGCAGCCAGCACAACCGCACGGTACGTGGTCGTGGTCGGCTGGCTGACCACACGGCCGGACTTCGTCACACGCCCTGGCAAGTGAGGCGAGCCTTACCTTATGGTGAGCTGGTGCTGCTGAGACGTCCTGCTGTCGCCCGCGCTGGCCTTGCCGTGCGTGCCGTCGAGGCTTCCGCCGGGCCAGCGGGTCGGCTGTCGGACCTGCCCCCGGGCGGTCGGGCCACGATCGTGGGACTGGCCGACGGGGCGCCGCCGTCGACGGCCCGCCGGCTGGCGGACCTCGGGTTCACCGCCGGGACGCCGGTGCAGGTCGTCCGTCGCGCGCCCCTGCGGGATCCGGTGGTGTACCGGGTCAAGGACTACGACCTGTGCCTGCGCCGCGCGCAGGCCGCGCACGTGCTGATCCGGGACGCGCGGTGAGGGACTCGGGATGCCACGCTGAGGCCGGAAGTGGCGCCGTTGACACGGCATTGCCGCGCTTGGCCCTGGCGGGCAGCCCGAACGCCGGTAAGACGAGCATCTTCAACGCTCTGACCGGTCTGCACGCCAAGACGGGCAACTACCCCGGTGTGACGGTGTCCCGATTCGTCGGCACCATCCAAGCGGGTGAACGGCGGTACCTGATCGAGGACCTGCCGGGCACCTACAGCCTCGACCCGATCAGCCCCGACGAGCAGATCATGGTCGACGTGCTCGACGGCCGCCTCGACGGCGAGGCACCCCCGGACGCGCTGCTCGTCGTGGTGGACGCCACCACGCTGCGCCGCTCGCTGCGGTTCGTCGCGCAGGTGCTGCGCCGCGGCCTGCCCACCTGCCTGGTGGTGACCTTCACCGACGAGATGACCGTACGGCAGGGCCAACTGGACCTGCCGGCGTTGCAGCAGGCCTTGGGTGTGCCGGTGGTGCGGGTGCTCGGCAACCGCGGGCAGGGCATCGACCAGCTACGCGACCAGATCGAGCGGTGGCCGACGTGGTCGACACCGGCCCTTCCGCCACCGGACGACCCGGCCGAGGCGGACGCGTGGGCCGAATCCGTGTTGAGCTTCGCCGGCTACCGGGCCCCGGGCCGGCACCGCATCACCCAGCGCGTCGACGCGGTGTTGCTGCACCCGCTGTGGGGCACCATCGTGTTCCTCGCCGTGATGGTGCTCTTCTTCCAGACCGTGTTCACCCTGGCCGCACCCCTGCAGGGCTACGTGGAGACGTTCTTCGGGTGGCTGTCCGGGCTGGTGGCCACCCACGTCGGCAACCCGTGGCTGGCCGGACTGCTCGGCGACGCCGTCATCGGCGGCATCGGCGCGGTGCTCGTGTTCGTGCCGCAGATCATGCTGCTGTTCCTGCTGATCTCTCTGCTCGAGGGCGTCGGCTACATGTCCCGCGCCGCGTTCCTGATGGACCGGGTGATGGCCCGCGCCGGCCTGGAAGGCCGCGCGTTCGTGGCCCTGCTGTCGTCCTTCGCCTGCGCGATCCCGGGCATCATGGCCACCCGCACCCTGCCGTCGGCCAAGGACCGCCTGGCCACCATGATGGCGGCGCCGCTGATGACCTGCTCCGCGCGGCTGCCGGTGTACGTGCTGCTGATCGGCCTGCTCGTCGACCCGGCCGCCCGCTGGGGGCCGTTCGGCGCGCAGGGCCTGGTCATGTTCGGCATGTACCTGCTCGGCGCGATCTCGGCCATGACCGCCGCCTGGGTGTTCAAGAAACTCGGCGACCGCACCGGCCCGCTACTGCCGTTCTACATGGAGATGCCCCCCTACCGGATCCCCTCAGCCCGCTCGGTGCTGATCGCGGTCGGCGACTCGGCCAAGTCGTTCCTGCGCAAGTGCACCACCATCATCGCGGTCACCACCGTCAGCCTCTGGTTGCTGCTGAACCTGCCCCTGCACTCGACCACCGACCTGCGCGCCCACGGCGTCGACCCGGGCAACCAGACCGCAGTCTCGGCCTACGTCGCCGACCACAGCTACGCCGCCGGCCTGGGCCATCTCGTCGCGCCGGTCTTCGACCCGCTCGGCTTCGACTGGCGGATCAACATCGGCGTGCTGTCCGCACAATCAGCACGGGAGACCTTCGTCGCCACCCTCGGCCAGGTCGCCGCCGCGGAGAACCCCGACGAACCGTCAAAGGCGCTCAAGGCGATGACCTACACCGACGGACCGCACGCCGGACAGCCGCTGTTCACCGCACCAACCATCGCAGCGCTGCTGGTCTACTTCGCCTTCGCGCTGCAGTGCATGGCCACCGTCGGCATCATCCGCCGCGAGACCGGCGGCTGGAAATGGCCCCTGATCGCGTTCGGCTACCTGACCACGCTGGCCTGGATCATGGCCTACGCCGCCAGGACCATCACCGCGCTCCTGGCGGGCTGAGGTCATGACCCCCATCCACCCCCAGCTCGTCACGGGCCACCCTGAGCAGCTGCGCTGGATCACCCCGGCCGGGGTGCTGCCCTTCACCGGCATCGCCGCCACCCTGCCCGCACCGCTCGCCGCCCTGCGCGACGACAGCACCCTCGCCCAGGTCCGCGTCGAACCCGCCGCGATCGTCACCACGCTGCATCCCGGTCGGCAGTGGTCCCGCGACGGAGCCCGCGTCCGTACGGCGCTGCACGCCGCTCTCGCCGACCCGGCCGGTTGGACCCCGGCGGACTCCGCCCGCGAGCCGGACGACGGACCACTGCGGGACGCCGCGCAGGAACTGCTCGACGGGCCCGTCGGCGACCTCGCTCGCTCCCACGGCGGGCACATCGAGCTCGTCGACGTCCGCGACGGCACGGTCACCGTCACCCTCGCCGGCGCCTGCCACGGCTGCCCCGCCGCCCGCACCACCCTCCGCCAAGGGCTCGAGGACCAACTTCGCCGACGCCACCCACAGCTACGCGCCGTCACCGCTGTCCCGGACCGGCGCTGACAATTCGGCTCATCGGGCATGAGGGGTGCGGATCTTCTGCGCCACCTCTGCGCGGTGGGCGCTGGGCATCGTCCGGGCGAAGGTGTTCCAGGGGCCGGACGTCACCAACGCCGAGTTCAACCGTAAGCCGGTCGGGACCGGTTTGTACTGGCCGGCGGCGTGGATGCCTGGGGGCGCTCACGCTGTCGGCGTAACGACTGCCACCGTACTGTGCCGTTCTTCTTGGTCAGGCGCACGAGCCCGTTGGTGTGGCCCAGGTCCACGAGGCGCAGGGCCAGGGCGCCGGATGCCGCCTCATCGGACCGAGATGCACGCGGTCACGCCGCGCCGACCGGACATCCGAGTGCGGCCGATCCCGACGGCGAGTGGATCGAGCTGACGAACACCGGCCCGGACGAGGTGATCGTGCTCGGGTCACACCCGGGAACCGTACCTGCGGATCACCGCCACGTCCGTGTAGAAAAACGAACTCTCCCGGGCGTCGCGGGCCACCAGAGCGTCGAAGATCAACGAACCGCCGTCGACGCCGTAGTTCAGTACCGGGTTGAGGGTGTCCGGCTCGCCGGAGGTCGCCACGACGTACGGGGTGGCACGGGAGGTGTCCGGCGAGGTCGCCGGTGCCGTGCAGCCGGCTGCGACCACCAGCGCGGCGGCCACCGCCGTTAGGCGAACCGACAGAGACGTGCCCATGTGATGCTCCTGCAGCGGGACGAACGGCGGCCCGTGGTGTCGCGGACCGAACGCGGCGGAGGCGCCCCTTGGTGGTCGGGGCGTCGCTCCGGTGCGGGGGTTGCGGGGCTCAGGCCGGTGGCGGCGGGGCCGCACCGGCGACGAGCAGGGTCAACTCCTGCACCAGGTCGTCGAGGGACTGGCCGCTCTGCTGGCATACCAGCCCGAGGGCGAGGTCCGCCAGGAGATAGAAGCCCAGCGTGCGGGCCTGCTCGGAGGCGAACGAGGCGAGGAGTTCCTCCGCGCCGGCGAGGTCCCCGCGGTGGCGGGCCGCGATGACCCCGGCGGCGCGTTGCACGAGGTCCGCCGCGACCGGAACCGGCTGCGGCGCGTTGGTCACGGTGTCGAGGCCGTCGTACGGGCAGCGGCGAAGCGGGCGGTTACGTCGCTCCAGTTGACCAGGTCCCACAGCCGGTCCACGTAGTCCGGACGCACGTTCTTGTACTGCAGGTAGTAGGCGTGTTCCCACGCGTCGAAGACCAGCAGCGGAGTGGAGCCCTGCCCGACGTTGCCGTGGTGGTCGTAGACCTGCTCCACGATCAGACGTCGACCCAGCGGCTCCCAGCCCAGCACACCCCAGCCGGAGCCCTGCACGCCTTTCGTCGCCGCCGACAACTGCCCGGCGAATCCGTCGAACGAGCCGAAGTGCTCGTCGATCGCGGCGGCCAACTCCCCGTCCGGGCGGTCGCCGCCGTCCGGTGACAGGTTGTTCCAGAAGTTCGAGTGCAGCACGTGCCCGGACAGGTTGAACGCGAACGTCTTCTCCAACCCGACCAGCGCCGCGAAGTCGCCCTTGTCCCGTGCGACGGCCAACTGCTCCAGGGCGTCGTTGCTGCCCTTGACGTACGCGGCGTGGTGCTTGCTGTGGTGCAGTTCCAGGATCTCGCCGGACATCGCCGGCTCCAGCGCCCCGTAGTCGTACGGCATGTCGGGCAGCGTGTAGAGGCCCATCGGGGCTCCTTCTCCTTCGTCGACAGCGCAGCGGGTGGGCGCCTCGGCGAAGTGCAGATCATCGCGGAGCCAGGGCACCCACCCGCTACCGCCAGCATTACGCAGTTGCCAGCTGGCAATAACTGTCCTCTTGCGAGAATGTCGCTGCCCTCAGGGTTGGCAGCCTCACCGGTTGCCGCGAACCGCGCGTCGCCTACCGGGCCGATGCCGGCGGTGACGCGGCGAGTGGGTGTGGTTCGCCGGTCATGGCGGCCAGAGCCGCGGCGACCGCCGAGAGGTCGGCTTTGATGTAGGTGGTGGTGGCGGGTCCGCGGCGGTCGGTGTGTCCGGCGTAGGCGCGGGCTATGCCGTAGCCGAAGTGGCGTTCCACCCAGGTGAGGGTGGTGTGCCGCAGCCAGTGGGTGGAGATGCCCTGGGCGGCGACCCAGGGCAGACGGTCGCCGATGCGTCTCCAGAGGTGGTCGTAGCGGCGGCTGCTGATCGGTTGGCCGTTGCGGTAGCGCACCAGCCGGTCGGTGGACAGGACCGCGCCCCGAGCCTGAGTGTGTTCCTGTAGGCGGGCGGCGAGGGTCGGGGTGATGGGTTGCCAGCGTAGGGTGCCGCCTTTCTCGGTGAGGCGGACCAGGCAGTGGCGGGTGTCGAGGTCGACCAGGCGTAGGGCGAGGGCGCCGCCGCGTCGGCAGGCGGTTTCGGTGTGCAGGCGCAGCAGCAGGGCGTCGAGGATGACGTCGTTGCCGCTGGTACGCGCTACCAGGTTGATGTCCTGCAGCTCGCCGGGGGTGAGGGCGCGGCGAGGGTTGGGTAGCCGGCGCGGCTCGGTGACCCGGTGTGCGGGGCTGTCCGCGGCGGTGAGGTAGCCATCGGCGATGGCCCGTCGGTAGACGGCGCGGGCGGCCGCGATGACGTGCTCCCCCGCATGGCGACCCTGCCGACCCGTGCGTCGGGGGCGGGCGGTAGCGGTAACCTGCCGCATGAGGGCTTCGATGTCGCTGGCGGCCACCTCGTCCAGCCGCAGGTGGCCGAGCGTGGCGACCATCCGGTTCCAGTAGGTGCCGTAGGTGCGGCGGGTGCCCGGACTGGCCGCAGCCTCGACGCGAGGTATGTACTCGGCGAGCATCGGCATACGCGGCGACGGGTCGGGGTGAGCGGCGAGGTCGGCCGGGGTGAGGCCGAGGTACGCCAGGATCTGTCGGGCGGTGACGATGCGTGACGGATCAGCCCGCATGAGAAGGGCCTTCGAGGGCGGCGGCGTGCAGGTCGGCGAGGATCCGGGTGATGGTGTTCGAGGGGTGCACGACGAGCAGATCGCGCGCCGGGACCGCGGCCAGCAGCACCACCTGGTGCGAGGTGATGCCGCACATCTGCCGAGCCGCCGCGGGCAGGGGTAGCCCTCCGCGGGCTCCCACGACGTGCGTCCCACCGGGTGCCGCGGTGATCAGGAGAAGGCCGCCGGTGGCGTCGATGTTGAGGCGGTGACCGGACGGCCAGCGCAGCGCCCGCAGCAGCGCTCGGGCCGCCACGCGTCCGTCGGCGTCCGGGCGGGCCACGTCGAAGACGAGGTCGTCGACCGGTTCCCGCGCAGGTGGTAGGGCCGCGGGCAGCTCCGGCATCGGAGCCGAGGGCGGTGCCGGGCGAGGAAGCGGGGTGGGGATGACCGCGCCGATCAGCTGCTCATGGAGGCGTCGGCGGGGCGGTTGCCGGGCGGCCGTCATGGCGACCGCCGGAGTCGGGCGCCCAGCCTCAGCGTGAGACGCCGAGAGACCCGGTCATCGATGTCTGCACGAGTGCTACGCGGAGTCCTCATCGGGAGCCACCGCGGTGGTGAGCTCCCGTGATCCCGCACGAAGACTGGTGTCCGAGGGGGGACTTGAACCCCCACGCCCTATACGGGCACTAGCACCTCAAGCTAGCGCGTCTGCCATTCCGCCACCCGGACCTGCTCGTCCAGCCTACCCTGTCGACCGAGGTGATCTTCTCACCGGTTCGGCCGCCCCGGTGGGCCGCACGGGGCATTACTGTACACGGCCGAGGTGGATCATGCACATCGCCGCCACCCCACCGCCTTTCCGCAGCTCAGCGCACCGCCACGGCCGCCCGCTCCGCCGCCCCGTACCGGATCCTGGGGGGTGGGTAGCGAGGAACCGGCGATTCCGGGCAGCATTGCTCACGTGTCCCACCCCTCCCCCCTGACCGCCGCTCAACACCAGGCCCTCGCGCTCCGTTCCGCGGGTGACCTGACCACCGCCCGCCGCCTGCTCGCCGACACGATCGCGGCGGCCCGACCGGCGTACGGGGAGGACCACCCCGACATACTGGCCACCGGCCACCTGCTGGCCCGCCTGCACCGCGAGGCCGACGACCCGGCCGCCGCCCGGCGTGTACTCGAAGAGGCCTACGCGGCCGGCGAGCGCCGCCGCGGCGAGGCCGACCCGCTGATGCTCGCGCTCAGCTTCGACCTCGCCGGCGTGGCCGAGGAACTCGGCAACCGGCACGAGGCCCGCCGCAACTACACCCGCGTGGCCACCGCCGGCCCCGACGTGCTCGGTCCGGACCACCCCGCGGTACGCGCAGCCCGCCAGTACCTCGGCGGCTCCGCCGCCGCTCCCGTCCCGCCCGGCCCGCCCCCCGCTGCCGCCGGCGCCCAGCCCGACCCCGGAGCCCTGTCCGGGCCGACCATGTCACTGCCGGCGATGCAGCAGCAATACCCACCGCAGCCCGCCCCGCCCCGGCCCGGCGCACCCACGGCGCCCGCTCCCGCCCCGCCCGTGCCCGGCACCCAGTGGGCCCCGCCGCCGGGGCCGGCCCGACCGGCCCCCTGGTCACCGCCGGCCCCAGGCCCGGCGACGCACCTGCCGCCGCCCCCGCCGGTCCCGCCCGCGCCGACCAACGCCCCGCCCGGCTCGGCCCCGCTGCCGCCGCCCCCGGTCGTCCCCTCGCCGGCATCGGCTCCCCCGGCCCCGATGTCCGGCCCGGGTGCACAAGGCGGCAGCGGGTCGAGTGGCTGGGCGACCCCCACGGAGGCGACGACCCGGTTCCCCGCACCGCCCGTTTCCGGCCCGGCCCCGGCCGTCCCGGCACCACCGCCGGTCACCGCCGTGCCGCCGGCGCCCGGGGTCACACCGGTCGCTCCCCGGCCCCCGCTCGTCCCGGCACCGCCCTCGTTCCCTGCCCCGTCGACGCCCGGGCCGGTTCCGCCCACAACGCACCTGGCGCCGCACGCGCCCAGCTCGGCGCCGCCCGCCCCGCCGGTTCCGGCGCCGCACACGCAGGCGCCGCCTCCGCCCGTCGTGCCGCCCGCACCACGCCCTGCCTCACCGATCGGGTCGACGCCCCCCACGCTTCACTCGGCGCCCCCGGGCGCACCGACGCCGCTGCCACCCGCGCCGAACCCGGCGCCGCCCGGCGTGCCGACGCCGCCTGCATCCAGCCCGGCACCGCCGGTCGGGCCGCTGCCGCCTGCACCGAGCACGGCGCAGCAGGCCGCGCCGACGCCGGTGCCGCCCGCGCCGGGCGCGGCACAGCACGGCACGTGGGCGCCGGTACCGCCCGTGCCGATGCCGCCGGTCGCTGCCGCACCGCAGGCTGGCGGGCCGTCGGTCCCCCTGCCGCCGGCGCCGGTCATCCCGCTCCCCGCCCGGCCGGTGTCGACGCCGCCTGCGCCCGGCACGGCATCGGGCGCGCCGGTCTCCGGCGTTCCCGGACCGGCGGTTCCGCCCGCCGCGGCCATACCGCCGGCTCCGAGGAACCCGGCCCCGACCTCCGCGCCGCCCGCGGCCGGCGTCCTCCCACCGCCACCGGCCATCCCCGTCTCCGCCCCGCCGGCATCGGCTCCGCCGATCTCGGCACCTACCTCGGCCCCGCCCGCAGCCCCGCCGGCGGCGGCCGCCCCGCCACACCGGCCGCCGGTCCGACCGGCCGCCGAAGCGGGTCAGCCGGAAGGCGGCGACCAGAAGCAGGCCCCTGCGGCCCCGGCGCCGGGGTGGGACAGGCCGACCATCCAGGTGCAGCAGATCGGCCCGCTGCTCCGGGAGGAGGCCGAGCGGCTCGCCGCCTCGCCGCCCCCGGATGCGACCGCCCCGCAGAGCAGCCCGCCCGTCAGCGCGCCGCAGACAGGCAACCCGCCCGCCAGCACGCCACCGTTCGGCGACTCGCCGGTCAGCGCGCCCCCGGCGGGTACTTCGCCCGTCAGCACTCCCCCGGCAGGCAACTCACCCCTCAGCGGGCCTCCGGTGAGCGGTCCGCCCGCTGAGCCGCCCGTCGCGGGAGCCGCGTTCGCCGCGCCGTTCGTCGGCGGGCAGCCGGCCCCGCCGGTGAGCGGGCCGCCGTCGGGGGGCATCGCACGGAACGATCAGTCCTCGGCGGAGGCAGCCGCCGTCGATGCGCGGCCGATGCAGGACCCGTCGGCGGGTGTGGCGCCGGTCAGCGGTGGCTTTCCGCCGCCTCCGCCGGCCAACACGCGTGCCCGCGGCTTGCCGAGCAGCGATGCGCCCGTTGAGGGTCGGCGTCTGCCCGCGCCACAAGTGAGCGGGCCGCCGCCGAGCGGTGGGCCCTTCTCACCGCAGCCGACCAGCGGACCACCCGTCAGCGGCGCACCCTTCCCACCACCGCCCGCCAGCGGGGCGCCTCTGCCGCCGCCGTTCAGTGGTCCGCCGTCGCTCCCGCAGGGCAACGCCGCGCCGCTTCCGCCCCCGCCAATCAATGCTCCGCCAGCCAGCGCCGGAGCAGGCACGGGAACGCCCTTCGCCACCCCACCCGCCAGCGCCCCGCCATTCAGCGCGCCACCCGCCAGCAGCCCTTTGTTCAGCGCGCCGCCTGCCAGCGGGCCGCCGGCAAGCGTTCCCCCACCGCCCCGCCATCCGGTCGGCAGCCCACCCGGTCATCCGGTCAGCAGCCCACCTGGTTATCCGGTGAGCGGGCCGCCTGGATATCCGGTCAGCGGTCCGCCCGGTTCTCCCATGAGCGGGCCGCCCGCTGCCGCCCCGGTCAGCGCCTCTCCCGTGCCGCCGTGGGGAATGACCGCGCCGCCGTGGAGCAGCGCCGCCCCGCCGCAGGCCCTCGACCGGCCCGGCGACCCTCGTCCCGAGCCGGTCATGGAGGAGCCCGACGCGGTCGAGCCCGGCCCGGGCCCCGCGCCGGAGAGCTCTGTCGGCCCCGGCCCGGACTCCGCTCCGGAGAGCGGGGACGAGGCGCCCCGGCGGCTGCCGGTCTACGACGGGTTGCTGGACTTCCCCGAGTCGACGCAGCCGGACCCGAAGCCGTACCCGAGCCAGGGGGCCTGGCCGGCGGTGCCGCCAGCGTTCCACCAGCCGGCCGCGTACCCGGTGGCGGAGGAGCCGGAGCCGCGCGGCCGTAACCGGACGGTGGTGGCGGTGGTGGCGGGCGCCGTGGTGGTCGTGGTGGCGGCCGTCGTCGGTGTGGGCGCGGTGCTGCTCAACCGCGACCCGGCGCCGCCGCCTGCACCGGCGCCGACGGCGGCGAAGCCGAAGGCGAGCGGTCCGCCGCCGGGTGAGCTGCGGTTGCAGGACGACACCACCACGATCACGGTCACCTGGACCGACCCGACGGGCGGCGGGGTGCCGTTCGTGGTGGCCGGCGGGCGGGCCGGGCAGAAGTTGGGGGTGATGGCCACGGTGGACGCCGGGCAGACCCGCTACACGGTGAACGGGCTGAGTCCGAAGCTGGACTACTGCTTCACGGTGCTGGCCGTCTACTCGACGGACACCTACGCCACCTCCGGTCAGGTCTGCACCGACCGGGAGGGTGGCACGACGCCCAACTGACCGGTGGCCACGCCACGCTCGGTGTCCACAGGGGGACGGTGCGGGTTTCACCGGTCGGGGCCGGCCCCTATGATGGCTCCCGGCTCTGGGGAGGGTCGACCGCGCGCCGCCCTCCCCCACCGACGCGGGGAGGCATCCGCCAGTGACCACCATCGAGAGCGTCACGAGCACCGGGCCGGAGACTGACCGCCGCCGGTCCCGGATGCGGGGCGGGCTGGTAACCATCGGCACCGTGGCCGCGCTGCTGGCGGCGATGGGGTTGACCGTGCTCGGGCTGGGCGCCGCGGACAACGCGGTGGCCAACTACGACGCCTCGTCCTGGTTGTGGAGCACCAGCCGCAGCGAGCTGGCCCGGGTCAACGGGGTCACCGCCCGGGTGGACACGCGGATGGAGGTGCCCGGCGGGCGCCGGCACCAGATGCAGGTCGCCCAGACCGACCGGCTGCTGATCCTGCGGGACCTGAACACCGGCCAGGTCAGCTCGCTGGATCTGGCCACCCTCCAGATCACGGCGCGGACGCCGACCGCGCCGGGCCTCGGGGTGAGCGTCGCGCTGCACGAGGACTCGGCGTTCGTCGTCGACGCGGTACAGGGCATCGTCCGGCAGCTCGACCCGCGGTCGCTGACCCCGGTGGGCGAGCCGGTGCGCTACCCGCCGGGCATCACCGGCGGGGCGTTCGACGGCACCGGCAAGCTGTGGATCGCGGTGCCGAGCGAGGGCACCGTTTCCGCGGTCACGGCCGCCGAACTGCCCGCCACCCCGGGTGACGCGCCGCCCGCCGGGCTCAGCCCGAAGCGGGTGGAGACGTACGAGGTGGCCGAGCCGGCCCACGAGCTGGTGGTGTCCACGCTGGACGACGGAGTCGCGGTGCTCGACCGCACCTCCGCCTCGCTGGTCACGGTGCAGGCCGGCCGGACCCAGCGGGCCGACCTGACGATGACGGCACCGGGCAGCCTGCCGACGCGCACCACCGGTCCGCAGGTGCCGGTCACGGTGAGCGGTGAGCGGAAGGTGCACGTGGTCCGCGACGCCGCCGAGGTGCAGCGGTTCACGGTGCCCGGCGCGGGCGGGGAGCTCAGCCCGGCGGTGGCCTGGGCGGGCCGCTTCTACTGCGCCGACGAGACCACCGGCACGGTCTACGCCTTCGACGCGAACGGGCAGCTCGTCGACACCATCAAGGGCACCGGCCGGCCCGGGCCGATGGAGCTGGAGGTCCGCGAGAACCACCTCTTCATCAACCCGCCCAACTCCTCCACCGCGCAGGTCGTGGACGACAAGAACCAGGTCCGCGAGGTCAACAAGTACGCCAACGACGTGCTCGGCGGCGACCCGCCGCCGGTCGCCCCGCCGCCGCCCCCGCCGAAGAAGCCGAAGGTGGGCAAGCCCGGTGCGCCGCGCGCGGTGACGGCAGCCGCGGGGAACGCGTCGGCGCGGGTGAGCTGGCAGGCGGCCGCGTCCAACGGCGCCGAGATCACCCGGTACGTGGTGGAAGGTGCCGGCCAGCGCCACGAGGTGGGCGCGAACCAGCGCGCCCTGGAGATCACCGGGCTGACCAACGGTGAGACGTACACGTTCGAGGTGCACGCGGTGAACGCCAAGGGCGACGGGCCGGCTCGCCGGAGCAACCCGGTCACGCCGACCGCCGCCGTGCCGGACCCGCCGGCCAGTGTGACGGCCGAGGCCCGGCCGGACGGCACGGTGCTGGTGAAGTGGCCGGCCGCCAACGGCCAGGGCAACACCGTCACGAAGTACGCGGTGACCGCCAGCTCGGCCGGCTCGACCGCCCCGGCCGGCGACTCGGCCAAGACCGAGCTGGTCATCCCCGCCGGCCAACTGGAGTACGGGACGCAGTACGCCTTCACTGTGATCGCGGTGAGCGACAAGGGCGCCGGGTCGAAGGCGTCGCCGGTGAGCAACACGGTGGTGCCGTTCACCGCCCCGGCCGCGCCGACCGAGTTGCAGGCGTCCACGGTGGCCGACCAGCCGGGCACGATCGCGGTGCAGTGGGCGCCGGCGGTGGAGAACGGCCGGCCCGTGACGAAGTACGTGGTGGAGGCCGCCGGGAAGACCACCGAGGTGACCGACGTGCGAACCACGATCGGCGGGCTCGGCGACGGGCAGAACGTCACGGTCAAGGTGAAGGCGGTCAACGAGGCCGGTCCGGGCGCCGCGGCCAGCGCCACGGCCCGCACGGTGGCCGCGCCGCAGGTCACAGTGACCGGCTCGTCGGCCGACGCCACCTCGGTGACGGTGAACTTCACCGTCGACGCGGGCGGTGGGCGGGCGACCTGCTCGGCCGCCACCGGCGGCCAGACGGCCAGCGGGAGCTGCTCAAGCCTGCGGGTGACCGGCCTGACGCCGGGCACGGCGTATACGGTGACGGTGACGGCGAGCAACGCGGCTGGCAAGGGCACCGCGACCCGGGCGCAGAGCACCGACGCGCTCTACGGCATCGCCACCTGCAACAACGGCCCGAGCGGCGACCAGCGCACGTACTGCGACGCGGAGGTCGACGGCCGCAACGGCAATGAGATCTTCTCGGTGACGCAGCAGCTCAACTCCAAGCAGGTGGGTTGGGCGAAGCCCGGCACCCGGCTGAAGGCGTACTGCAAGAAGCAGGGCGACAACGTCGACGCCTGGATCTACAACAACCAGAAGCAGAGCACCTGGTGGGTGCAGGTCGAGTACTCGGGCAAGAACTACATCCCGTGGGCCTGGCTGAACCTGGAGGGTGGCGACAACATCAACCTCCTGCCGAACTGCTGACCGCGCCGCACCGAGGAGCACCCGCGCCCGTGAACACCCACGAACCGCTCACCCAGCCGGAGGTGCAGGGCTTCGCCGCCCTGGCCGCCCGGCTGGCCGAGAACGTCAACGCGGTCGTGCTGGGCAAGCCGCAGGTGGTCCGGCTGGCGCTGACCGCCCTGTTCGCGCAGGGGCACGTGCTGCTGGAGGACGTGCCCGGGGTGGGCAAGACGACCCTGGCCCGGGCGGTCGCGGCGACCGTGCAGGGGCAGTGGCGGCGCATCCAGTTCACCCCGGACCTGCTCCCCTCGGACGTGTCCGGGGTGACCATCTTCAACCAGGCCACCCGGGGCTTCGAGTTCCACCCGGGGCCGGTGTTCGCGAACATCGTGATCGCCGACGAGATCAACCGGGCGTCGCCGAAGACGCAGTCGGCGCTGCTGGAGGTGATGGAGGAGCGCACGGTCACCGTGGACGGCGTACGCCATCCGGTGCCGCAGCCGTTCCTCGTGGTGGCGACGCAGAACCCGGTGGAGATGGACGGCACCTACCGGCTGCCCGAGGCCCAGCTCGACCGGTTCCTGGTGAAGCTCTCCGTCGGCTATCCCGACGAGGCGGTCGAGGTGGAGGTGCTGCGCGGCGCCACGCTCCGCTCCCCCGACTCGCTCACCGCGGTCACCGACACGGCCACGGTCGGGGAGATGGTGAAGATGGCCCGGCGGGTGCACATCGCCGAGCCGCTCTACACGTACGCGGTGCGGCTGGCCGCGGCGACCCGCACCCACCCGCAGGTGCGGGTCGGGGTCAGCCCCCGGGGCGTGATCGCGGTGACCCGGGCGGCGTGCGCGTACGCGCTGATCGACGGCCGGGGCTGGATCATGCCGGAGGATCTGAAAACGCTGGTCGAGCCGGTCTTCGCGCACCGGCTGCTGCTCACCCCGGACGCGCAGGTGCGCGGGGTGACCGCGGCCGACGTGCTGCGTCAGGCGGTCGCCTCGGTGCCGGTGCCGCTGCCGTCGGGGCAGCCCGCCGCGGTCCACGGCTGAGCGGTGGGGATCACCGCCCGGGGTGTCGGGCTGCTGGTGGCCGCCGTCGTGCTGCTCGGCGTGGGCTTCCGGTACGCGTACCCGGAGCTGACCGTGCTGGGCGCGGCGGCCGGCGTCGCGGTCGGGTATGCGCTGGTCACGGCCGCCTGGCGGCCGCGGCTGACGGTCGAGCGGGTGGCCGACCCGGACCGGGTGGCCCGGGGTGAGCCGGCGGCCATGGTGCTGACCGTGCGCAACACCGGGCGGCTGCGGGCGGCGAACCTGGTGGCCGAGGACCGGTGCGGCGGGCGGCTCGTGCCGGTGCCGCTGCTGCGGCTGCGCCCCGGCCGCGACACCGAGGTGCGCTACCCGGTGCCGACCCGGCGCCGGGGCGTGGTGCCGGTCGGGCCGCTGCGGGTGACCCGGCGCGACCCGCTGGGTCTGGTGGCGCTGGCCCGCGCGTACGGGGAGCCGGTGCCGGTGTGGGTGCACCCGCGCATCCACCCGCTGTCGGCGGTGCCGACGGGCGCCGGCCGGAGCCTGGACGGGCGCACCGACAGCGTGCCGCACGGCTCGATCACCTTCGACTCGCTGCGCGAGTACGTGGTCGGGGACGAGCTGCGCCGCGTGCACTGGCGCACCAGCGCCCGGGTGGGCGAGCTGATGGTGCGGGAGAACGTGGACACGAGCCTGCCCCGGCTCGTGGTGGTGCTGGACAACCGGGCGGCCGCCCACCCGGACCGGGCCGGCGGGGTGGCCGAGTCGTTCGAGTCGGCGTGCGAGGCGGCGGCGTCGGTGGTGGCCGCCGCGACCCGGGAGGACCTGCCGGTGAGCCTGCTGCTGGTCGCCCCACCCGCCGAGGACCCGGACGGCGACCGCGGGCCGTCGGGCGGCGGCGGACGCGCCGGGCTGGAGCCGCCGCGGGGGCCGCTGGACCGGCTGGCCGCGGCGGAGCTGGCCGGCGGCGGGGAGGATGTCCTGCGCGCCGCGCTGACCCGGCTGCGGCAGGACCGGCTCGGCGACACGCTGGTCTACCTCACCGGGCCGGGCGCCCGCGGCGACCTGGGGCACGTCGGCGCGCTGCGCCGCGCGTACCCGTCGGTGGTGGTCGGGATGTTCGGGGCGGCGGAGCCGACGGCGGCCGGCGCGGCGGGCCTGGTGATGGTGGACGCGGCCGACGGCGCCGGGTTCGCCGCCGAGTGGGACGGGATCCGCCGGTGGTGACCGTGACGCCGCCGCGCAGGGCGGTCGACGTGCCCGCCGCGCCGGCCGGCGGCGGTCCGGGTGTCGTGGCGCGGGTGCTGCGGGCCGTGCCGGTGCCGCTGGCGCTGATCGTCATGATCGCCCTGGCCGGCGTGGTGCTCGGCCGGGTCTACGCGGATCCGCTGCTGGCCCGCCTCACGGCCGGCGCGGCGGTCGGCTCGGTGCTGGTCAGCGTGGCCGCCCGGCGGCTGCCGTCCTGGCTGGTGGCGCCGCTGTCGGTGGCGGCCCTGGCCGGCTGGGCGCTGCTGTCGCTGCGGCTCGCGGCCGCTCATGCGGCGCTGCCCGGCGGTCTCGGCGAGGTGGCGGCGGACGCCGCCCGCAACGCGATCCCCCGGTTGCTCACCGCGATGATCCCGGTGGAGCCCGCGCCGGACACCGTGCTCGTGCCGGTGGTGGCCGCCTGGCTGGCCGGGCTGGCCGCCGCCGAGGTGGCGCTGCGGGCCGGCCGGGTGCTGCTCGGCTACCTGCCGCCGGTGCTGCTCTACGGCGGCGTGCTCTACGTGGTCGGGCCGAACGCGGACCCGGCGGTCGGGCCGACGGTGCTGTTCGCGGCGGTCGCCGCGGTCGGCCTGGCGGTGCCCGGCGGGCGACCCGGTCCGGCCGGCGCCGACCCGGTGGCCGGTCTGGCCCCGGCGGTGCGCGCGGCCGTGCGCCTGCGGCTGCTCGCGGCCGGGGGGGCCGGCGTGGCCGTGGTGGTGGCCCTCGCTGCGCTGCTCGCCCCGGTGGTGGCCGGTCAGGTCGACGACCGGCCGGTCGACCCGCGCCGCTACGTCGAGCCGCCGCAGGTGGAGTCGCTGGACGAGAACCCGCTGATCCGGATCTCCGGGTGGGCGCTGAACCCGGACCAGAAGCTGCTCGACGTGCGCACCGAGGGCGGCGCGGCGGAGGCGCCGCGGATCCGCCTGGCGGTGCTCAGCGACTACGACGGGGTGACCTGGCGGGTGGGCGCGACCTACCGCAACGCCGGGCGGATCCTGCCGGCCACCGATCCCGTGCCGGGCACCGCCACGGAGCCGGTCCGCCAGGAGATCACCGTGGCGGACCTGACCGGGCGGCTGCTGCCCGCGGTGCCGACGCCGCGCGAGGTGACCGGCGCGCGGGTGGCGTACGACCCGGCGACCGGGACGCTGATCCGGCCGGAGGGGCTGGCGCCGGGGCTGCGGTACACGGTCGCCTCGGTCCGGGAGCAGCCGGACGTCAACCTGCTCAGCACGGCGAACGTGCCGGCCGGCGACGCGGTGGCCCGGGTGCTCCGGGTGCCCGACGGCGCGCCGGAGCAGGTGCGCCGGCTGGCCACCCAGCTCGCGGAGGAGAACGGCGCCCCGTACGCCCGGGCCACCGCGATCGCGGACTTCCTGGCCGAGCACTACCGGGTGACCGCGGACGCGCCGAGCGGGCACGCGTACCCGAACCTGGCGTTCTTCCTCTTCGGGCCGCGCAACGGCGGCGGGCAGCGCGGCACCTCGGAGCAGTTCGCGGCATCGTTCGCAGTGCTGGGCCGGCTGGCCGGGCTGCCCACCCGGGTGGTGGTCGGTTTCGAGCCGAAGGCGGACGGCCCGGTCCGGGCCGCGGACGCGTACGCCTGGCCGGAGGTGCTGTTCGACGGCGTCGGCTGGGTGCCGTTCGACCCGATGCCACGCCCGGACGAGGAACCGCGCCCGGTCGAAGAGGACTTCCGGCCGAAGCCGGAGGACCCGCCCCCGTCGGAGGTGCCCGCGCCGACCGTGGAGCCCACGGCCACACCACCGGCGGCGGCCGGCCCGGCCGGGCGCGACGGCCAGGGTGGGCCGGGTACGCCGGTGCTCGTCGGCGGGGGCGTCGGGGCCCTGGTGCTGCTGGTCGGGGCGCTGCTGCTGACCCTGGCGACGCTGCGCCGCAGGTTGACCCGCCGCCGGTTGGCCGACGGTGACCCCGGCGGCCGGATCGCGGGCGCCTGGCGGGAGTTGACCGACGCGCTACGGCTCGCCGGGCACGCGGCCGGCACGGATCTCGCGGCGGCGGAGGTCGCCGCGTTCGCCCGGCGCACCCTCGCCGAGGCGCAGACCGGGCAGGTCTCGGTGGATGGTGAGGTGGACGAGCTGGCCGCGATGCTCAACCAGGTGGCGTTCGCCCCCGGCACGGCCACGCCGGCGCAGGCCCACCGGGCGGCGGCCCTCGCCACCGTCTACGTCACCGCCCTGCGGGCCACCCGCTCCCGCTGGCGTCGCCTCCTGTGGACCGTCCATCCCGGCCCACTGCGCTGGCGCCGCTGACCGATGAACGGTCCTGGCGGCTTCCCACTCGGGCGAACACCCTGATGTCAAGCCAGGTCGTAGGGATCCCGAGCAGCGAGTGCGTCAGCCTCTGACAACCCGAGGCGGCCGGCGGCCCGCCGCCGCATCCGGACCTGGGCGCGCGTCCGTGGCCGGAACTTCGGCTCCCGTGAACATCCGCACATCTCGAAACCCTCGTAGCGCAGACCCGCCCCGAGGACAGCCGCAACCGCGGCCCACCCGGAGTCGTTCCGCCTTCGCGGCGCCGCGAAGTCGTGCCCCGCGAAGATCATCGGCTGTCGGCATGAGGTACAGGGGTGCGTCGCGCCATCCCAGGCGTACTTGTGACTGCGACGGCACGGCACACACACGTAGTGGACCTTGTAGATGGTCTCGGCGTACCGGCACATCCGCATGCTAGGGCATGCCCGCGTAGCGGAGCGGGAGTGGAGACCGGGGCCGTCGCCGCGCACCCGAGGTCAGGATGGCAAAGATCCAGTCGGCCCGGGCGGCGATCACGTCGGCGACACTACCGATCCGCGGCGCGCAGCTTGCGCACGAGTTTGCGCAGCCCGGCCTGCCAGCCGTCGGGGTCCTCGGCCCGGCGGCGGGCGTAGGCGGCGACCTCCGGGTGCGGCAGGATGAGGAACCGTTCCTCGGCCAGCCCGGCGATGGTGGCGTCGGCCACCTGGTCGGGGGTGAGCACCGCGCCGGAGGCGGCGATCACCCGGGCGCCCAGGTGCCCCTCGGCCAGTCCGCCGGCGAGCATCGGGGTGTCGACGCCCTGCGGGCAGAGCGCGCTGACCCGGACGCCGGCGTCCCGGTAGGTGATGGCCAGCCACTCGGCGAGGCCGACCGCCGCGTGCTTCGTCGCCGTGTACGGGGCGTCGCCCACCGCGGTCAGCACGCCCGCCGCGGAGCAGGTGAACAGCAGGTAGCCCTGGCCGCGGCGGAGCATCGCCGGCAGCGCCGCCCGGGCGCTGTGCACATGTCCCAGCACGTTGACCCGCCAGGCCCGCTCCCAGTCGGCGTCGGGCGCCTCCACTCCCCCGCCGGTGGCCACCCCGGCGTTGGCGCAGAACAGGTCGATGCGCCCGTAGCGGCGCTCGGTCTCGTCGACCAGCGCCCGCACCTGCGCCTCGTCGGTGACGTCGAGCGCGACGCCGTGCGCCACCGGGCCGATGCCCCCGGCCACCGCGCGCGCCGCCTCGGCGTCCAGATCGGCCAGGACGACGGCGGCGGCGCCCTCGGCGGCGAACCGGCGGCCGAGCGCCGCTCCGATGCCGCCCGTGCCGCCGGTGATCACGGCCACCCGATCGGTCAGGTTCATCTCAGCCCGCCTCCCCGCCGGTCACGCCGAGCCGTGGGATCAGCCCGGTCCAGGCCGCCGCGCCCCCGGCGGTCAGCTCCGGGGTGGGCAGCAGCGCCAGCACGGGCACGTCGACGCCGTGGTCGGCGTACCGGCGGGCCCGGGCGGCGCACTCCTCGGGCGGGCCGTGCAGGATCAGCGCGTCGACCACCTCGTCGGGCACCGCCGCCGAGGCGCCCCGCCGGTCGCCGGCCGCCCACGCCTCCCACATCGGGCCCAGGCTGTCCTGTCGCCCCAGCCAGCGGTGGAAGGCCGCGTACGCCGGCACGGTGAGGTAGCCGGTGATCAGCCGGCGGCCCAGGGCGCGGGCGTACGCGGCGTCCTCGGTGGGGCAGACGAAGATCCGGGCGGCGACCTCGAAGCCGGGGCGGCGCTCGCCCAGCTCGGCCAGGACGGTCGGCACGTCGTCGGCGGCCAGCCAGTTGAGGATCGCCCCGTCGGCCTCGGCGGCGGCGAGCCGCAGCATGCCGGGGCGCAGGGCGGCCAGCAGCACCGGCGGCGGCACGGCCGGCGGGCGTTCCAGCGTGAACCGCCGGACGGTGAAGGTGTCGTAGACCTCGTCGACGGTCTCTCCGCGCAGCGCGGCGCGCAGGAAGCGCAGCACGTCCCGGGTCCGTTGGAACGGCTCGTCGAAGCGCACCGCGTTCCAGTCCCGCACGAGCACCGGTGACGAGGCGCCGATGCCCAGCGCGAAGCGGCCCGGCGCGGCCTCGGCGAGCGCGGCGGCGCTCATGGCGAGCAGCCCGGGGCCCCGGGTGAAGACCGGGGTGATCGCGGTGCCGAGGCGCAGCCGCGGTTGCCAGGCGGCGGCGAGCGCCAGCGGGGTGAAGGCGTCGGCCCCGGCGACCTCCGACGACCAGACGTCGGTGAAGCCGGCCCGGTCGAGCGCCGCGTAGACCGCGGCGTGGTCGGCGAGCGTGACGCCGGCCAGCGGCACGGTCATGCCCCATCGATTCGTCACCGGTCGATCGTGCCCGGTCGCCGTCGCCGGGGGCAAGATCCCGACCGGCGGCTCCCCGCCCGGCGCGGCGCCGGACTCGCCGAGCAGGAGAGGCGATATGCCTGATCCGCCGCACCCGGCACGGAAAAGAGTGTTACGAACGCCAGGTGGGGTGGTCCGAGGGCGGGAGGCCGCGGTGAAGACTCCCGAACCGGCCGCCCTCCGCCCCGCGCACGGGCCGAGCCGGGCAACGTTCCTGGAACTCTTCTTCGACCTCGTGTTCGTCTTCGCGCTGACCCGGATCTCCGCGCGCACCTTCGAGGACCTGGCGCTGGAAGGGGGCAAGACCGCCTGGACGGCGGTGACCGGCGGCGGCAAGACCCTCCTGCTGTTCCTCGCGCTCTGGGCGATCTGGCAGGGCACCGCCTGGACCACCAGCCGCTACGACCCGTACCACATCTGGCTCCAGGTCATCGTGGTCATCGCGCTGGTCGGCAGCATGGTGATGGCGGTGGCGATCCCCCGCGCCTTCACCAGCACCGGGCTGCCGTTCGCGGTCGCGTACGTGGTGGTGCAGGTCAGCCGGCCCGCGATCCTGCTGATGGTGCTGCGCCAGCTCGTGTACCGCCGGCTGAAGCTGCGCATGCTGATCACCTTCAGCGTGACCGGGGTGCTCTGGCTGACCGGCGCGGTGCTGCCCACCGACCCCCGGGTGACGCTCTGGACGCTCGCGCTCCTGCTCGAGTATCTGGCGAACCGGTGCGGCTGGCCCGTGCCCGGGCTGGGCCGGTCGACCGTCTCCCGGTGGGACATCCACGGGGAGCACCTGGCCGAGCGGTACCAGCAGATCTTCCTCGTCGCGCTCGGCGAGACGATCCTCATCGCCGGGCTGGCCTACAGCCGGACCCCGACCGGCGGCACCCGCACCGCCGCCTTCGCCGCCGCGCTGCTCACCTCGGTGCTGTTCTGGCGGATCTACGTGCAGCGGGCCGGGCAGATCCTGGGCGAGGCCGTGACCCGGGCCGCGCACCCGGCCACCATCGGCCGCTCGGCCGCCGACACCCACCTCATCATGATCATCGGCGTGGTGGCCACCGCGATCGGCTACGAGCTGGTCAGCGAGCACCCGACCGGGCACAACCAGGTCGGCTGGGTCGCCACGATCCTCGGCGGCCCGGCGGTCTTCCTGCTCGGGCGGGCGCGCTTCGAGTACGAGGTGTTCGGCCGGGTGTCCCCGTCGCGATGGGTGGCCGTCCTCGTCCTGGTGCTGCTCATGCCGGTGCTCAAGCCCGTGGGGTCCCTGACCGCGGCCGTCGCCACGCCGTTGGCCGCGGCGATCGCCGCCCCGCTGGTGCTGCTCGCCGTGGCGATCGCCGACGCCCGCCGCGCCTGGGGCCACCCGCCCGAGGAGGCCGCCCCGCCGTTCTGACCACGACCCCCGTCGGGGCCGCCCGCGCCCCCGACCCGGCGCTAACATCCGCGGGTGACCTTCTCGATCGTCGCCCGCTCCGCCGACGGCCTCGTGCACGGCATCGCCGTGGCCAGCAAGTTCCTCGCCGCCGGGGCGCTCGTGCCGGCCGCCGAGGCGGAGGTCGGCGCGCTCGCCAGCCAGGCCCACGCCAACCTGGCCTACCGCGCGCAGGGGCTCACGATGCTGCGCACCGGCGTGCCCGCGGCCGACGTGGTGGCCGGCCTGATCGCCGCCGATCCGGGCCGCGACGACCGGCAGCTCGGCGTGGTCGGGATGACCGGCGACGGCGCGACCTGGACCGGGCCGCGCTGCCACCCGTGGGCGGGCGGCCAGGCCGGCGACGGCTGGGCGGCACAGGGCAACATCCTGGCCGGCCCGGAGGTCATCGACGCGCTCCGGGACACCTGGCTCGGCGGGGCCGCCCTGCCGTTCCCGCAGCGGCTGCTGGCCGCCCTGGCCGCCGGTGACCGCGCCGGCGGCGACCGGCGGGGCCGGCAGAGCGCCGCCCTGTTCGTCGTACGGCGGCACGGCGGCTACGCCGGCACCGGCGACGAGCTGGTCGACCTGCGGGTCGACGACCACCGCGACCCGGTCGGCGAGCTGGGGCGCCTGCTCGACATCCACACCCTGCTCTTCGGCAAGCCCGACCCGGCCACCCTGCTCGATCTCACCGGCCCGGTCGCCGACGAGGTCGCGGCGCTGCTGGCCGCCGCCGGCCACCCGGTCGGCGCCGCCGGGCTCGAGGAGGCGCTCGACGCCTGGGCCGGCGTCGAGAACCTGGAGGAGCGCATCGTCCCCGGCCGGCTCGACCCGGTCGTCCTGGATTACCTGCGCCGCACCACCGCGCCGGCCGCCGGCGCCTGATCGCCGCCGGTCAGGCGCCGAAGGAGAGCCAGCGGAAGCCGGTCCGGGCCAGCTCCGCCCGCTCCGCGTCGGTCAGCGGCACCCGGCCGGTGGCCTTGCGCACCAGGGTGAGCGCGTCCCAGCCGAGCCCGTCGGGGACGGGTCCGCCGGCCAGCAGGTCGGCCACCACCGCCGCCGCGGCCGGGGTCAGCCAGGGCTGCCGGTCCAGCGCGTCGGCCAGGTCCAGGCCGTGCACCGCGACCTCCACCACCCGGGTACGCAGGAACTCGCCCAGCGCCATCGCGTCGCCGTGCCGGGTGCGCACCAGCCGCCCCGGCGGCGCGGCGGCCACCGCCGCGTCGGCGGCCCGCCAGGCCTGCGCGAAGCCCTCCGCCACCTCGGGTACGCCGGGCAGCTTCCGCGCCTCCTGCCGGGCGCCGTCGATCCGGTCCCGGTCGACCTCGGGCGCGAACTTGGCCGCCCCGAAGTAGCCGGCGGCGTCCACCTCGGCGCGCTCGGGAGCCGGCGCGGCGAGCATGCCGGCCAGCCGCCCGGCGCCGGTGCGCACGTGGGCGAGCAGGTCCCGCACCGCCCAGGGCGGGCAGGGCGTGGGCCGGTCCAGGTCCGCCGCGTCGAGGTCGTGCAGCACCCCTTCCAGCCGTGCGCACTCGTCGCGGAACGCCGCCCGTACCGTGTCCATCCGCCCGACCCGCCTTCCCACCTCTGTTGAGCCACCGGCCGGAGCGCGTCTTCGGAGAGCGCGAGTTCGATCCAAGATCGAACTGCCGACTACGGGACGGTACGCCGGGCGGATGAGCCCGGTCGAGTGCCCACCCGGCGGCCCGCGCCTCGGAGCATGCCTGCCCGACCGGTCGAGCACGCCCCGGGTACTTGCCTCACAGGAAAGAACCGCGTACTTTCCTCAAAGGAAAGTGCGGCTCCTGGGAGAGGCGGAAGATTGATGACTCCTGACGACGCCCAAGCGGCGCTCGACGACATCCGGAAGCGGCATGAGCAGTCCCGCGCCGCGGAGGTGCGGCACAGCTCCTCCCCCTTCCACCTGGCCGTCCTGGCGTCGGTCGTGCTCCTCTCGTACGCCTCGTTCGACCTGCCCAATCCTTGGAACGGCGCGATGCTGTTCCCGGTGGTCGCGCTGCTGGCGTTGCTGGCGTTCGTCCATGTGCGCCGGGCGCCGGTCCTCCGGCAGCCCAGTTCCGGCGAGCTGCTCGGAGGGGTCGCGGCCGGGATCGCCCTCACCGCGGTGCTCCAGGGCCTGGCGTCGGCCGCCCGGGCGGTCGGGATGCCGACCCCGCACCTGGTCGCGGCCGGGATCGGGGCGGCGGCCTGCCTGGTGCTGGCCGGTCCGGTCTGCCGGGGCGCCGAGGCGCTGGCACAGCGGGCGCACCGGCAGAGCTGATGGACAGCGATTTTGACGAGTTCCTGCACGTCCCCGCGCGGTTGACGATCGTCGCGCTGCTGGCGCCCGCGAGCTGGACCGAGTTCGGCTTCCTCCGGGACGCGATCGGCACAAGCGACTCGGCCCTGTCCAAGCACCTGTCCGCGCTCGCGGCGCACGGCTACATCGAGGTACGCAAACAGCCGGGGACGGGCGGGCGGCGCACCCTGGCGCGGCTCACCCCACACGGCCGGAAAGCGTTTCTGGCCCACGCGGCGGCGCTGGAACGGATCACCGCGGCCGCACGGGCACCGCGGCCGATCGACTCGGACGTGTAGCCCGCACCGTCGCACCTCCGGCGTGGCGCAGTGAATGCAAGTCCAACCGGGTGCGGTTTTCCCCACCCTGCCTGCTGGGGTCGACCGTCCGGAGTCGGCGGTCGACCCCATGGTCCGGGCCGCGGCGAGTTCCTAGCGTCATGGGCATGATCTTTTTGTGGAACGCGGCGACACATGCCGGCTCCTTGGCTCAGGAGGCTGATCCGCCGTCGGGCGGCCTGGTCGGGTTGGTGACCGACCTGGTGGAACGGCTCGGCGCGCCCGGGGCCGGGCTGGCGGTCGCGTTGGAGAACCTGTTCCCGCCGATCCCCAGCGAGGTGATCCTGCCGCTGGCGGGCTTCACCGCCAGTCAGGGCAGGATGAACCTGTTCGCCGCCATCGTCTGGACCACGATCGGCTCGGTGGTGGGCGCAGTGGCGCTGTACGCCGTCGGCGTGGCGCTCGGACGGGACCGGGTGCGCGCGATCGCGGCGCGGCTGCCGCTGATCAAGCTGAGTGACCTCGACCGGACGGAGGCGTGGTTCGCCCGGCACGGGGTGAAGACCGTCTTCCTCGGGCGGATGATTCCGATCTTCCGAAGCCTGATCTCGATTCCGGCCGGTGTGGAGCGGATGCCGTTCGGCACGTTCCTGCTCTACACGACGTTGGGCAGCCTGGTCTGGAACACCGTCTTCGTCATGGCCGGTTATGTGCTCGGGGAGAACTGGCGTGCCGTCGAGCCGTACGTCGGGACGTTCCAGAACGTGATCATCGTGGTCTGCGCGCTCGTCGTGGCGTTCTTCGTGGTGTCGCGCCTGATCGGGCTACGGCGGAGACGTTCGGCGGCTGACGACGAGCAGGCACCTGGCACGCCCGAGCCGTACGGGTCGGACGCACGTGTCGGATCACACGGGGAGCGCGGGGCGGATCGCCCGGCCCAGGCCGTCCGAGGCACCCTGTACGGCACCCCCCGACGGTCGGAAGCGGGTCGTCATGGCTCCCGGTAACCGGTAGCGAGAGGGTCGGTGGGCGGCCGCGGTCGCCGGGACGACCGGGATCCGGGGCGTCGCAAGCTGGGAGGGACGGCGTGGTGGCAGGGCACGCAGTGCACGGTGGCGTCGGCGCCGTGGTCCGGTGGAGCCGCCCGCTGGTGGGCGTGGCGCTCGGCGTCCTCACCGCCGCGGCCGAGGTGCTGTTCCTGCTCCTCGCCGGGCTGGCCGCGGTCGCGGTGGCACCGGTGCCCGCGGCCCGGCGCCGTCTCGGCGCCACCATCCTCCGGTACGCCCGGCGCGTCACCGAGTGGGAGCGGCACCGCCTCGCGGTCGCCGCCTCCGATCCACCGCCACCACCACTCCGGGCGAACGGACCACGCGTACTCGGCTACCTGGCTGCTCGTCTGCTGCCGGCGGCGCTCGGCCTGCTCACCGCCGGCCTGTTCGCGGTCGGTGTCGCGCTCGCCGCCATCGTGGTGGGCTCGTTCGTCGCGGGCACCATGTCCACTGCCGACTTCCTGCTCCAGGGGTTCATCGGAGCGGCCCTGCTGCTGCTGAACCTGCAGGCGGCGGCCAGCGTGGCGGCGCTGGACCGGTGGCTGGCCCGCCGGCTGCTCGAATCCCACAGCCGCGAGGCGTTGCAACTGCGCATCACCGAACTCACCGTCAGCCGGGCCGGCGTGCTGGCCGCGGTCGACGCGGAACGTCAGCGCATCGAACGCGACCTCCACGACGGGCTGCAGCAACACCTCGTGGCACTCGGCATGCTGCTCGGACGGGCACGTCGCAGCCGCGACCCCGACCGGGCCCGCGACCTCCTCGTGCAGGCGCACGAGGACACCCAGCGCGCCATCGAGGAGCTGCGGGACGTGGCCTGGCGGGTCTATCCGGCGGCGCTCGAGCACACCACCCTGGACGAGGTGCTGAACATGGTGGCGCAGCGGTCGGCGATCCCCGTGAAGATCAGCTACGACGTGCCCGTCCGGCCGGCCCGGCCGATCGAGACCGTGCTCTACTTCGTCGCCTGCGAAGCGATCACCAACAGCACCAAACACGCGGGAGCTACCATGATCACCATCGGGATCGAGGCGCGGGACGCAGGAGTCGAGATACGGGTGTGCGACGACGGCATCGGCGGCGCCGACCCGCACGGCAGCGGCCTGCAGGGGCTCGCCCGCCGCGTCACCGCGCTGGACGGGCGGTTCGAACTGCACAGCCCGGCCGGCGGCCCGACGACGATCCGGGCCGAGCTGCCGTGCGCGTAGCCCTGGCCGAAGACTCCACCCTGCTCCGCGAAGGGCTGGTCCGCCTCCTCACCGACGAGGGACACCAGGTGGTCGCCGCCGTCGCGGACGCCGACCGGCTCGTCGCCGCCGTCGAGCAGCACCGCCCCGACGTCGTCGTCACCGACGTCCGCATGCCGCCCACCAACACCGATGACGGGCTCCGGGCGGCGCTGGAGATCCGCCGCCGCTGGCCGGAGATCGCCGTACTGGTCCTCTCCCAGTACGTCGAGCGGCGCTACGCCGCGAAGCTCCTCGCCGACCGGTCCGAAGGCGTCGGCTACGTCCTGAAGGACCGCGTCGCGCAGGTAGAGGACTTCCTCGACGCCCTCGACCGCGTCGCCGCCGGCTCCACCGCGCTCGATCCCGAGGTCGTCCGGCAGCTCATCTCGGCCACCAGCCACACCGACCCACTCAACCGCCTCACCACGCGCGAGCGGGACGTCCTGCACCACATGGCCCAGGGGCACACCAACGCCGCCATCGCCCAACGCCTGCACGTCTCGCAGAGCGCGATCGAGAAACATGTCAACACCATCTTCGACAAGCTCGACCTCACCCACGCCACCGGCTACAGCCGGCGGATCCTCGCGATCCTGCGCTACCTCGGCTCCTGACCGCGCCCCTCTCCTCGGCCGCTGGCCGTGCCGCCGCCGTTTCGTCGCCCACCCGCCGGGTACGCGCCGGTGGACGAGGAGAGGGGGCGCCGAATGGCCGGCATCATGCTGCGCAGCACCGCGTTCACCGACCACGACCTGCTGCCCGGGCGGTTCGCCAAGGACGGCGACAACCTGTCACCGCCGCTGCAGTGGTCGGACGTGCCGGACTCCACCGAGGAGCTGGTCCTGCTCGTCGAGGACCCGGACGCGGGCAAGGAACCGTTCCTGCACTGGCTGGTCACGGGGATCTCCCCGCAGACCGGTGAGGTGCCCGAGGGCGGGGTGCCGCCGGGCGGCCGGGAGTGGCCGAACAGCTTCGGCGAGACCGGCTGGAGCGGGCCCCTGCCGCCGCGGGGTGAGGAGGCGCACCGCTACTTCTTCCGCCTCTACGCGCTGAACCGGCCGCTGGACCTGTCCGGCGCGCCGCAGGCCACCGACGTGCACCGCGCGCTCAAGGGCCGGGAGATCGCCAGCGGCACCACGATCGGCACCTACTACCGCTGACCCGCTCCGGGGACCGGCCGGGGATCCCGGCCGGTCAGCCCTTCCATCGGGGCACGAGGCGGTGCACCGTCGCGAGGACCAGCGCGGCCACCACGGCGATCGTGCCGGCGATGCCGGCCGCGCTGCCCGCGTACCCGATGAAGAGCGGGCGGCGGGTGAGTTCCTCGACGGGGACGGTGGACCGGTCGACCAGCCACGACAGGGCCAGCGCGGAGACGAGCAGGGCGACGGCGCCGCCGAGGCCGAGCACGGCGGCGGCGACCCGGTGCGCGTCGCCCGGCGAGACAACGGCCCGTTCCCGCTGGAAGAACAGCAGCACCAGACCGGCGACGGCCGCCCAGGCGCCGACCACGAGGTAGGCGGCGACGGCGTCGCTGGGCCGGTGCCAGCCGGCGGAGAGGGTGGCCACCCCGGCGGCGGCCGCGTAGGCCGCGCCGAGGAACGCGCCGGCCACCCGAAGCTTCGGCGGCAGCACCAGGATCAGCGCGACCGCCACGGACGCGGCCACGGCGGTGTGCCCGCTGGGCAGGCTGTTGCCGGCCGCCGCCCGTTCCGGGTCGATGCCGAAGTCGGGGCGGTCCAGGTAGCGCTTGAGCAGCTGGGTGCTGACGTTGGCGCCGGCGATGAGCAGGGTGGCGGTGACCGCGAGCGCCTTGCGGCCCCGGATCAGCGCGATGAAGCAGATCATGGCGGTGGCCGCCAGCAGCGACACCACCGACATGGCGTTGAGGATGCTGTTCACCGGGCCGTCGATGCGGTCCTGCCCGATGCGGTTGCCGGTCAGCGCGACCGTGTCCAGCCACTGGCCGAGCTGGGTGTGCACGGCGAAGCGCCACACCATCAGGAACGCGGCCGTCTGGGCCAGGGCCAGTACGACCAACCAGACCGCCGTCCAACCCCTCGCCGTCTCGCGCACCCGCACAACTTAACGGTCGGCCGGGACCGGCGCTCGTCGGAGCACCGCGGCTTCCGGCTACGTTGGTGACGCGACGGGAGGGGGTGGCGCGTGACCAGCACGCCGGAGCCGCAACGGCCGTCCGGTGGGCGTCCGGAGTCGCTGGCCGATCTGCTGGGTGGCCGGCGCGGGGCCGTGGACGCGACGGTGCCACCGGTGGCGTTCGCGATCGGCTGGCTGGCCGCCGGGCTGTGGGGCGGGGTGATCGGCGCCGTGCTGGCCGGGGCGGCGGTGGCGGGCTGGCGGTGGCGGCGCGGGGACCGGCCGCGCTCGGTGCTGATCGGGCTGCTCGCCGTCTGCGTGGCCGCGCTCGTCGCGCTGCGGACCGGGCGGGCCAGCGACTTCTTCCTGCTGCAGCTGGTCTCCAACGCGGCCAGCGCGCTGGCCTGGATGGTCAGCATCGTGGTGCGCTGGCCGCTGCTCGGGGTGGTGGTCGGCGCGGCCCTCGGTCAGCGCGGGCGGTGGCGGCGCGACCCGGCGCTGCTGCGGGCGTACGGGCGGGGCAGCTGGGTCTGGGCGGCCACGTACCTGCTGCGCGTGGCGGTGTTCGTGCCGCTGTGGCTCGGCGGGCAGGTGGTCGGCCTGGTGGTGGCCCGGGTGGCGCTGACCTGGCCGCTGGTCGCGGCGGCGCTGGCGGTGAGCTGGGTGGTGATCCGGCGCTCGCTCCCGGCGGATCATCCGGGGCTGCGGCATCCGGTCGCGGCGTCCGATGCGGACGCCGCCCGGGCGACGTAAAAGAGAGGCCGCCACGGGGGGAGCGGCCTCTCCGGTGAATTACGTTACTCCGTCCACGGCGAGGGTGTGATCCCGTGGAGCGCCGATTTTCTCGGGCTTTTTCGCGGCAAGTTCGTCTCCGGGCGGATGGGTGGGCCGGTCCGTCCGCTGCGTCGGCCGGACGGCCGGCCCACCCGGCCTGACCGTGGGCGTCAGGCCGCCCGCCGACCGGACCGCTGCGTTCCCCCTTCGGCCGGTCGGCCTCCTCTCAGGGGCGGGCCGGGCCCGCCCCTGAGAGGAGTGCTCACCTCACCCCGCCGGGAAGTAGGTGCCGTAGTCGGCGTACGCCATGGCGACGTCCGCCTGGGCCCAGAACCGGTGGTAGTTGAAGACCGGCTCCGCGCCGCCGTTGAGGTACGCCTGCACCTTCGGCCAGTCCGGGTCGTTCTTGTAGAACGAGCGGATGTCCAGGAAGCTCTTGCCGGCGGCGATGGCGTCGCCGTTGGGCATCTTCCCGGTCCAGCCGGAGGGGATGTAGAGGCCCTGACCGTCGGCGGCGTTGTAGACGTCGTCGAAGCGCTTGTAGTCGCCGCGCTTCTCCGGCATCGAGACGCCCTTGGTGTCGGCGGCGGCGGACAGCGCGTCCAGCAGGCCCTTGGCGGTGTTCTTGGCCGCCGCGTTGCCGGACTTGGCGGCGTACGCGATGAGGGTCCGGGCGTAGGCGGCGGCGACTCCGACGTCCTGGCCCTTCACCGTCACCTCGACGTGCAGGTTGGTGTTCGGCTGCGGGCTCGTCGGGTTCCAGTTGGCGGGCTGCCCGGTCCACTTCATGTCCGAGGGGATCGACCAGTTCGCGCCCACCGTGGTGTTGGCGATCGCCCACGGCACCCACTTGTCCAGCAGCGCCTTGGCCTTGGCGTTGCCGGTCTGCAGGTACAGCTCGGCGATCCGCTGCATGGACCAGGCCTGCATGCCGAACCACTGGTTCGACGGCGGGTCGTTGTAGACCGGGTCGACGTCGTAGTACATGCCGTAGAAGGTGGCGGTGCCGGCCGGCGGCTGGGCGTAGCTGCCGTCCCAGCTGTTGGTGGCGCCGCCGGCGATGCCGCCCTCGGCGGACTGGAGCCAGGTGTAGAACTCCAGCTGCCGGTCGAGGCTCTTCTGCCAGTCGGAGACGGCGGTCGGCGACTTGGGCTTGAGCTCGTCGACGTTGGTCATGGCCCAGGCGGCGAACGGGTTCTGGTAGCCGAAGTGGTTGTGGCTGGAGCCGATCCGCCACGACCAGTTCTGCGAGGTGTCGTACGCGCCGCCCCAGGCGTAGTACCAGGAGAGCAGGTAGTGCGCCGAGTCGCGGCCGCTGCCGGCCGGGCAGGTGGACGCGCCGACGCAGTTGCCGATCTTCTTGAAGTACTTGTCGAACATCGCGTAGCGCAGGTAGTCGCCCATCTTGGCGGCCTTCGCCACGGTGGCCGCGACGTCGGCCGCCCGGCCCTGCGCCTTGGCCCAGGTCAGCGCCCAGTACGCGGCCTGCACGGCGCGCGCGTCGGCGTCCGGGGCGTTGGTGTACTTCCACTGCTTGGCCGGAGCGCTGGACTCCTTGACGAACAGGTCGAGGTAGCCGTACTGGCCGCCGTGCTTGAAGGTGTCGCAGGACGGCTGCGGCACGGTCTCCCAGACCGACTCCTGGGTGCCCCGCTGGAAGGTGTTGATGTAGGCCGGGCGGGTGGTGCCGTCGCCGCAGTGGCCGTAGCCGTAGGTGTTGTCGACGTCCAGCAGCCAGTGCATGCCGTAGATGTCGCCGGTGCCGTAGGTGGACTGGAGTTCGTTGCGCAGCGGGTCCTGGCCGACCGGGACGTTCGGCTCCAGGGCCGACGGGTACTGGCTGGGCAGGTTGTGCTCGGCGGCGTACTGGGGGGTGCCCGGGGCGCCGGCCGTGGGCTGGTCGGCGTGCGACGGGATGATGTACTTCTCCATCACCGTCCAGGCGTTGTTGAACGGGGCCCAGTTCTGGGTGACCCGGCCGTACTGGGCTTCCAGCCAGAGCCAGAAGCTGAACGCCTCCGAGGTGGTCTCGTGGCCGTGGTCGGGCGCCTCGACGATGAGCGTCTCCACGGAGTGGTACGGCACGCCCTCGGGGCTGAAGTAGCCCGAGTTCTTGATCTTGCCGTACTGGTCGAGGAACTTCTTGATGTACGCGTTGTCCCCGCCCGGTGTGTCGTTGTCGATCTCGGTAGCGGTGACCACGACGGGGGCGAAGCCGGTGGCCGAGGCCGTGATCGTGGCGGTTCCGCCGGTGGTGTCGGCGTCCTCCGCGGCCGCGACGGTGGCGGTGACCCCGGTGTTCCAGTTGCTCGGGGTCAGGGTCAGCGTCGAGGGCGACACCGTCACGTCGCTGTCGCCGGCGACGGCGAGGGTCACCGGGACGTTGGCGGTGGGGGCGGCGCTGAGGGTGAACTTCACCGACGAGGTGCCACCCTCGTTGACGCTCACCGCCGACGGGGTGGCCACCAGCACCGGGCCGGAGGCCGGGTTCACCGTGAAGGACTTCTCGGCGACCGCGGTGGCGTTGGCGTTGTCGTACGCCTTGGCCTGGACGGTGTAGCTGCCGGCCGGCAGGTCCTCCAGGGTGTAGCCGTACGGGGCGGTGGTGTCGGTGTTGACCAGCAGGCCGTTGCGGTAGAACTCGACCTTGGCGATCGTGCCGTCCGAGTCGGCGGCGGTGGCGGTCAGCGGCACGTCGGCCGGCGCCTCGAACGGGCCGTTCGGCAGGCCCAGTGAGACGGTCGGCGGCTGGTTGGTGGGCGCGCCGTTGCAGGCGACCCCGTTGAGGGTGAAGGCGGTCGGCTTCGGGTTGCTGCCGGTGTGCGCGCCGTTGAAGCCGATGGTGGTGGAGGCGCCGGTGGGCAGGCTGCCGTTCCACGACTCGTTGGTCGCGGTCACCTCGCTGCCGGTCTGGCTCCATCGGGCCGACCAGCCCTGGACCAGCTTCTGGCCGCTGTTGGGGAAGGCGAACTTGAGCGTCCAGTTGTTGAGGGCGTCGCCCAGGTTCTTGATGGTGACGTTGGCGGTGAAGCCGTTGTTCCAGTCACTGGTCACATAGGTCACGTCGCAGGCCGGGGCGGCCTGCGCGGCGCCCGCCGGCAGGGCCACCCCGCCGATGGCGAGGGCGGTGGCGGCGACCATCGCCGTCCGGCGACGTCTGGCCATGAGTCTCATGTGCGCGGTGTCTCCTCGGACCGGGCCGGGACACGGGGCCCCGGCGGGGCGCCTCCACGCGTCGGTGTGCGTACGCGGGGGGACGGAGGCGCCCGGAAAGGTGGTCGACCCGGCCGTGCCGGGGATCGGGGCGCCGCACCGGTGTCACCGGGTGCCCTCGGCGGCCCGCACTCGCGAGATGGCTCCGCGTGGTGGTGGAGAGTGTGCCATGGAAGCGCTCCCACCACAACGGCCAGGGCAGACACCCAGGTCGATGTTTCGATCTCGTTTTGGGGCTTTCACAAAGCGGTGACGGGCGTTACAGTCGCAAGCATCGCCGATGGGAGCGCTTCCATCGACGGAGATCCACGTAAGAGATCGCCGGAGCCCCGCGCTCCCGGCACGCCAGCCCCAGGGGCTGACGGCGGGCCAGCCCGGACGCCGCCGTCAGCCATCACCCACCGACATGGAGGGAGGTGGAACCAGAGCCACTCGCGTGGCCCGGCTCCCGCGCGACACGCACAACCGGACGCCAATTCCACTCGTGCGTGTGTGCATCACAGGTGGGGACGGGGGTTGCCCTCCCCCGTCCCCACACTAAACCCCCGTTGTCGACGGGAAAAGAGGCCGACGGGACAGGCGCGGCGCGCCCCCCGGACGGCCTCCTTCGCTATCCGCCCCACCCCCTTCGCCGCTCGCCCGCTCCGAGCGACACCCCGCCCACCCCACACCTCCGGCCGCCCGGCGGCCGGGCCGCGCCCCTGCCGCGGCCCGCCCTCGGGACGCGGCCGGTCGCGCCTGGCCTATGCTGGGAGCGCTCCCGGCCCCCAGGGCGGCCAGTCACTCCGAGGAGAACGCCCATGTCGCTACTCACCAGACGGCGCCTGCTCCGCCGTGCCGCCCTCTCCGCGACCGCCGCCGGCGCGGCCCGGGCCGGCCTGGCCGGCGCCGCCGTGGCCGGGACCGTCGCGTCCGCCGCCGCCGTGGCCGGCTGCGACGGCACGCCCGACCCCGACAGCGACACGGACCGCGACGGCACCGTGCGCTTCCCGGCCGGCTTCGGCTGGGGCGCGGCCACGTCCGCCTACCAGATCGAGGGGGCCGCCAAGGAGGACGGGCGGGGCGAGTCCGTCTGGGACACCTTCAGCCACACCCCGGGGCGCACCCGCAACGGCGACACCGGCGACGTCGCGGCCGACCACTACCACCGGTACCCGCAGGATCTCGACCTGATGCGCGACCTCGGGCTGCGCAGCTACCGGTTCTCCATCTCCTGGCCGCGCATCCAGGCCGACGGAACCGGCCGGCCCAACCAGCGGGGCCTGGACTTCTACCGGCGGCTGGTCGACGGGCTGCACGAGCGGGACATCGCGCCCATGGCCACGCTCTTCCACTGGGACCTGCCGCAGGCCCTCCAGGACACCGGTGGCTGGGAGAACCGGGACACCGCCGAGCGCTTCGCCGACTACGCCGACGCGGTGTTCCGCGCCCTCGGCGACCGGGTGCCGGCCTGGCTGACCATCAACGAGCCCAAGACCGTGGTGCAGAACGGCTACCTCTGGGGACACCACGCGCCCGGCCGGCAGGACCCGGAGGCGGCGTACCTGGTCGCCCATCACCTCCAGCTGGCCCACGGCCTCGCCGTCCGCGCGCTGCGCGCCACCGGCGCCCAGGGGCGGATCGGTCCCGCGCTCAACCTGCACCCCTGCTACCCCGCCGACGAGACCGCCGAGGCCGATGCCGCCACCCGCCTGTACGACGGCTACGAGAACCGGCTCTACCTGGACTCGATCTTCAAGGGCGCGTACCCGGAGGACGTGCTGGCCGACCTCGGTGCCGGGAGCCGGATGGTCAAGGGCGTGCGCGACGGCGACCTGAAGATCATTTCCAGCCCGGTCGACCTGCTGGCGGTGCAGTACTACACGCCGATCTACGTCACCGGCCAGGGCGACACGGTCCGCCGCTGGCCGACGTCCGAGGCGCAGTGGCAGCAGATCTACCCCGAGGGGATGTACGACATCCTGACCCGGGTCACCCGCGACTACGGGCGGGTGCCGATCACGATCACGGAGAACGGCCTGCCCTGCCCGGACACCCTCGCCGCGGACGGCACCGTCGACGACACGGCCCGGATCGACTTCCTCCGCGACCACTTCACGGCCGCCCACCGGGCGATCCGGGACGGGGTGCCGCTGGAGAGCTACCACGTCTGGTCACTGCTGGACAACTTCGAGTGGGCCGAGGGGTACGAGCAGCGCTGGGGCCTGGTCTACGTGGACTACCCGACCCAGCGCCGGGTGCTCAAGCGCAGCGCCCACTGGTACCGCGACGTGATCCGCCGCAACGGGCTGTAGGCGGGCCGGCCCGGCCGGTGCGACACCGGCCGGGCCCGCCCCGGCTCAGCGGGGCAGCGCCTGCTGGAGTTCCGCCCGCAGCGCCGGGGTGAGCATCTCGCCGGCCTGCTTGGCCAGCCGCGCCATCTCGTAGCCGACCACGCCGATGTCGGCGTCCGCCCCGGCCAGCGTGGCCAGGATCGAGCCGTCCCGGATCTGCATGACCAGGAAGTAGCCCCGGCCCATCTCGACGACGGTCTGCTTGACGACGTCGCCGTCGAACATCTGGGCCGCGCCGGCGGTGATGCTCATCAGGCCCGAGGTCACCGCCGCGAGCTTGTCCGCGTGGTCGCGGGGCAGGTGCGCGGAGATCGCCACGAGCAGCCCGTCGGTGGAGACCACCACCGCGTGCGCCACCCCCGGCACTCGCTCCGCGAACGCGTTCACCAGCCAGCTCAGGTCCCGTGCCTCCTGGCTCAACGTCGTCACTGTCGTCCCCCTTCATCGCGCGGCAGGTACATCTCGGTGGTCTCCTCGGCCTCCGCCCGCCGCACCCCGCTGTAGTAGCGGGAGAGCATGCCGCCGACCGCCTCCGGGTCCGGCTCGTGACGCACGGGCCGGTCCGGGTTCGCGGGCTGGGTGACCGCGGTGAGCTGGGCCATCGGTACGCGTACCGGCAGGCCCCGCTCGTTGGTGCCTCCGGTGACCGGCGTCGCGGCCGGCGCCGGTGTCACACCGAGGACCGCGGCCGCCGGACCCTGACGGCTGAACCAGCCGCCCGTCGGCGCCCCGGCCGCGAGCACCTCCTCGGCCCGGCCCGGCACCGGGCGGGGCCGCGGCACGGCCGAACCGGGCGCCGTGGCGGGACGGCCGGGGCGGGACGGGTCCGTCGCGGGCGGCGTCCCGCCGAGCGGAAGCCCCGTCAACGGCGACACCGGCAGCTCGACCGGTGGCGCGGGCGGGCGGCGGCCGGCCACTGGCAGCTCGGCGGTCGCGGCGCGCAGGGGCGCGGCGCCGGAGGCCAGGCGGGAGGCGGCGGCGACCTGGCTGGTCAGCATCCGGGGCGCGGCCGGCTGGTCCAGCCCGGGCGCGGGCGCCGCGGCCAGCAGCTCGGCCGGGATCAGGATCCGGGCGACCACGCCGTCCGGGCCGCCCCGCAGCCGCACCCGCACGCCGTGCCGGGCGCCCAGGTGGCTCACCACGAACAGGCCCATCCGTTCGGAGGCGGCCACGTCGGCCGCGGGCGGCTCGGCCAGCACCGTGTTCGCCTCGGCCAGCGCGGCCGGGCTCATCCCGAGCCCCTGGTCGGCGATCTCCACGAACGCGCCCGCGCCGTCCGCGCCGGCGACGACCCGCACCACGGTGTCCGGGCGGGAGAAGGCGGTGGCGTTCTCCAGCAGCTCGGCGAAGAGGTGCACCAGGTCGCCCACCGCGTGGCCGACGACGTGCAGGTCGGACCGGAAGTCGTGGCGTACCCGCTGGTACTGCTCGATCTCGGCGCTGGCCGCGAGCAGCACCGCGCCGAGGCCGACCGGCCGGTTCCACCGCCGGCTGGACTCGGTGCCTGCGAGCACCAGCAGGCTCTCGTCGTTGCGGCGCATCCGGGCGGCCAGGTGGTCGAGCTTGAACAGGTTCTCCAGCTGGTCCGGGTCGCTCTCCTCCCGTTCCAGCTCGTCGAGGAGTTCGAGCTGCCGCTCGACCAGCACCTGGCTGCGCCGGGCCAGGTTGACGAACATGGCGTTGACGTTGCGCCGCATCATCGCCTGCTCGACCGCGACGTCGACGGCGCTGCGGTGCACCGCCACGAACGCCTCGGCCAGCTCGCCGATCTCGTCCTGCGAGTCGACCACCGCGGGCGGCACGTCGATGGTGCCCACCGGGCGGTCGACCGCCCGCAGCCGGTCGAGCGTGTGCGGCAGTTCCACCTGCGCGATCCGCAGCGCCTGGCCGCGCAGCTGCCGCATCGAGCGGGCCACCGACCGGCCGACCAGCAGCGAGATGAGCACGGCCACCAGGAGTACGCCGAGGATCCCGCCCACCACCAGCAGGGTGTCCCGCAGCTGCCGGGTGCTGGTGTCGTCGGCCTGGCGTACCGCGTCGTCGAGGACGCCGGCCTCCAGCTGGCGCAGCAGCTCCTGTCGCTCCCCGCTGGCCGCCCACCACTGCGTTGCCGGCAGGAGCGCCGGCTCGGCGGCCCCGCTCGGCAGGGTCTGCTCCTCCAACCTGGCGGCCGACACGAACGCCGGATCCACCGAGGTCTCGTCGTAGCGGCGGACCTGGTCGGCGGTCGCGGCGACGCGGAACGCGCCCAGCGCGGTGAGCTGCTGGGCGCGCAGGTCGGTCAGGGTGACCTGGTCGTCCACCTCGTAGCGGCCGGCCCGGGCGGCGGCGTACAGCTCGGCCCGGATCCGCGAGGACAGCTCCTTGACCCGGGACAGCTGCACGTACCGGAGCACGGCGTGGGTCAGCGCCCGCTGGTCGTCGCCGGGCGACGGCTCGGCCAGCAGGTTGAGCAGAGCGGCGATGGCCCGGTGGTAGTTGCTCAGCACGGTGTCGCTGGACAGCACCGCCGGCGGCACGGCGGCACGGATGTAGACGACCTGGTCGTACGCCTCCAGCACCTCCGAGTAGGCCACCCGCCAGGCCGCGTCGGCGTCGGCGAGGGGCTCGGCCGCGGCGCGCAGGTCGTTCATCGCCTGGTCGGTGGCGTCCTGGAGCGGCTTGAGCGCGGCGACCGCCGCGTCCCGGTCCGCGCTGCCGCGGGCCTTGCGCAGCGCGGCCAGCTCACCGGCGGAGCGGTCGCGCTCCTGCTGGAGCCGGTCCACCGCCGTGCTGATCTGCCGGCCGATGCCGACCTGCTGGGCGAAGTCGCTCAGCGCGGTGGTCTGCCCGACGAGCCCCCGGGTCTGCACCCCGGCGAGCACGAGGAAGGCCACCGAGGGCAGCACCAGCACGGTGGCGAGCTTCGTGCCCATCCGCCAGTCCCGCAACCGGAAGCGCGAGCGCCGCCGCCGGTGCGGTGCCACCCGGTCCTCGGAGGGGCTCCGGCGCGGCTGCGAGGCGGCGCGCCCAGCCGGGTCGGGACCTGCGCCCACGCTGTCCTCCTTGGAACCCCACGGCTCCACCGAAAGCGGGGAGCGGAAGTCCATCCAACCAGGCCGGCGGGCGGTGTCAAACGGACCGGCCAGCCGCACGAGCAGGAACGTCAGCGCGGCGCACGGGCGGGTACGGTGTTCGGCGCCTCCCGGTCGTCCGCCCGGCCGATGCCGCTCACGTGCGCCGCCTCGGCGATGCGGCCGAGTGCCACCAGCGCGGCGCCGGTCGCCCCGATCTCCGGGTTGTGCTGGTGCAGCACCGCACGCGGGGCCAGCGCGTCGACGAAGGCTGCCCGCCACCAGGCCGAGGCGGCCATGGCGCCGCCACCGAGCACCACCTCGGCCGGTTCCCCCACGCCGGCCTCCACCAGGGCGAGGTCCGCGGCCACCAGCCGGCACAGCTCGGTCATGAGGACGGCCAGGATGTCGACCGCCGTGGTGCCGAAGCTCAGGCCACGCACCTCCCCGGAGCCGGCCGGGGCGACGCCCGGCGGCCGGTCCCCGCCCAGTCGCGGGTTGGCGCGCAGGGTCAGGCTCGCTCCGGAGCGGGCCAGCGCCGCCTCCAACTCTGCGCCGGAGGGCAACCGAAGCTCGCGGGCCGCCCAGGCGAACAGGTTCCCGCCACTGGAGTACGCCGCACCGGTCACCACGTGCTCGTGGTCGACCCGGTAGCGCCAGAGCTGCTCGGGCAGGGGCGGCAGCTCCGCGCCGGCCGGCCCGGCCTGGATCAGGCGTACGGCGGCGGAGGTACCGACGGTGACCGCGGCGCGGGAGGGGTCGACGCAGCCGGAGCCCACGTTGGACGCCGCGCCGTCGCCGACCGGTGCGGCCCAGCGGGCGTCGGCGAGCTGGGGCCAGCGCTGGGCGAAGTCGACGCGGAGCCGGCCGCGCCACCGCTGCGGGGCCAGCGCCGGCAGGTCCTCGGGGCGTACGCCGGCCAGCGCGCACGCCTCGGCGTCCCACTCCAGCCGGCGCAGGTCGAGCAGCCCGGTGCCGGAGGCCATCGACACGGACATCGGCGCCTCGTCCAGCAGCACGCCGAGGGCGTACTCGACCAGGCCGCCGAAACGGGCCACCGGGCTGCCGCAGTGCTCCCGCAGCCAGGGCAGCCGCATGGTCCAGTAGCAGCGGTGCCACCAGGCGCCGGTGCGCTCGTGGAAGGCGTCCGGATCGGCCGGCCCGGCCGCGCCCGGAAGGGCCTCCGGCCGGGTGTCCATCCAGGTGAGCACCGGGCCGAGCGGCGCGCCGTCGGCGTCCAGCGGCAGCACCGAGTGCCACTGCGCCGAGGTGGCCACCAGCTCGACGTCCCGCAGGTGCCCGGCGGCGGCCAGCTCGTCCAGGCACTCCACGAGGCAGGCCAGGTAGCGGGGGCCGTCCAGGACGCCGCTGCCGTCGTCCCCGGTCGCCAGGCGCACCTTCCGGCGGGCCAGCGCGCCGGGCCGCGGAACGGCGTCCGCGTCCAGCACGAGCCCGCGCACCGAGGAGGTGCCCAGGTCCAGAGCGAGAATGTCCATCGCGGGTCAACCTACCCGCCGGGGGCCGCGGCGAAGCCAAGATCCGCCGGGCCGGGGCCGCGATCGGGTTCCCCGGCCCGGCCCGGTCGCGTACAGTGATCGCCATGCCCGCGCACCTGACCTGCTGGTGGCCCGCCGACCCGGCGGCCCACCCCCGCGCGTAGCTCCCCACGCGGCCGCCCGACGAGGCGGCCGCCGGTCTCTCCCCGGCACCCCGGGTCGCCTCGCCGGCGGCCTCCGGCCCACCGAGGAGACCCGATGACCCGCCCGCACGACCCGCTCGCCGCCGTCGCGGCGGGCCGCGACCCCGGCCCGTTCGCGCTCGTCCGCCGCGAGGGCGCCGACCACGTCGACCTCTACACCGGTCCGGTACGCACGGCCGACCGGCTCGCCGACCTCCCGCTGCCCGACGGCGCACCCGGGCCGCGCACGCTGGCCCTGGTCCCCTACCGGCAGATCGCCGAGCGCGGCTTCGCCTGCGTGGACGACGGCCTGCCGCTGGAGTGCCTGCTCATCGCCGAGCACCGGCGGCTGGAGCTCGACGAGGTGCTGGCGGCCCTGCCCGACGCGCCGGTGGTGACCCGGGACGCCGCCTTCGACATCTCCGACGCCGAGTACGCGGACACCGTGGCCCGGGTGCTGAGCGACGAGATCGGCCGGGGCGAGGGCGCGAACTTCGTCATCCACCGCACCCTGCGGGCCACCGTCGAGGGGCCGCCGCTGGTGGCCGCCCTGGCGGCGCTGCGCCGGCTGCTGCTGCGCGAGCGGGGCGCGTACTGGACGTTCGTGGTGCACACCGGCAGCCGGACCCTGGTCGGGGCGAGCCCGGAACGGCACGTCAGCGTGGACGACGGCCTGGTCATGATGAACCCGATCAGCGGCACCTTCCGGCACACCGGCGCGGCGGCGGACCGGGCGGCGCTGCTGCGCTTCCTCGACGACCCCAAGGAGGTCGAGGAGCTGTACATGGTGCTCGACGAGGAGCTGAAGATGATGGCCACCGTCGCCGAGCACGGCGGCCAGGTGGTCGGGCCGTACCTGAAGGAGATGGCGCATCTCGCGCACACCGAGTACCTGCTGGCCGGGCGGGGCTCGCGGGACGTCCGGGAGGTGCTGCGGGAGACCATGTTCGCGCCCACGGTCACCGGCAGCCCGATGGAGAACGCCTGCCGCGTGATCGCCCGGCACGAGCGGACCGGCCGACGCTACTACGCCGGCGTGCTCGCCCTGCTCGGCCGCGACGAGCAGGGCCGGCAGACCCTCGACGCGCCGATCCTGATCCGCACCGCCGAGCTGTCCCCCGACGGCGAGCTGCGGGTGCCGGTCGGCGCGACCCTGGTCCGGCACTCCACCGCCACGGGCGAGGTGGCCGAGACGCACGCCAAGGCGGCCGGTGTGCTGGCCGCGCTCGGCCTGGGCCCGGACGCGCCGACCGGCGGCGCCGAGGCCCCGCTGCGGTACGCCGACGACCCGGAGGTACGCGCCGCGCTGGCCGCCCGCAACGCGCCGCTGGCCCGGTTCTGGCTGGACCAGCGCGTCCCGGGGGCGACCGCCCTGCCCGGCCTGGCCGGTCGACGTGCGCTGATCGTCGACGGCGAGGACACCTTCACGGGGATGCTCGCCCACCAGCTCGGCGCGCTCGGCCTGGCGGTGACCCGGCGGGACTGGCCCGACGCCGGGCCGGTCGACGGGTACGACCTCGTGGTGGTCGGTCCCGGCCCGGGCGACCCGAACGACCTCGCCGAGCCGAAGATGGCGACCATGCGGGCACTGCTGGCGGACCTGCTCGCGGCGGGCCGGCCGACCCTCGCGGTCTGCCTCGGCCACCAGCTGCTCGCCGGGCTGCTGGGCCTGCCGCTGCACCGCCGGGACGCGCCCTACCAGGGGCTGCCGCGGGACGTGCCGGTGTTCGGGGCGCTCCGCCGGGTCGGCTTCTACTCCAGCTTCACGGCCCGGGCCGGCGCGGACCGGGTCCCCACCGCGTACGGCACGGTGGAGCTGTCCCGGGACCCGGCGGACGGTGCGGTGCACGCGCTGCGCGGACCGGGCTTCGCCGGGGTGCAGTTCCACCCGGAGTCGGTGCTCAGCCGCGACGGCATGGCCGTCCTGGCGGACCTGCTCGGGCACCTGCTGGCCCATCCGGCGCTGTCCGGGCATGGACCGGCCGATCGGGGGTAGGGCGAAGGGCGACCGGTGGTACGGACGAGCCGAGAGCCCTCGTCCGGCCACCGGTCACCTGGGGTGGAGGGTCAGCCCGCCATGCCCTTCTTGAGCGCCATGCCCATCTGTACGGCCCGCTTGGCGGTCAGCGCGGTGGCCCCGAGGGCCACGTGGTCCGGAGGATTCTCGCCGTTGTTGCTGGTGTGCGAGGCCCCGTACGGGTTGCCGGCGACGAACTGGCTGGGGTCGGTGTAGCCGGGGGTCACCACGATGCCGCCCCAGTGGTAGAAGACCGTATACAGCGAGAGAAGCGTCGCCTCCTGGCCGCCGTGCAGGGTCGCGGTCGAGGTGAAGCCGGTGTAGACCTTGTTCGCCAGCGCGCCCTGTGCCCAGAGCGGGCCGGTGGTGTCGATGAACTGCTTGAGCTGGGCGGCGATCATGCCGTAGCGGGTGGGCGCGCCCATGATCACGACGTCGGCCCAGGAGAGGTCGTCCGGCTGCGCCTCCATCACGTCCTGGGTCTCCAGCCGGTGCGCCTGCCAGCCCGAGTTCGAGCGGATCGCCTCGTCCGGCGCCAGCTCACGTACCTTGCGCAGGCGCACCTCGGCTCCGGCCTCCCCGGCGGCCTCCACCGCCGCCTGCGCCATCTGGTAGGTGATGCCGGTCGCGCTGTAATAGATCACCGCGGCCTTGATCTGGCCATCCATCAGACGATTCCTCCTCGTTTCGGGTCAGCTCCGGCGACTACCCGTTGCTTGCGACGTCAAACGCCGGGCGCGGGACAGCGGCCTGCCGACAACGCTCACCAGGTTGATTTGGATCGATACCTTGCCGTGGCTCAATATTTGCGCAAGTTCCGATGGAAAACGCTTCCCCGGACCGCGGCGCGCGAGGATCCTGGTCGCACCGGCGCCGGCGTACCGCCGCCGCCCCGCGTCGGGAGCTGAACGGGGTTAACAACTGCTGGCGTGTGGGTGGTCCGTAGCGTCACTTAGCGTTTTATAGTTACTGCGGTGAATTTGAAGGGGTGGGCGGCGGCGACTGGTGTCTCGTATGTGACTGCGCGGCGGCAGTACGCGGCGGGGATGCTGCCTGTTCCGACGTTTCGGCTCGGCCGGCTGATCATGGTCGGTGAGCCGGTGACGGGCGCGGTCCCGGACGCCGGGCAGGTCGTGGTGTACGCCCGGGTTTCGTCGGCCGATCAGGAGGCGGATCTGGACCGGCAGGTCGCCCGGGTCACGATGTGGGCGACCGGGCGGCACCTGGGTGTGGATCGGGTGGTGACCGAGGTCGGTTCGGCGCTCAACGGGCGTTGCGAGAAGTTCCTGGCGTTGCTGCGCGACGCGGCCGTTTCGACGATCGTGGTCGAGCATCGGGACCGGTTCGCCCGTTTCGGTGCCGAGTATGTCGAGGCCGCTCTTGCCGCGCAGGGCCGCCGTCTGCTCGTGGTCGATCCCGCCGGGTGGACGACGATCTGGTGGGTGACGTGACCGAGGTCCTGACGTCGTTGTGCGCCCGCCGGTACGGTCGCCGCGCGGCGGCGGACCGCGCCCGTCGTGCCATCGAAGCTGCCACCGGGGACCCGGGGTGAAGACAGTCCAGGCGTACCGTTTCGCCCTGGACCTGACCCCCGGTCAGGAACGCGGGGTGCTCGCGCACGCCGGGGCCGCCCGGGTCGCGCACAACTGGGCGCTGGCTCGGGTGAAGGCGGTGATGGACCAGCGGGCGGCTGAACGCACCTACGGGGTGACAGAGGAGTTGCTGACCCCGGCGGTCAGCTGGTCGCTGCCGGCATTGCGCAAGGCGTGGAACGCCGCGAAGACCGATGTCGCGCCGTGGTGGCGGGAATGCTCGAAGGAAGCGTTCAACACCGGGCTCGACGCGCTCGCTCGGGCGTTGAAGAACTGGTCGGACTCCCGGACGGGCAAGCGGGCCGGCCGCCCGGTCGGTTTCCCTCGGTTCAAGTCCCGCCGCCGCAGCACACCGGCCGTGCGATTCACCACCGGCACGATCCGGGTCGAGCCGGACCGTCAGCATGTGGTGCTGCCGCGGCTGGGACGGTTGAAGCTGCACGAGTCCGGCCGCAAGCTGGCCCGGCGTATCGACAACGGCACCGCCCGGATCATGTCCGCGACCGTCCGGCGTGACGGCGGCCGGTGGCATGTGTCCTTCTGCGTCGAGGTCGAGCGGGCCGAGCGCCGACCCACGCGGCCCGAGTCGACGATCGGGGTCGACGTCGGCATCACGAACCTTGCCGTGCTGTCCACCGGCGAAACGGAGCCCAACCCGCGCCACCTCACCGCCGCCCGCCAGCGCCTGCGGCACCTCGGCCGGGCGCTGTCGCGCAAGACCGGCCCGGACCGCAGAACCGGCCGCCGCCCTTCCAACCGGTGGCAGCGCGCCTCTGCCCGGCTCGGTCGGGCCCACGCCCGGGTCGCCAACCTGCGCCGCGACAGCCTGCACAAGCTCACCACCCGGTTGGCCCACGAACACGGCGCGATTGTGGTGGAAGACCTCAACGTCACCGGCATGCTCGCCAACCGGCGACTCGCCAGGCACATCGCTGACGCGGGACTCGGCGAACTCCGCCGGCAGCTTGTGTACAAAACCCAGTGGAGCGGCGGCCGGCTGATCGTGGCCGACCGCTGGTATCCATCGAGCAAGACGTGTTCGGGCTGCGGCACGGTGAAAACCAAACTGGCCCTGTCCGAACGCACCTACCACTGCCAGACCTGCGGCCTGACCATAGACCGCGACCACAACGCCGCACTCAACCTCGCCGCCCTCGCGGCCCAGTACGACACCGCCGGGAGTGGCCCGGTGGCAGCACGTCGAGCCGACCAGAAGACCCGCCAACGCGGGCAGGTGGCAGTGAAGCGTGAACCCGGCACCGCCACCGCGGATCAGACCGGGACCGTCCCACCGCAAGGACGGGACTACCGACCGTGTGCTCACTAGAGTCCACTGAGAGGTAACGGGATCGCGCTCCGCCGGCGGCGTGGCTGGCGTAGCGCGATCAGGGGTGCTTCCCCGGCTCAGTGGTTGATCTTGTCCCGCAGGTCCGTCACCCGCTTCTCCAGCCGGTTCACCGCCTGCTCGTTGTTGACGAACGTGCTGATGCCGGCGGCGAGCGCCAACCCGAGCAGCACCGCGAGTCCGCTGAGCACCAGGCCGCCGATCGCCACGCCGCGCCCGGTGACACCGGGCCGCCCGCTCATCCGCAGCCCGACGATGGCCAGGATGACGCCGATGATCCCCAGCAGCAGCCCCACCGAGGCCAGGATCGCGGTGAGCACGCTGAGCAGGCCCGCCACCCCGAACACCAGGGAGAAGGTGGCCGCGGCGCTGGTCTTCGCCCCGCCGGCCGGTCCCGCGGGCCGGGCGGCACCGCGCATCGGTTCACTGGACGCTGTCATCACCCACACCTCACATTCCTCGCACCGGTCACCGGCGGCGCATCCCCGCTGCGGTCACGCTTATGCGTCGCGGCCCGGCGTTCCGGGCACCGCTGCTACTCCCCCTCCTGTTCGTCCCGATTCAGGGGAATGCCGGGCGCGGCGCCGGGGACTCGGCTGGTGACCCACGAGAGGAAGGACGCACCAATGCGACTGACGGAGCAGCAGGTCCGCTCGCTGTACGGGCAGGACGTCCAGGACCGCTCGGGCGCGAAGATCGGCAGCGTGGGCCAGGTCTGGGCCGACCCCGCCGGCGAGGCGACCTGGGTCAGCGTGAAGACCGGGACGATGGGCCATCACGAGTCGATGGCACCGCTCCAGGCGGCCCGGATGCAGCCGGACGGCCGCCTCCAGGTGCCGTACGACAAGGCGACCGTGCGCGGCGCTCCCAGCGTGGAGACCGGCACCGACCAGCCCCTCGGCGCCGACCAGCTCACCCAGCTCTACCGGCACTACCAGCTCGGTGAGCAGGCCGGGCCGGCACCGCAGCGGATGCCGGGCGCGCCCGAGGTGGTCCGCTCCGAGGAGCGGCTGCGGGTCGGCACCGAGAGCGAGCCGGCCGGCACGGCTCGGCTGAGCAAGCGCGTGGTCACCGAGAACGTGCAGACCAAGGTGCCGGTCGAGCACGACGAGGTGACGGTGATCCACGAACCGGTCAGCGAGGCCGATCGGGACGCCGCCCGGACCGGCATCGGCGAGGAGCAGCGCGAGATGGAGCTGCGCGCCGAGCACCCGGTGGTCGCCAAGGAGCAGGTCCCGGTCGAGCGGGTCCGGCTGAGCAAGGACGAGGTCGTCGAGGAACAGCCGGTCAACGCGCAGGTCCGCCGGGAGCTGGTGGACGCCGACGTGCCGGAGCGGGCACGCCGCAACCGCTGACACGACGGCATCCCGGGCGGGTGGGCCACGGCCCGCCCGTCCGGTCGTCCGTCCACCGGAAACGTCGTACCGGCGACCTATGCTGACCGTCCACCTCGACGGGAGGCACCCACGTGACCGCACGTCTCACCGGCGCCGAGGCGCTGGCGCTGCGGATGACCAGCCTGCTGCTACGCCCGCACCCGACCGCGCGCCCGGAGAGCGTGGCCGAGGTGGTCGAGTGGTTCGGCGCCATGCAGGCCCAGGACGCGGCCAGCGGCCTGTGGTCCCTCGGCGTACGCCTGCCCGGCCGCACCCAGGACGACGTGCGCGCGGCGCTGGAGCGGCGCGAGGCGCTGCGCACCTGGCCGATGCGGGGCACCGTGCACCTGGTGCCGCCCCGCGACGCGCGGTGGATGCTGGCCGTGACCGGCGTCCGGTCGCTGGCCGGCGCGGCCACCCGGCGGGCGCAGCTCGGGCTGTCCGAGTCCGACGCGGACCGCGCCGCCGACGTGCTGGGCGAGGCCATGGCGGGCGGGGGCCGGCTCACCCGGGCGGAGTGCCTGGCCACGCTGCGCGCCGCCGGGCTGGACACCGACGGCCAGCGCGGCTACCACCTGCTGTGGTACGCGAGCCAGCGCGGCGTCACCTGTATCGCCCCGCACGTCGGCACCGACCAGACGTTCGCGCTGCTCGACGAGTGGGCGCCGGATCCGCACCGCCCCGAGCGGGACGAGGCCCTCGGCCTGCTGGCCCACCGCTACGTCCGCGGCCACGGCCCGGTGACCCGGCACGAGCTGGCCCGGTGGACCGGCCTCACGGTCACCGACGCCACCCGGGGCATCGCGGCGGCCGGCGACGCGCTCGCCCCCGTCGAGGTCGACGGCACGCCGGCCGTGGTCGACGCCTCCCTGCTCGACGCGCCGCGGGCGCCGGTCGACGACGTGCACACCCTGCCCGGCTTCGACGAGTACCTGCTGGGCTACCGGGACCGTTCGCTGATGCTCGACCCGGAGCACGCGAACGCCGTCGTCCCCGGCAACAACGGGATCTTCCAGGCCACGGTGGTGCGGGGTGGCCGGACGGTCGGCATCTGGAAGCGGACCATCGCCAAGCGGGCGGTCACCGTGACCGTGCAGCAGTTGACGCCCTTCGACGCCGCGCTTCGGGCCCGCGTCGGGTCGGCCCTCGCCCGCTACGCCGGCTTCCTCGGGCTGCCGCTGCGGCTCACCTGGTGACACCGCGACCGGGCCGGCGGGCAACGCCCGCCGGCCCGGCATGGTGCCGCTCAGTCGGCCAGCGCGCCCGACGCCCGCCCCTCGTGCAGCGTGAGGTTCCGCCCCGTGGACGGGTCGAACAGGTGGATCTTCTCCAGGTTGAACCAGACCCGCCGCGGCTCGCCCTCGCGGACCGGCGACTCGGCCGACAGCCGGGTGACCAGGCTCGACCCGGTCCCGGTGAAGTCCGCCGCCCCCGCGTCCGCGGCCAGTTCCTCCAGCTCGGCGGCGCTGGCCCGCTCCCCCTCGACGGTGAAGTAGACGTACTTGTCCGAGCCCATCGACTCGACGATGTCGACCGGCGCCTCGAACTCCAGGCCCCGGCGCCGGGTCTCGTCGTCGATCAGCGCGGCGTCCTCGAAGTGCTCCGGACGGATGCCGAGGATCAGCTCGCGCGGGGCGTCGCCGCCGTCGAGCTGGCGGCGTACCCGGTCGCCGATCGGCACGTCCCCCAACGCCGTGCGGAGGTGACCGTCCTCCACGGCGGCGTGCAGGAAGTTCATCGACGGCGAGCCGATGAACCCGGCCACGAAGAGGTTGCGGGGGTGGTCGTAGAGCTCCTGGGGCGGGCCGACCTGCTGCACCGCGCCACCCCGCATGATCACCACCCGGTCGCCGAGGGTCATCGCCTCGGTCTGGTCGTGGGTCACGTAGACGGTGGTGGTGCCCAGCTGCTTCTGCAGCCGGGACACCACGGTGCGCATCTGCACCCGCAGCTTCGCGTCCAGGTTGGACAGCGGCTCGTCCATGAGGAACGCCTTGGGCTGCCGGACGATCGCCCGCCCCATGGCCACCCGCTGCCGCTGCCCGCCGGAGAGGTTGGCCGGCTTGCGGTCCAGCAACGGGGTCAGCTCCAGGACCTTCGCCGCCTCCTCCACCTTCTGGTGGATGGTCTCCCTGTCCAGCTTCGCCAGCCGCAGCGGGAAGGCCATGTTCTCTCGGACGGTCATGTTCGGGTAGAGGGCGTAGGACTGGAACACCATGGCGATGTCCCGGTCCCGTGGCGCCTTGTCGTTGACCCGCTCCCCCGCGATGCGCAGTTCACCGGAGCTGATGTCCTCCAGCCCCGCGATCATGTTCAGCGTGGTGGACTTCCCGCAGCCGGAGGGGCCGACCAGGATGACGAACTCGCCGTCGGAGATCTCCAGGTCGACGTCCTGCACCGCGGTGGTCCCGTCCGGGAACCGCTTGCTCACCTTGTCCAGCACGATGTCGGCCATGACAACACCACCTAACCCTTGACTGCGCCGGAGGTCAGACCGGAGACGATGCGGCGCTGGAAGAAGAGCACGAACAGGATGATCGGAATGGTGATCACCACGGCGGCGGCGCAGATCGCCCCGGTGGGGTCCTCGAACTGCGACTCGCCGGTGAAGAACGACAGCGCCACCGGAACCGTGCGGGCCCGCTCGGTCGAGGTGAGCGTGATGGCGAACAGGAAGTCGTTCCAGCAGAAGATGAAGACCAGGATGGCCGTGGTGAACAGCCCGGGTGCGGCCAGCGGGGCGATCACCCGCCGGAACGCCTGGCCCTGGGTGGCGCCGTCCATCTTCGCCGCCTTCTCCAGGTCCCACGGGATCTGCTTGAAGAACGCCGACAGCGTGTAGATCGCCAGCGGCAGGGCGAAGGTGATGTACGGCAGGATCAGCCCCGGCCAGGTGTCGAAGAGCCCGAGCTGCCGCTCGATCTCGAACAGCGGCGACACCAGCGACACCTGCGGGAACATGGCGATCAGCAGGGACACCCCGACCAGCAGCTTCTTGCCGGGGAAGTCCAGCCGCGAGATCGCGTACGCGGCCATCGCACCCAGCACCACCGCGATCAGGGTGGCGATCAGCGCGATGCCGATCGAGTTGACCAGGGCCCGGACGAACTGGTCGGTGTCGAAGATCGTCCGGTAGTTGTCCAGCGTCCACTCCCGGGGCCAGAACTTCCCGTCGGTGAGGGTGGCCGGGGTCTTGAACGACAGCGAGGCGATCCAGAGCACCGGGACCAGCGCGAAGACGACGACGATGACGTCCAGCAGGCCCCAGCGCAGCTTCGCCCGAGCGGTGGTTTCGGTGGCCATGTCAGCGCCTCTCCCCGTCGTCGCTGCCGGGGGCAGCGGTGCCGAACAGCTTCACGAACACGAACGCGATGATCGCCACGGTGAGGAAGATCAGCACGGACATCGTGGAGCCGATGCCCAGGTTCAACCCCCGGATCAGGTTGTTGTAGGCGAGCATCGACACCGATGAGGTCTCGTTGCCGCCGGCGGTGAGCACGAAGATGTTGTCGAAGACCCGGAACGCGTCCAGGGTGCGGAACAGCAGGGCCACCAGGATGGCCGGCTTCATCACCGGCAGCATCACCTTGGTGAAGCGCTGCCAGGCCGTCGCGCCGTCGGTGGAGGCGGCCTTGAGCAGGTCCTCGGGCACCAGCGCCAGCCCGGCCATGAGCAGCAGCGCCATGAACGGCGTGGTCTTCCAGATCTCGGCCAGCATGATGATCGCCAGCGAGCTGGCCCGCTCGGTCAGCGGGGCGCTGCCGTCGAACAGGTTGGCCAGGTAGCCGGTGCCAGGCGTCCAGGCGTACCGCCAGGAGAAGGCGGCGACCACCGTGACGATGCCGTACGGGATCAGCGCCGCGGTGCGGACGATGCCGCGGCCGACCAGCGTCCGGTGCATGATCAACGCCAGGCCCATGCCGAGCACCAGCTCGACCGCGACCGTGACCACGGTGATCAGGGCGGTCACCCCGAACGCGGTCCACCAGAACTGGTTGGTCAGCACGGTGGCGTAGTTCTCCAGCCCGACGAACTCGCGCTGGTCGGGGAAGCGCAGGTCGAAGCGCTGCAGCGACAACCAGACCGAGTAGAGGATCGGGTAGGCGGTGACCAGCAGCATGACCAGCGCGGCCGGCGCGCAGAGCAGCCAGCCGAGGCGCCGCTCGGCGCGCTTGTTCTCGCTCAGCGGCGCCTTCGACCGGCGGCCGGCCCGCTGGGTGGGCACCGCGGCGTGCCGGCCGGCGGCCCGCTCGGCGTCCGCCGCGACCTCGGCGCCGGCGGGAGTGGCGTTCACGCTCACGGCAGGACCCCCTTCGATTCCAGGGCGTCGGCGATCGCGTCGCGAAGCTCGTTCGCGGTCTGCTCGGGCCGGATCGCCGACGGCGGCGACAGGATCGCCGACATGACCGTGGAGATGCTCTGGTACGCCGGGGTCAGCGGCCGGACCGCCGGCTCCTTCAGCTCCTCCAGGATGGTCTCCTTCATCGGGTACGCCTTGTCCATCTCCGGGTCGCCGTAGACCGCCTCGATGGTGGGCGGCACGCCGTCGTTGACCGCGGAGAACTTCTGGTGCTCGGCGTTGCGGATGCACTTCGCCGCCTCGAAGGACTCCGTGGGGTGCTTCGAGTAGGAGCTGACCGCCATGTTGACCCCGCCGATGGTGACCTTGCTCGGGGTGTTCGCGTCGATGCCCGGCATCCGCGCCCACTTGACCTTCTTCGCCAGGTCCGGGGCGGCCTCCTGCATCGCCGGGTAGACGAACGGCCAGTTGACCTCGAAGGCGCCGCCGCCGGACTGGAACTCCAGCCGGACCGGATCCTCGGTGGCGTTGCTGAACGACGGCGAGGTCACGCCCGACGTGGCGAACTTCTTGAGCTGGTCGAGCGCCCGCACCGCGCCCTCGTCCATCACGGCCTTCTTGCCGTCGTCGCTGAGGATCTTCCCGCCCGCGCTCTCGGCCAAGGTGTTGTAGAGAACGACCAGGCCCTCGTACTGGGCCCCCATGGTCAGCACCTGGTAGGGCTTGCCCTGCTGCTTGAGCTGCTGGGCGGCGGAGATCATCTCGTCCCAGCTCTTCGGCGGCTCCTGGACCAGGTCGCTGCGGTACCAGAGCAGCTGCACGTTGGTGTTCTTCGGCGCGGCGTAGAGCTTGTCCTCGTAGCGGGCGGTGTCCAGCGGGCCGGCCAGGGTGCCCTGCTCCACCTCGGCCTTGTCCTGGCCGGTCCACTCCCGGATCCACTTGGCGCTGGCGAACTCCTGGGTCCAGGTGACGTCGAGGCCCAGCACGTCCATCCCGGGATCCTGGGCCGCGAGCCGCCGCACCATCTGCACCCGCTGGTCGTCGGCCTGCCGCGGGAGCACCCGGTAGACGATCTTGTAGCGCCCCTGGGCCTGGGCGTTGCAGTCGTCCACCACCTTCTGCAGGTTCTGCTCCGGCGGGTAGTACAGGTTGATGGTGGGCGTGCCACCCTCACCGTCCGATCCGCAGGCGGCCAGCGGGGCCACCAATGCGAGTGCGGCGGCTGCCGCCGCCGCACGCCGGGCCGGCCGCCGCCGTGCGGCCGCGCCGGGGTCCGTCGTCATCGCCCTCCCCCTTTCCTCGGCGAAGAACCGGGGAGTCACCCGTGCCCCGGCGCACGGCGAGACGGTCGGGGCGCCGGCGGTCGGCCTGGCGCCCGGGACGTTTCGTGGGCCAGACAGTGCCCTGCCTGCGACGCTGCGAAACCTGACGGTCACGAGACGGATACGACGGTGGCCGCTGTGGGGCGGCTCACTGGCCGCGGCGCTTCCGTGAACGTCCGATCCAGCGGGCATGATGGCCGGATGATCGCGCGCTTCAAGGATCTCTGCATGGACGCGACCGACGCCCGCCGGCTCGGCGGCTTCTGGGCCGGCATCCTCGACGGGGAGCTGGTCGACACCGGCGACGGCGACGCCCGCATCGACCCCCGGACCGCCGCGTCGAAGGCCGAGTCGATCTGGGTCAACACGGTGCCCGAGCCGCGCACCGGCAAGACCCGCGTCCACCTCGACCTGCGGCTCACCGCCCCGGAGCCGGAGGTGCTGCTGGCCGCCGGCGCGCGCCTGGTCCGCGAGCCGGACGCCGAGATCAGCTGGTGGGTCCTCGCCGACCCGGAGGGCAACCAGTTCTGCGCGTTCGCGCCGCGCGAGGGCGCCCGGCCCGGCGTGTTCGAGCTGGTGGTGGACAGCGCCGACCCGGCCGCGCAGGCCGCCTGGTGGGCGCGGGTGGTCGGCGGCCGGGTCGAGACCGACGCCGAGGGCGCCACGTCGGTGGTGGGCGCCGCGGGCTTCCCGTGGGATCACTGGGTCTTCGACCCCGTGCCCGAGCGCAAGCGGGTGAAGAACCGGGTGCACTGGGACGTGGAGCTGACCGATTCCGAGGTCACGCCGCTGATCGCCGCCGGGGCCACCCTGCTGCGCGAGCCCACCCCGGCGACGTCTTGGTGGGTGCTGGCCGACCCGGAGGGCAACGAGTTCTGCGCCTTCCCGGCCCGTCCCACTCCGTGAGCGGCGAGACTACCCAGCGTGCGCCCGGTGGACTAGCGTTTCCGTAGCTCCGCAGCCAGCGCGTCGCCGTCGAAGTCGATACGCCTCCGGCCGACCCCCAGCCCGTCCGATCGGTTGGTTCTCGCGCGAACCCCCTTCTGCGATCCCACCGGTTGGGCAGGATCCCCACAAGGAGGTGCCGTCGTGCAGGACACCCGCGCTCTCGCCCTGACGTTCGAGGTGAGCGGCCTGCCCCCGGTCAAGACCGAGGCCCTGTCCATCTTCGCCGCCGGGCACCGGCAGGCGACGAGGGTCCGCGCCCTGCTCCAGGCCGCCTGCACGGCGGCTCAGCGCACGGGGTGGACCCCGCTCGCCGGTCCCATCGAGGTGGACGTGACCCTGCGCTGCCCGTCCGGGCATCGCACCTCCGACGCCAGCACCCTGCTGGGCGGGGTCTGCGCCGTGCTCCAGGACAAGAAGCGGGTCGCGAACATCGGCCTGGCCCACCTCGGGGTGCTGGTCGACGTCGCCCTCTGGTCCGACGACCGGCAGATCCGCCGGTTGTCCTACGTCGAGGAGCCCGCAGAGGACTTCTCATACCAGGTCCGGGTGGCGGCAATACCGAGGATGGTTTGACCGACGACCGCGGTGGGGTACCGCGGTCGCCGACGAAGGGAGCGCCGATGTCGGAGCCACATGTCACGCTCGACCCGAGCGGGCTCGATCCTGTGCAGCAGAAGCTGCGCGGCCCGCTGGAGGATCAGCTGACCTCGGCTTTGCAGGCGGCCGCCGACCGGGTCCGCGGCAGCTACGCGGGCGAGCCCGTGGAGGAGGTGTGCCGCCGGCTGCTCGACGAGACGCGGTCCGGCCTCCACCCCGACATCGCCGCCGGGTTCAACCCGGACATGGACGAGTTCTGCCGGGTCGCCGTGGCGATCGTCCGCGGCGAGGTCTCCTGAGGCACGCGGAACCGACCGCGCCGGCCAGCCGGCGCGGTCGGTTCCGTCTGTCCGGTTCAACTCCGCCGCAATGCGATCGAGACGACCGGCCGTCGGCTCAGCACGGCACCGCCCGCCGGCCCCCCGCCGCCATCGGGTCCGCCGTCGGCTCCACCCGCCACGTCGGCAACGGGTGCAGCGCGGGCATCTCAGCCAGCTCGGCCGCGTAGTCCCGGACCAACGGGGGAAGCCGGTACCCGCCGGAGACGTCCAGGTAGACCAGGTGGGCGTCGAGCAGCCGCTCCAGCGCCTGCCACACCCGCTCGGGCGGTACGCCCAGCCGCGCCGCGGTGCACTCCGGCGGCAGCACCGTCTCCGGCTCGCCGCCCAGTAGCGCGAACACGTGTCCGACCAGCTCGTCGTCGGCGCGGGCGGCCGCGAATCCGAGGTCGATCCGCTGCCGCATCGACAGGTCGTCGTCGGCCAGCAGGTCCAGCCGGCGGCGGGGATCGCGCAGTTCCGCCACCAGAGCGGCCAGGGCGACCGCCGGCCGCGCGGCCAGCCGGGACGCGACGATACGCAGGGCCAACGGTGACCCGCCGCAGAGCCGGAGCAGTTCGCCGGCGGCGACGGGCGCAGCCGCCAGCCGCTCAGCGCAACCGAGCGCAACCAGCAACGCCCGCCCGTCCTCGAGCGGCATGGGACCGAGATCCACCCGGTGTACGCCATCCAGGCTGCGCAGATGGCGCTGAGTCACCACGATGAGCGCCGAGCCGGGCCCGGCCGGGACGAGCCCGCGTACCTGGGCGGCGTGGGCGACGCCGTCCGCCACGATCAGGATCCGGCGCTCCGCCATGATCGACCGCACGCGGCCGGCCCGTTCGCAGGCCCGTTCAGGGATCGCCGCACCGTCGACGCCGAGCGCCCGGAGCACCCGAGCCAGCACCTCGTCCCCGCTGAAGGACGGCTGGTAGTGCAGGTCGACGTAGACTTGGCCGTCGGGGAAGTGGGCGGCAATGTCGTGCGCTGCCCGGACCGCGAGCGCGGTCTTGCCGCTGCCGGCCGCTCCGCTGACGACCGTGGCGGCCGAGGCCCGACCGGACAGGGCGGCCATCACCTCCGCATGCTCCCTCGTCCGTCCGACGAACGCCCCCAGAGCCGGCGGCAGCTCGCGAGGCACAGCGTGGCGGTCCCACCGCTGCACATCCCTCCGGACCGTCACCGTGGCGGACGGCGTCTCCTGCGACAGCTCAGGCGAACGGTCGAGGACCGCACGGTGCAGGCGCTGCAACTCCTCCCCCGGCTCGATGCCCAGTTGGTCCCGCAGGGCCGCTCGCGCATCCCGGTAGGCGACGAGCGCCGCGGGCACATCGCCTCGGCGGTAGAGCGCCACGATCAGGTGCCCCCAGCTCCGTTCCCGCAGCGGGTGAGCCGAGAGCAGGCGGCGGAGCTGAGGCAGCACCTCGCTGTGTGCGCCGATCGCGAGCTGGGCGTCCACGAGGTCCTCGGAGGCCTGGAGCCGCTGCTCCTCCAGGGTCGCCCAGTGATTGTCCAGCAGGGTGCCGCGAGACAGCCCGTCACCGGCCGTCCCGCGCCACTGGTTCATCGCCGCGGTCAGCGCGTCGATGGCGCCAGCCGGGTCGCGTTCTCCCAACCTGGAACGGCCCGCCTCGGCGAGCCGCTGGAAGTCGGTCACGTCGAGCTCGCCCGGCCCGAGTCGCAGCTCGTACGCCTGGGGCCGCGCGAGCAGCCGGTCCCCCACCGCCTGGCGGAGGGCGGCGGCGTGCGAGCGAAGGTTCGCCACCGCGGACGAGGGCGGGTCGGACCACACCATGCCGGCAAGGCCGGGCAGGGACACGGGCCGGTTGGCCTCCAGGGCCAGGCCGGCAAGGACTGTACGGCGTTTCATCGCGCCAGGTGTGAGCTGTTGGCCGTCGACCCACAGCTCCATCGTGCCAAGTAACCGGACCTCAATCTCCATGTGCGCCTCCCCGTCGGCCACGAGCGCTGCTCACGCTAGGCGACTGTCCATGTACGCAACAAGGAGGACTGCATTGCAGAGAAAGTGAGGAAGGTCAATTCGTGGGACAGCGTGTCCCCGTAATGAAAAGAAGGACGCCGACGCTGCGGAGCGGCGGCGATTCAGCCAGGCGATCACCCATCAGGTCGAACCATTCTCGCTGCGAATCCTAAGAAGTGGTTGGCGTGCTGTGATCAGCCAACGGTTCATCGGCGGGCAGCCATGCGGCCGATGTGGTGGGCATCCGAGGCGCAGCCGCCTCCGCCCTGGGCACCGGGCAAACGTCCGGCACTGCAATTCGGCGGCAGGCCAGGCTCAGCCCACTGGCCCGGTCTGAAGGTGAACACGAGGTAGCCAAACTGGGGGTGGCGCCATCGGCACCACCCCCAGACGTGCAGCACTTAGCGATCAGTTCCGATGTACCGGCGCCTCGCCTCCTCGAGGGGACCAGGGTTCGGATCCGGATAGTAATTCAGCGCCGACCGGGAAACCTCAAAGGGCGGCTGCCACCACGCAGGCACCAATCCATCTGGCATGTAGGCATAGCTCTTACAGTTGGAACACCACTCCCAACGTGCTCCAGTTCCTACGAACCTCTCTCCTCCGAGCGAACGTTCGGACTCCCTGCCGAGGACATAGAACAGGTGCAGACAAGCCTCGCCGCAGACCGGACAATTCCCGTCAACATCTACGGTTCTTGCCTCGTTAAACGCCCTCCGCCATTCGCTCCAGTGTGGATCCTTGATGTCAGACCATTCCTTCATAGCAATCCCAACCACCAAGCCTCCAAGGCGTTGCCAGAACCATAGGGGGTCTGGTTCCCTATATCAAAGGGACGATCATCGCCGTGCGGCTTGTGAGGCCCACCCCTGAGGAAGTCTCTGGCATGGCTGACCTCGTGGGCGATTGTGTTCGCCGTTGCCGCATCTCCTCCCATGATCGCCGTTGGCCCAATCCTAACCACCCTTCCGCCTTCCGCAGGCCTTGTCACACCGAACTGCCCGGCGGGAAGGCTTTCGTCGTACAGGACGGAGATCCGCTGGCCGGATCCGCGAAGGTTGATGCGGAAATGCCGCGCTATACCTTCCACATACGCTTGAGGGTTGAGACTTGGCGCGTTTCCCATGGTGCGAGGCATCGAAGGTCTTTGGACACCCTCACGGGCCAGATCTCCGGCGGCGGCGCGCCCTCCAGCAAGCTTGCCCGCTCCCTTAGCGCCAACGAACGTCGAGAGAAGGGTCAAGCCATTCTTCGTGCCGGCGTGAGCGACCCCTTCGACGTCCCCGTTGGCTGCAGCCTGCACTCCACCCCACCAGGTGGTGCCAACGTCAGACAACAGCCCCCACGCGGTCTTGTAGGGGGTAGTCACCGTGTTGAGGACTACACCACCACCACGCTTCGCAGCGCTCTCCAAGTCACCGTTCGCGGCATCCTTTACGGCGCCACCGGCTTCTTTGTAATTATCTCCTATGTAAGTGGCTGCCCCTTGGAGCCCACTCCATGTATCGCTAGCGAAGCCCTTGATCGCCCCCCACGCTCCACTAGCGGCATCAGTCAGGAAGTTGTGGCCGTCGATTTCAATGGCACTGATTGGGTTGCCACCGCCAAAGCCGTAGCGATTGCCCGTCCAAGGGTTGAGGCTCAGTCCGATGTCATCCAGGGCGCCGTTGTAGCTGTCCCGGGACAGGAACCGGTTCAGCCCGGGGCTGTAGTCGCGGAACCCCATGTCGTACGACTGGGAGCTCTGGTCCCACCGCTTGGCGTTGAACCGGTACGCGTTGTACGGCTCCTTCGTCGGATCCTGCGCGTCCGGCTTGTCGATGCCCGTGAACTGGGCGTCGTCGTTCTTGCCGTACGCGGTGTATCCGTAGGTGGCCTTCGTGTCACCGGTGTCGTCGGTCAGCTGCTCGACGTCGGTGTGCGGGTCGTACCCGTAGTAGGCGTTCTCCTGGGTGCCGTCGTCCTTGTGCGTGATCTGGGACAGGCGCTGACCCCACGGCGAGTACTGGTAGGACTTGGTGAGCTTGCCGGCGACCTCCTCATCCAGCACCTCGCCTGACAGGCCGAGGTAGTTGAAGGTGGTGGTCTTCGCCTTCGCGCCACCGGCGTCGGTGGTCTTGGTGGCGGTCCGGTCCAGCGGGTCGTACGTGTACTTCGTCGTCGACGTGCTCGTGCCGTTGTTCTTGCGGTTCTCGATGACGTGGTCGAACCCGTCGTAGACGTTGCGCTCGAGAACCGTGCCCGCGGCGGTCACCGTGTCGAGGCGCCCGAACGGATCGTAGTTGTACGACGAGGTCGCGCCACCCGCACTGGCGGTGAGGAGCCGGTTCCGGTCGTAGTTGAACGTCGTCGTGGTGCCCTTGAGGGTCTGCTCGATGACGTTGCTGTTGGCGTCGTGGACGTAGGTTTCCGTGCCCGCGCCGTCCCCCGTCTTGGTCAGGGTGGCCAGGCGGTCCCGCGGGTCGTAGGTGTAGTCGCTGGTGGTGTTGAGGTACGCCGAGTGGTTGTCGGCGTTCATCTTCCTGGCGACGTCGCGGGTGCGGTTGCCGTTCAGGTCGTAGGTGTAGGTGTGCTCCGACACGACCGTCGCGTTGGGCTTCTTCTCCACCTGGGTGTTCAGCAGGCCGTCGAGGTAGTAGGTGTAGTCGACGGTGTTGCGGTTGCCCTTGGTCTCCCGCAGCTTCTCGCCGCGATCGGTGTAGGTGAAGGTGCTGGTCTTCCTGCCCGGGTCCGTGGCGGACTTGCCGTTCACCACCTCCGACACCAGGTCACGCGGGTCGTAGGTGTAGCCGGCGTACTGCTTGTCGTGGGTGGTGGTCAGCGGAGCGCTGTTCTCGTTGTAGGTGAACGAGGTGGTGTTGGTGAGCGTCCCGCCCTTGCTCTCCGTGACGGTCTGCACCTGGTTCAGGTCGGTGTAGACCACCGAGTAGTCGTCCACCCGGGCGCCGGGCGAGGCGTCCGTGATCGTCTTCAGATTGCCGTTCGGGTCGTAGCGGTAGCGGTAGTCGTGCTTCTCGTTGTCGGCTTCGCCCGTGTTGTCCCGCACGAGCTTCACGGCGTCGGCGACGACCGTGCCGGTCGCCTGGTCGGACAGCGACACCTTGTGGCTGTTGCCCTCGGTGAAGCTGTACGAGCCGAGGCTCACCCAGGTCCCGGTGTTGGTGCTCTGGTTGACCGTCTTCGGGGTGTTGCCGCCGCCGTGGCTGATCGTGTACTTCGCGTCGGTGGCTGCCCCGGTCACCTGCGGGTAGCGGGCGAACACCTCGTACGTGCCCGACTGCGGCACGTTCAACTTCCAGGTGAACGTGTTCGCACCGGTCCCTGCGGGCCGGGTGGCGTAGTCGGTGCCGTACCTGCCGGTGGCCGAATTGGCGACGGTCCACGTCCCGGTCGCCGATGCGTTGTTGAACTCGGAGTTGTCGACCAGGACGACCTGCTTGCCGACCGGCACGCCGTCGTCTGAGCGGGACTTGAGCTTGCCGTCCGGGAAGTACGACCAGCTCATCGTCCTGTTCGACGACCCGCCGGCCGAGGTGACCGTCCGGGCCGTCTGGGCCCCGAGATCGTCGTAGTCGTACGAGGTGACGATGTCCCACGGGTCGGACGAGGACTTCGTCCAGCCGTTGTCGTAGTAGGTGTACGTGGTGTCGTTGCGGACCGTCTGCCCGGCCGACGGGGGCGCCGACAGGGTCGTCAGGCGACCCACCGCGTCGTACTGGTAGGTGGTGACATCCGCCGTCTTGTAACGGCTGTCGTCCTGGTCGTACGCGCTCCGGGTCTCCTTGACCCGGTTGAGCTTGTCGTAGACGGTCACCGTGGCGAAGTCGTTCGCGTCCTCGTTGGCCGGCGTCGCCACACCCCGCGGACTGATTACCTTGGTCTGGTTGCCGACCTCGTCGTACTCGTACTGGGTGATGCGGTAGGTGATGGTGCCGTTGAGGTTCTTGTGCGGCACCTTGACCTCGGTCGGCTTGCCACGGGGGTCGAGGGTGACCTCGGCGGTGTTGCCGAGCTGGTCCGTGGTCGCGGTGACCAGCCCGTCACGGTCGTAGGTGCTGCTGGTGGACTTGCCCAGCGCGTCGGTGCTCTTGGTAACCCGGTGCGCCCAGTCGTACGCCAGCTTGGTGGTGTAGTCGGTGGTGTCGGCCGTGGCGTTCTTGCGCGGGTCGACCACCGTGACGACGTTGCCCACGTTGTCGTACTCGTAGGTGATCTTCTGGTTCTTGGCGTTGGTCACCGAGGTGAGCTGGTAGACCTCGTCGTAGCCGTTGGTGGTGACGTAGTCACCGGCGTCCGAGGTCAGGTTGCCCTTGGGCTCGGTGGTGGTGAGCAGGTTGCCCACCTTGTCGTAGGTGAACGACGTTTTCCGCTCCGGGTCGCCGGCGACGTCCACCGGGGCCTTGGTCCAGGTGAGCTGGTCGGCTTCGTCGTAGGAGGCCGTCGTGACGGCGCCGTTCGGCGCGGTCGACGCCGTGACGTTGTCGTTCGCGTCGTACGTCGGCGCCGGGGTGATGATCCAGTCATCGGCGCCCTGATTCCTGCCGACCTTGTTCTCCAGCGGACGGCCGAACGTGTCGTAGGTCTGCGTGGTGTCGTGGGTGAGCGCATCGGTCACCTTGAGGACCTGGCCGCGTGCGTCGTAGACGAACGTCGTCTGCTTCTGGTCCGCGTCGGCGATCGTCTGGGGGTAGCCGTTCGGGTCGAAGCGGTCGTAGCTGGTGCCGTTGCCGTTGGCGTCGGTCGCCGTCAGCATCTGACCCCAGGCGTCGTACGTGTAGGTGGTCTTGTAGTCGTCCGGGTCAGTCGTGGTGTTGCCGATCGGGTCGACCACCCAGGACAGGTCACCGTCGGCCTCGTAGCCGAAGGTCCACTTGCGGCCCTTCGGGCTGGTCTTGCTGACCAGGTCGGCGACGTATCCATTCAGTTGGTACTGGTAGGTCAGCGTCGTGCCCGGCCAGCCGTTCCTGACCGCCTCGGCGTCCTTGATCTCGGTCGGGTAACCGGTCTTGGCGTCGTAGTTCCACGTCGACACCGCGCCGTTGTCCTCGGTCAGCGTGGTGACGTTGTGTTCGCCGTCCCAGCCCAGCTTCGTGACCTGGTTCTTCGCGTTGGTGGCCTGGTACGGGCGGCCGTAGCCGTCCTGCTGGTAACGGGTGGTGTGGTTCTCGGCGTCCGTGACCGTGGTGTTGATTTCGGTACCCTGCGGTCCGTCCGGGTCGACGTAGCCGAACTGGGTCAGTTTGCCGAGCCGGTCGGTGTAGGACTTGGTGGTCCAGTGGAACTTCGGGTCGTCACCGGCCTGCGGATAGTTGTACGACAGCGTGGTGGCGTAGGAGGACTGGGCAGCGTTCGCGCGCGGGTCCGTGATCTTGACGAGCTTGACGTTCTTGTTGCCCTGGGTCATGTCGTAGGCGAACCTGAACGTCTTCGGCGCACCGTTGGTCGAGCCGGCACCGTCGATCATTTCACCGAGCAGACCCTTGTCGGTGTAGGTGAAGGTCAGCTTCCGCCCGGAGATGTCGGTGATCTGCGAGACGTGGTCGATGATCTTGGGATTGGTCAGGCCGCCGGTGGCCCGGACCTTGGCCCACGTGGTGTCGTCGATGTAGTCGTACGTCTGGCCCTTGGCGTAGTAGTCCAGGGTCAGCGTCGTCCGGCCGGCCGGGTCGGTGATGTACTTCAGGAACTTGGTCGGCTTGTTGTTCGACCGCCGCTCCTCGTACGTGAAGGACATCTCGTTGCCGTTGTTGTCGACCGTGCTGGTGAGGAAGCCCTCGCAGTCGTAGTAGAACTGCGTGCGGTCCGGCTTGGTCAGGCGCCAGGCCCGCGGCTCCTCGGTGTTCGGCTTGCAGTCGAGGCTGGTGACCTTCTGCAGGTAGAGGTGTACGCCCTTCGGGCTGGTCCACTCCCCCGTCTGGTCGTTCAGGGTGAAGCGGTGGGTGGTGCCGTCACCGTCGGTGAGAGTGACCGTCCTCGGGTTCGGGTTCGGGTGGAAGTCCAGCGGGCTGCCCAGCCGCATCATCGACGAGGCCTGCAGCGACCAGCCGTACCCGGCGACCGTGTCGCTGGTGTCGAGGGAGTTGTAGGCCAGCCGGACGAAGGTCGACAGGCCGCGTCCCGGGTTGCTGAACGCGTTGTACGACCAGACGCTGTTGCCGGCGTACAGGTTGTTCATGAGCGTGCCGCCGGCGCCGGTGTTCTTGCCCGCGTAGGAGTAGAACTTCTCCAGGCCGAGCTGGTCGGAGGTGGGTTCGACGACGGCGACGTTCTGGTCCAGCGAGGCGATCGGGCTCACCTCGGACAGCCATTTGCTGCTGGTCTTGTTGTACAGCTCCCACCGGAGCACGTAGTCGGTGCGCTTGTTGCCCTCGGTGGTGGACGCCGGCGCGGTCAGCGCCGCCGATACGGTGACCGCCTCGCCTGGCAGAACGTCCTTGGGCAGGGCGGTGACCGCCTGCGCCGTTTCGTCGGTCCGGGTGCCGTCGGCCCGCGCCCACCGGTACGACAGCTGCCAGTCGCCGGCCCGCCAGGTGCCGGTGGTGGGGTTGGTCACCGTGACGGGGACCGTGTTGGTGCTGCCCGGGGCGAGCCCCTGCGGCAGGTCCGGGGCGTAGTAGGTGCTCGCCGGCGTCGGTTCGATGTAGGTGACCACCAGCTTCGGTCGCAGCTGCGGCTCGGCGGCCTCGCTGGACAGGAAGATGGTCCGCTCGGCCGGGCTGGTCTCGTTGGCTACCTTCACCAGGAAGCCGTTGTTGGCCTTGGTGCCGTTGACCCAGCTCTGCACGGCGTCCTTGACACGCCACAGCCGCCACGCCGGGTCGTCCGTGTTACCGGTGACGGTGTCCGGGACGGCGGGATCGTAGGCACCGCCCGCGGTCCAGGAAGTGGCGGCGTCGGCCTTCGACCAGGAGGCTGTCGCCTCGTCGAAGGGCGTGTTGAGGGTGTGCACCTCGTACGTGGCGCCGGCCGGGGTCGGGGTCGTCACCGACCACATGTCGAACTCCGCATCCAGCACCTGGGCGTCGGCGGGAATGGTGGACACGTCGGGGAAGGCCACCGCCGCCCGGCTCTTGCCGTACGTGCCCGAGTTGTTGCCCACCATCAGCCACGGGTTGCCGGCAAGCACGTCGTGCCCGGTGTTCGGCTCGCTGGAGGACAGCGTGGTGTCCCGGGCGTCTCCCTGAATGAGCTGCACCACCCGGCCGGCGCGGGGCAACCGGACGATCTGCGTGGGGGCGCCGATCAGCGACCCGTCCGCGGCCTTCACCGCGACCTGGTAGTAGTAGACCTGCCCGAAGGGGTCGGTCGAATCGACCGGCGTGGGGGTGGCCGTGGTGTCGGTGTACGAGGTGACGTTCTTCGCCACCGGGGCGACGAGGGTGGCCGCCGATGGGGTGAAGTTCTGGTAGATCGACCGGTGCACCTGGTATTCGACGATGTCGTTACCGGTGTAGCCGGACCACTTGAGCTGGGCGCCGGTGGAGTAGATCTTGGTGGGTGGTTCCAGGGTCACCCCGGGCTTGCCGTAGTTGACGACCAGCTTGGGGGTGTTCTCGTTCTCGCCGTTGTAGGCGTACTCGGCGGCCTCGTATCGGGGGCCGCCGCGGCCGAGGTTCGTCTCGTCAGCCGCCTTCAACATGAACCCGTTGTTGGCGGTGCCGTTGACCCAGGACTGCACCAGGTTCGTCACCGGGTAGCTGTGCCAGACACTGGACTCGTTGGCCTTCTTCACCGCGCCGGCCTTGGTCAGCCGTACCGCGTCAGCGATCACCGCTACCTGGGTGGACACCCCGGCGTCGCCGAGCACCACCCGGCCGGTGGTGCCGGCGGTGAACGGGAAGGTGCCCAGGGTGGCCCAGTCCGCCGTACCGGGGACCTGCTGGTTGACGTCCTTCGGCGCACTGCCGCCCGCGTACTGGACCGTGTACCGCGCGGCCGTCGACCGGTCGGTACCCGTCACGTAGTGCGCGTCGACGGTGTAGTTGCCGTCCTCGGGCACGGTGGGCACCCAGGTGAACGTCTCCCCCGCCACGTTGTTCTTGTTGGACTTGTAGGTGCCGTTGATGCCGTACTTGGTGTAGGCGGTGTTCCCGGAGGCCGGCCAGTCCCCGTTGATCGCCGTCTTGGCCGTGTCGGTGTCGTCCACGGTGACACTGGTGGCCGCCCCGATGCCCATGCTCGTGTTGATCGAGTTCCAGGTGACGTCGTCCTCCTGCCACGGTGCGGTCACCTGCCGCGCCTCGATCGGCACGTCATAGGCGTCCGACGTGTGTGTCTGGTCGAAATACATCTGCAACGACGCCGTGTCGATGGTGGTGTTCGACGGGATGCCGGTCAGGTCGAACTTGACCAGGCTGCGGGCCTTGGACGAGGTGGTGGTGCCCACCGACAGTCGCCAGTTGCCGTCGAAGTTCGTCCCCGGCGAGTCGGAGGTGATCATCGCGTCCATCGACTGGGACGGCGTTGGTTGGATCTTGATGGTCGGATCCACCGTGACCGGGAAGACCCGCTTCGGGTCCGCCAGCCAGCCCTTGTCCGCCGTCACGTCGATGGCCCAGCGGCCACCGTCAGCGCGCAGGGACTGGGTCACCTTCTGGCTGTAGGCGAAACCGTACGGAGAGCCCGCGTCGGCCTTCGAGTCGAACATGAACGGTGCCGGCATCACCAGCAGCACCCGGTTGTCGACCGGGGACCGGAACTCGATCGAGCCGTCGTCGCGCTGGGCCACCCTGAGCGCGCCCGCGTCAAGGGTGAACGTCAGAGCCGATGCCGCGGACGGGCCGCGCAGCACCAGCCGCTCCTTCAGCGCGGTGGCGGTCACGTCGTATGCGAGGTCGACGCCGTCGGCGATGCCGGGATAGGTGACGGTGTCGCCGCTTAGCACCGGCTTCACCGTGCGCGGCGCGCCGGCCAGGCCGAGGGTGACCTGCTCGCCGTCGAGCTCGAAGCGCGTCAGCTTGGCTGTGGAGGCACCGAACCGGCTGCGGAACGTGTTGGTGGTGTTGGCCGCGGCGAAACCGGCCGCCGTCGAGGGCGAGACGGTGGTGTCGATCGGCTGCCAGTTGCCCTTGGCGTCCCGGTAGTGGCGCGGCGCGGCGGAGATCTCCGCCTGGAGCCGGCCGTCGGACATCGCGAAGACGCGGGTGGTGGCGGTCCGCCGACCGGTCAGCTCCTTCACCCGCTTGGCGGGCTTCTTGCGTACGCCGGCGGGGGGCTTCTGCGCCACGTAGAGGCCGGCGCTGACCGCCTCGGCCGGGGCGTTGGCGCGGCCGCCGTTGACCAGCTGCCGCGCGCCCCGGCCGAGCCGGTCCAGGAAGCTCTCCTCGTTGCCGGCCGAGGCGGTCGACGACCGCTCCGGGGCGGATCGGCGGAGCGCCTCCATTCCGCCGAGCGTGGCCACCAGGGCCAGCACCAGGGCCACCAGCAGTGGCCCTCGCAATCTCTGTCTCACCCGTCGTCCTCCCCGTCCTCTGGAGCATGTGGGTAGGAAACTAGGGACGAGCCATACACGCGCAGCTATGTTTCGGATACGTCACGCTGGCTCGGAGCGCTCGCTGGGGCGTATGAACGGAAACGACGCCGGTGGCGAGGTCGCCACCGGCGTCGTTCGAGCGGAGGGTCAGGCCGCGGTCTGGTGGATCCAGTCGGCGAGCCGGTCGGCCCGCTCGGTGGTCTCCTCCTGGGAGTGCGGGCACGCCGGCCCGTCGGACTCCACCGAGACCAGCGCCTCGGTGCCGTCGGCGTTCTCCACGAAGTACGGTGCGCCGGAGTCCCACAGGCAGGCGCTGGTGTTCGCCGCCGGCGCATAACCCACGACCATCACCGCCGAGCCGGCGACCCTGTTGATCTTGAACTGGCCGGTCTGCAGGTGCGTGGCCGGGGTGGCGTCGACGGAACTGGTGGCACCCCAGCCGGTCATCCGCAGGATCGCGCCGGTCCTGGGTGCGGTGGTGCTCACCGGGAGCGGCGCGATGTCGGTGACCGGGGTGGCCAGCTTGACCAGCGCCACGTCCTGCCGGGACGCCTGGCGGACCTCCACCACGTCGACGACGTGCCCGGTGGTGGCGGACAGGTCGGCGCGGCCCAGGGTGGCGGTCGTCGCGTACGGCACCGCACCGCTGACCCGGGCGCCCGAGGTGTTGTGGAAGCAGTGGCCCGCGGTGATCACCCACTGCGGGGCGACGAGCGCCCCGGAGCACGCGCTGTCGTAGGTGGTGCCGTCGGCGCGCGGGATGTCGGTCATGGTGAGCTTGGTGGCGAACCGGTACTGCCCCTCGGCGACATCGGTCCCGTTGGCGACGGCGTGAGCGGCGCCGGGGACGGTCAGCACGGCGGACAGGCCAAGAAGCGCGGTGGCAGCGCCGGCCCGGAGGACCCGCGCAAGGACGGACGAACGATTCATACGGGGAACGGTAGGAAGGGCCGATACGGTGCCGGCTATCGTCGGGCTACTTCGGTGTCTGATCAGCCGCCACTGCGGGACGGACCGGCGCCGTCAGCCGGTGAGGGCGAGCGACTTCAGCACGACCAGCCCGACGAGCAGCACGGCGACGGCCACCGTGACCGCCACCTGCACGGCGGTACGCCGCCGGGCCGGGGCGTACGCGAACCCGAGCCCGACCACGCCGCCGACCAGCAGGCCGCCCAGGTGCCCCTCCCAGGAGGTCCAGCCGGCCGAGAGCACCATCCAGATCACGAACGGGATGAGCACCCGCTGCGGGTCGATCGGATGGTGGTGCAGGCGACGGGCGAGCACCACGTAGCAGCCGGCCAGACCGTAGACCGCGCCGGACGCGCCGACCGCCGCCTGGTGCGGGGAGACCAGGAAGCCCAGGACCCCGCCGCCCAGCGCGGAGAGCAGGTAGACGGCGAGGTAGCGCGCGTGCCCGAGCCGCTCCTCGATCACCCGGCCGAGCTCCCACAGCCACCACAGGTTGAACGCGATGTGCAGGAAGCCGAGGGCGCCCTGAGTGGGCAGCAGGTGCAGGAAGGCCGAGGTGATCAGGCGATACCACTCGCCGTGCGCGATCCCGACCGGCTCGTACCCCGGGTGGGCGAGGCCGTCATCGACGTAGCGCTGGCCGGCGTCGTCGACCAGTCCGGTGCCCAGGCTGTCGAACTGGTCCAGGACGGCCGGGTGGACCAGCTCGACCAGGTAGGCCAGCAGGATGAGGGCCACCAGCGCGTACGTCACCAGCGGGCGGGCCACCAGGCGGCCACCGAAGACGGTGCGGGCCTGGCGGACGGTCCGGTTGTCCGACCGGACGCACTCCGGGCAGCGGTGGCCGACCGGCGCCTCGCGCATGCAGTCGGGGCAGATGTGCCGGTCGCAGCGGGTGCAGCGCAGCAGGGTCTCCCGCTTGGGGTGCCGGTAGCAGGTGCTGGCGTCGTTGCCTGCTGGCGGCTGGCCGGTGCTGATCGTGTCCATCGGAGGCGGTCCTGGCGGCTCGTGGGGGCGGGTCAGTAGCGGTCGAGGCACTCGGCCGGGCTGAGCACGACGTGCGGCGCCGCCTCGGGGTCCAGCCAGGTGAGCACCGCGACCAGGTGCTCGTGGGACAGGCTCACGCAGCCGGCCGTCGGGTTGCCCTCGGCGCGGCTGAACTGGTGCAGGAAGATGCCGCTGCCGGCGTGCGGCACCGGGGCCGGGACGGTCGGCGGCATGTTGTAGGTGATCACCGCGAAGTGGGTGTACGCCGGGTCCTCCCGCCACAGCGCCTCGCTCTGCCCGCCCAACTGCTCGGCCGAGCGCTGGAAGCTGTTGTAGTGCGGGGAGTCCGGCTCGGCGTTCCACCAGTCGTCGACGGCCACCCGGTGGTAGGGGTGGCGGACGCCCGGGTCGGCGGCGATGCCGTACATGGTGGGGCCGATGGCGTAGACGCCGGTCGGGGTGGTCGGCACGCCCTCGACGTGCCGGTCGCTGAACCCGTCGGCGCCGATCCGGGCCGGTAGCGGGAGCAGGGCCGGCCGCCAGTCGTCGCCGGCCCTGTCGTACGTCTCCAGCATGGCGTGGGTGGTGCGCCAGTCCTCGCCGGTCACGATGACGACCTGACGCGCGTGCGGTGGCAGGGAGGTCAGCCGGGCTGCCCTGGTCGGCTTCACGCGGAGGATCCTCGCACGTGGCCGATGGTCCGCACCGCCCCGCCCGGGTGATCTTCAAGGGATGGCCGGACGGGTCAGGACCGGGTCCGCAACTCCCCGGTCCTGACCCCAGCCGTCCGGTGTGGTAGCGGTCTTCGCCGTTGCGAGCACGGCGGGCGTGGCACGCCGCCAACGCCGGGCTCAACACGGCGAGCCGGCCCGCCTGCACTCAGCTCCACGGTGCCCAACTACCGGACTTCGGCGCGCCCCCGACTCACCCCGAAGAGTCGTGGACGCGGGCTCAGGTTAGGCAGGTTCCCGCAGGTCGGACAAGGTTCGGCGGGCCCGGGAGAATGTGATTGATACCAACGTTGAAATACGGCATGTCGGCGTAACAGGGTCAGCCCGGCCAGCGCTGTTGGTGTTCGAGGCGACGGCTGCGCCCGCCGGCCGCCGGGGGCCCGGTCAGGGTTCCGGCGGCGGCCGCCCCGGCGATCAGCGCGACCGCCGCGAGGTGCAGCAGGCGCACCCCGGCCGGTGCCGCGACGGTGGCTGCCGGCAGGCCCGGCAGCAGCGCCGCCCCGAGGCCGGTGACCGCCAGGGCCACCCCCCAGAACACGCCGGGCCGGGCCGGGGGCGCCGGCGGTCGTACACCGTCGAAGATCTCATGCCGCCGCGCGGCGCGCACCGCCAGGGTGGCGACCAGCAATCCGCCGCCGACGGTGCCCGCCACGTCCGCCACCTGCCACCAGTAGAGCCCGGTCAGGGCGTGGAAGTCGGCGATGCCGAGCAGGCGCGGCCACCGGTCGCTGTGGGTGATGCGGTCCCAGACGACGTGGCTGAACGCGCCGATCAGCGCCGAGCAGACGGTGACCTGCCAGGGGTGCCGGACGCCGCCCAGCGCGGCGTGGTCGGGCCAGCCGAACAGCCGCTGGCCGGGCAGGTGCACGGCGATCCCGGCGATCACCCGGCGGACGATCCAGGCGTAGCCGAGGGCGACCGGCAGGCACCACCAGAGCAGCCCGCCGAGGGTGTGCGTCCGCAGTCCGAGCGCGAGCCCGGTGCCGGTGAACAGGTAACCCACGTCCGGCGCGACCGCGCCGGTGGCCAGCGCCACCCCGTCGAACCAGTGCGGCCGCCACAGCTTCAGCGGCAGCACCGGCGCCAGGTGCGACGGGAAGGTCAGCGGCACGCCTGGGACGTTACCGGCCGGATCAGAAGTGCTGGACCAGGTCGGGGAAGGCGGCCAGCCGGATCACCCCCGGGTCGGACGGGTCCAGCTCGTCGTGTTCCAGCACCCAGGTGTTCTCGTTGGGGATGAAGACCGCGTTCAGGCCGGCGGCCCGGGCCGGCAGGATGTCCGAGCGCGGGGAGTTGCCGACCATCCAGGCGGTCGCCGGGTCGAAGGCGTGTTCCCGGGTCAGCCAGCGGTAGGTGTCGACGTTCTTCTCCGGCACGATGTGCGCGGCGCGGAAGTGGTGCAGCAGCCCGCAGGCGTCGAGCTTGCGCTGCTGCTCCTCGCGCTCCCCCTTGGTGAGCAGCAGCAGCTCGTGGCGGGTGGCCAGGTCGTCCAGGGTCTCCGCGACGCCGGGCATCAGCTCGACCTGGTGGCCGACCAGCGCCGCCGCGAGGTCGTCGATCTCGGCGCGCTCCCGGTCGGTCGCCGGGCGGGCGCGCAGCTTCTCCAGGCACTCCCCCAGGCTGCGCAGGAACACCTTGCTGCCGTAGCCGTGGGCGACCGCGTTGGCCCGCTCGATGTCGTCGAGCACCGCCCGGATCTCCGACCGGTCCAGCGTCGGATGGTCCAGCCAGGTGAGGAAGTCGTCGATCACCCGCTCGAAGAGGACGTTGTTCTCCCAGAGCGTGTCGTCGGCATCGAAGACCAGCACCGCGGCCTCCCGGCGCTGTGACATTCGCGCACCCCTCCCCTTGTACCGGACCGGGACACGGTACTGCCTGCCGGTCACCACGGCAGCCGGGTTTCCGGCACCCCCCGCATCGGCCGACAAGATCATCCCAGACCGGACGGACGGACCGTCCGGACTGGCCGAACGCCGGGTGACCAGCGGCGGGAACCCGACTGCGCCGACCCGGGCCGGCGCGGCATGCTTCGGCGATGACGACCTCACGCGATCATCCCCGCGCGACCCCGGCCCGGCGCCGGCGTCGCCGGAGGGCGGCCACCGCCGTCCTGGCCGCGCTCGCCGCCGCGGGCGGTGCGCTCCCCCCGTCCCCGGCCCTCGCGGTCAACGCCACACACTCCACGGTGGTGGGTACCAACCCGGTGGACTGGACCCCCCACGCGCTCGACGGGACCGTGTACCGGATCATGCAGATCGGCAACCGCGTGTACCTGGCCGGCTCGTTCACCACGGTCCGCAACGCCGGGCAGACCGCCCAGCTGGCGATGCCGCGGCTGGTGGCCTTCGACGCCACCACCGGCCGGATCGACACGACGTTCCGGCCCGTGGTCAACGGCACGGTGAAAGCGCTCGCCGCCGCGCCGGACGGCCGCTCGCTCTACATCGGCGGGGCGTTCACCACGGTCAACGGCGTGGCCGCCCCGCGGGTGGCCCGGATCGACGCGGCCACCGGCGCCCGGGTCGCCGGGTTCGCCCCCGCCGCGCTCAACAACCAGGTCAACGACATGCGGCTGGTCGGCAACCGGCTGGTCCTCGGCGGCGCGTTCCAGACCGTCGGCGGGGTGACGCGCCGGGCCCTGGCCGCGTTGAACGCGACCACCGGCGCCGCCGACGCGTCGGTCAACCTGCGGGTCGAAGGTCCCCGGAAGACCAGCTCCGGGGCCACCGCACCGGTCAAGATCGAGGCGCTGGACGTGTCCGCGGACGGCCGCCGGCTCGTCTTCGTGGGCAACTTCAGCTCGGTCGCCGGCGTGGCGCGCCACCAGCTCGCGGTGGCGAACCTGACCGACGCGGGCGCCACCCTCTCCGGCTGGTCGACCGACCGCTACCAGCCGCAGTGCGCCAAGACCATGCCCACCTACCTGCGGGGCGTCGACATCTCCGCGGACGGCACCTGGTTCGTGGCGGTCACCACCGGCGCCGCGTTCCCGGGCACGCTCTGCGACGCGGCGTCCCGCTTCGAGTTCGGCACCGAGACCGGCGGCAAGCAGCCGACCTGGGCGAACTACACCGGCGGCGACACGCTTCTGTCGGTGGCGATCACCGGCGCGGCGGTCTACGTCGGCGGTCACCAGCGCTGGCTGGACAACCCCCTCGGGCGCGACTCGGCCGGACCGGGCGCGGTGTCCCGGCCCGGGATCGGGGCGATCCACCCGACCACCGGCAAGGCGCTGCCCTGGAACCCGACCAAGGACCGGGGCGTCGGCACCCAGGAGCTGTACGCCACCGACCGGGGGCTCTGGGTCGGCAGCGACACCGTCACGGTGGCCGGCGAGTACCACGCCCGGGTGGCGTTCCTCCCGCTCCCGTGAGACCGGCGGGGCGCGGCGATCCCGTCGCGCCCCGCCGTCAGCGCCGCAGGGTGAGGATCAGGTCGGCGACCAGGGCCGTCCAGCCGGTCTGGTGCCAGGCGCCGAGACCGGCGCCGTTGTCGCCGTGGAAGTACTCCGGGAAGCAGATCAGGTCCCGCCAGTCCGGGTGGGTCTGGAAGAGCTGGGCCGCCCCGTAGATCGGCCGCCGCCCCCACCCGTCCCGGGTGAACAGCGAGATCAGCCGGGCCGACAGGTCGTCGGCGATCTCGTCGAGGGTGCGCTTCACCCCGGACCGGGTCGGATATTCCACCTGGAGGTCGTCGCCGAAGAACGCGGCGTAGTCGCGCAGGGCGCTGATCAGCAGGAAGTTGGTCGGCATCCAGATCGGGCCGCGCCAGTTGGAGTTGCCGCCGAACAGGCCGCTGGTCGACTCGGCCGGCTCGTAGCCGACGCTGAACTCCTGGCCGCCGAGGGTGACCGTGAACGGCTTGTCCAGGTGGGCGCGGGAGAGCGTACGCAGCCCGTATTCGGAGAGGAACTCGTCGGTGTCGAGCATCCGGGCGAGCAGGCGCACCACCTGGTCGGGGCCGACCATGGAGAGCAACCGCTGCTGCCGGCCGTCCGGGCCGAGCCGGCGGGCACCGATCACCTCGGCGTACTCGGGGCGGTTGGTGAGGAACCAGCGCAGCCGGGCGCCCAGCTCGGGCAGCCGGTGCACGGTACGCGCGGTGAGCCGGGTGACGGCGGCCAGCGGCAGCAGCCCGACCACCGAGCGGACCTTCAGCGGCACCTTCGTGCCGTCGGCCTGCCGCAGCACGTCGTAGAAGAACGCGTCCTCGTCGTCCCAGAGCCCCTGGTCGTACGCGGCCGCGGCGATGTACGCGAAATGCTCGAAGAACTTCGTCGCGGTGTCCACGTACGCCTGGTCGTGCTCGGCCAGCACGACGGCCATGTCGAGCAGGTTGAGCGCGTACATGGCCATCCAGCCGGTGCCGTCGGACTGCTCCAGCACCCCGGCCACCGGCAGCGCGGCCGAGCGGTCGAACGGGCCGACGTTGTCCAGCCCGAGGAAACCGCCCTCGAAGACGTTGTTGCCGCCGGTGTCCTTCCGGTTGACCCACCAGGTGAAGTTGAGCAGCAGCTTGTGCATCACCCGGGCGAGGAACTCGTGATCCCGAGAGCCGTCGATCTCGAACACCTTGAGCGCCGCCCAGGCGTGCACCGGCGGGTTCACGTCGCCGAACGCCCACTCGTACGCCGGGATCTGCCCGTTCGGGTGCAGGTACCACTCGCGGAGCAGGAGCAGCACCTGCTCCTTGGCGAAGGCGGGGTCGACCCTGGCGATGGTGACGCAGTGGAAGGCCAGGTCCCAGGCGGCGTACCAGGGGTATTCCCACGGGTCCGGCATGGAGATCACGTCAAAGCTGTTCATGTGCCACCAGGCGCTGTTGCGCCCGTGCCGCCGGCCGGCTGGCGGCGGCGTGGAGCCCGGATCGCCCTCCAGCCAGCGCTTCACGTCGAAGTGGTAGAACTGCTTGCCCCACATCAGCCCGGCGATGGCCTGCCGGGCGACCAGCGCCTCGTCGGCGCTCGCGGCGGCCGGGATGACGCTGTCGAAGAACCGGTTCGCCTCGGCGCGCCGCGCCCAGAGCACCGTGTCGAACCCGTCGCCGAGGTCAGCCGGGGGCGGCGGGATGCTCGCCGGCGGCGGGGCGGTGCGGGTCAGCCGCAGCCGGATCTGCCGCTGCCCGCCGGCCGGCACGTCCAGCACGTAGTGCAGCGCGCCCTTGGTCCCCTCCCGGTCCGGGTTGACGGTGGCCGCGCCGGCCACCACGTGGTCGTTGATCCCGTCCTTCGGGTATGCCGACCGCCCGGGCAGCCCCCACAGCCGCTCGGCGTTGGTGTCGTTGTCGCAGAGCAGCGGCGTGGGCGCGCCGTCGCCCTCCAGCAGGAGCTGGCCGAGCACCCAGTGCTCGCCGACCAGCCGGGACCCCGCGCCGGTCAGCTTCGGCACCCGGTCGCCGCCGGGCAGCCCCCACGCCCAGGTGTTGCGGAACCAGAGGGTCGGCAGCACGTGCAGGGTGTCGTCGGTGTCGCCCCGGTTGGCCACCGTGATCAGCACGCACAGGTCGGTCGGGGACGCCTTGGCGTAGTCGACGGTGACCGCCCAGTACCGGTCGTCGTCGAAGATCCCCGTGTCGACCAGTTCGTACTCCGTGTCGTCCCGGCCGCGCAGCGCGTTCACGGCGACCAGCTCGTCATAGGGGAAGGCGGCCTGCGGATAGTGGTAGCGCCAGCGCATCCAGGAGTGGGTCGGCGTGGAGTCCTCGTACCACCAGTAGTCCTTCACGTCCTCCCCGTGGTTGCCGCCGTCGCCGCCGAGGCCGAACATCCGCTCCTTGAGGATCGGGTCCCGCCCGTTCCACAGGGCCAGGGCGAAGCAGAACGTCTGCCGGTCGTCGCAGACGCCCGCCATGCCGTCCTCGTTCCACCGGTAGGCTCGGGACCGCGCGTGATCGTGGGGGAAGTAGTCCCAGGCCGTGCCGTGTTCGCTGTAGTCCTCCCGTACCGTCCCCCACGCCCGCTCGGACAGATAGGGACCCCATGCGCGCCACTCCTGCTCCCCGGCGTCGGCCTGGGCGAGCCGGTGCCGCTCGGGGTCGGGAGTCGCGGAGGTCGGGCGGTCAGTGATCACCTGCACATCTTCGACGCCCCCGGGGTACTTCTCCACAGGGGCCATTGTCGTCGTGGCGGGTGACACCCCGCCGGTGGTGGAGGAAAGTTGATCGACATTCGCTTCGGGCCGCAGGTCTGCGGGGACCTGTCCACCTCGTCGACCCGGGAGTGGCTGGTCACCGACGGGCGCGGCGGCTACGCCATGGGCACGGTCGCCGGGCTGCGCACCCGGCGCTACCACGGGCTGCTCGTGGTGGCCGGGGAGACGCCCGCCGCCCGCCGGGTCGGCCTGGTGAGCCTCGACCCCGCGGTCACCCTGCCGTCCGGGCGGCAGGTGCGGCTCGGCGCGCACGAGTGGTCCTCCGGCGTGATCGACCCGCGCGGCTACGAGCTGCTGGAGCGCTTCGACCTCACCGACGGGGTACCCCGCTGGCGCTGGCGGGTCGGCGACGTGGTGATCGAGCGGGAGATCGCCATGGCGTACGGCCGGCCCTGCGTGGCGGTGGTGCACCGGCTGGTCTCCGGCGGCCCGGTCCGGCTGGACCTGGCCGCGGCCTGCACCTGGCGGGACGCGCACGGCGAGCGGCGGGCGGACGGCCCGACCCCGAGCCTGGAGGAGGTCGCCGGCGGGGCCGTGGTGGAGGGCGCGTTCCGGCTGGCCGGGCCCGGCTGGACGCCCGACGGGCAGTGGTGGCTCGGGGTGCGCCACCGGGAGGAGGCGGCCCGCGGGCTGCACCCCGACGAGGACCTCTGGTACGCGGGCCGGTTCTCCGCCGCCCTCGACGAGCCGGGCGCCGAGGTGTCCGTGCTGGCCTGGGCCGACGACCTGGCCGAGGAGCCGCCACCGGCCACCGCGCTGGTCGAGGCGGCCCGGCGGCGCCACCGGGCGGTGGTGGCCGCGGCGAAGCCGGACGACGACGTCGACGCGACCCTCGCCCTGGCCGCCGACGCCTTCGTGGTGCACACCGACACCGGCCCGGACGTGGTGGCCGGCTACCCCTGGTTCGGGACCTGGTCGCGGGACACCATGACCTCCTACGAGGGGCTGTTCCTCCGCACCAACCGCGCCGACGAGGGCCGCGAGCTACTGCGGGCGTACGCGGCCACGCTCTCGGAGGGGATGCTCGCCAACACCGCCGACACCGGGCGGGTGGAGCACAACACCGTCGACGCGACGCTGTGGTTCCTGCACGCGGTGCACCGCCACGTGACCGTCACCGGGGACACCGACCTCGGCGCGGAACTGCTGCCCGCGCTGGAGGGCGTGGTGGCCGCGCACGTGGCGGGCACCCGCTACGGCATCGGCGTCGACCCGGCCGACGGGCTGCTCACCCAGGGCGGGCCACCCGACGTCGCGCTCACCTGGATGGACGCCCGCGTCTACGGGGTGCCGGTCACCCCGCGCACCGGCAAGCCGGTCGAGGTCAACGCGCTCTGGGTGAACGGGCTGGCCGGGCTCGCCGAGCTGACCGAGCTGGCCGGCGGGGACGCCGGCGCGCTCCGGGCCCGGCACGCGCGGGCCGCCGCCTCGTTCCGGGAGCGCTTCCCCACGCCGGCCGGCTGGCTGCACGACGTGGTGGACGCGCCGGCGCCCGCGTACCCGCTCGGCGGGGCGTCGCGCCACGACGACGACCTGCTCCGCCCCAACCAGCTGCTCGCCTGGTCGCTGCCGTACGCGCCCCTCGAACCGGACGAGGCCACCCTGCGCCGGGTCACCGAGGAGCTGTTCACCCCGCTGGGGCCGCGCAGCCTCGCCCCCGGCTCCCCCGGCTTCGTCGGCCGGCACCGGGGCGGCCCGGCCGAGCGGGACTCCGGCTACCACCAGGGCACCGTCTGGCCGTGGCTCATCGGGCCGTTCGTCGACGCGTACCGCCGGGCCGGCCTGCCCACCGACGACCTGCTGGTGGGCCTCGAAGGGCACCTCACCGAGTACGGCCTCGGCTCGGTGAGCGAGACCGCCGACGCGCTCGCCCCGCACGCCGCCACCGGCTGCCCGTTCCAGGCGTGGTCGGTGGCCGAACTGCTGCGCGTCCGCCGGCTCCGGGGGTAACGCGTTACAGACCGGCAACCAGCGCGTCGCCGCTGGTTATCGACCGCTGGGCAGGATGGTCTGCGACCCCACGACGCGCCCGGGCCGGGTGCCGTCGGGCGGTGCGGGAACCACAACTCCAAGGGGGCCGCATGCCAGCTGACGCCGAAGTGATCGACATCCAGCCCGCCCGGCGCCAGCGGGTGCTGCTCCTCTCCTGGGAGTACCCACCCGTGCTCGTCGGAGGCCTCGGCCGCCACGTGCACGCGCTCTCCGTCGCCCTGGCCGCCGCCGGCCACGAGGTCACCGTCGTCACCCGGCACGCCGAGGGCGTCCCTCTGGAGGAGTACGCCGACGGCGTGCGGATCGTCCGCGCCGCCGAGGACCCGGTCACCTTCCCCCTCGCCACCGGCTCGCTGCTGGCCTGGACCATGGCGTTCAACCACACCCTCACCCGGGCCGCCCTGCGGGCGGCCGAGTCCGGCGGCTTCGACGTCGTCCACGCCCACGACTGGCTGGTCGCGCACACCGCGGTCACCCTGGCCGAGCACCTGGACCTTCCCCTGGTCACCACCATCCACGCCACCGAGGCCGGCCGGCACCAGGGCTGGCTGCCCGAGGAGATGAACCGCACCATTCACGGCGTCGAGCACTGGCTGAGCAACGCCTCGGCCCGGGTGATCGCCTGCTCCGGCTACATGCGCGACCAGGTGGCGCGGCTGTTCGACGTGCCGGGCGGGCGGATCGACGTGGTCCCCAACGGGGTGGACGACCGGGCCTGGCACGCCCGCCCCCGCGCGGTCTCCGCCGCCCGGGCCCGGTTCGCCGGCGACGGCCCGCTGGTCGGCTACGCCGGCCGGCTGGTCTACGAGAAGGGCGTGCAGCACCTGGTGCACGCCGTGCCGTACCTGCGGGACCGGCACCCCGGCCTGCGGGTGGTGATCGCCGGCGACGGCCCGTACCGCGACGAGCTGGTCGACCAGGCACAGCGGCTGCGCCTCACCGACACCGTGCGGTTCACGGGCTTCCTGGACGCCACCCAGCTCCCCGCCGTCCTCGGCGCCACCGACGCGACCGTGGTCCCCAGCCTCTACGAGCCGTTCGGCATGATCGCCCTGGAAGCCGCCGCGGCCGGCGCGCCCCTCGCGGTGGCGGAGACCGGCGGCCTGGCCGAGATCGTCGAGCCCGGCGTGACCGGGGTGACCTTCCCGCACGGCGACCCGGACGCGCTGGCCGGCGCGGTCGACCGGCTGCTCGCCGACGAGGTCTTCGCCCGCCGGCTGGCCCGCCGGGCGCGCACCGTGGTCGCCGCGCGCTACGCCTGGTCCGCCATCGCCGCCCGCACCGCGGGCAGCTACGCGACGGCCCGCCGCGAGCACGGCGCGTTCCAGGCCCGGCGGGCGGCGGCGCTGCTGGCCGGTGGCCGGTCCGCCATCACCATTCCGGACGGAAACCTGCTGGCCGGCGCCGCGAGCTGAGCCGCGCCGCCCCGACGGGCGATAGGTGTTGTCCGATCCGTTGGCTATTGTGGACATCCACCAGCGGTGAGGAGTGCGGTGCAGCAGGTAGTGATCGCCGGCCGGTACCGCCTGCTCGATCTGGTCGGCCGCGGCGGGATGGGCCGGGTCTGGCGGGCCCGGGACGAGGAGCTGCACCGCGAGGTGGCGCTGAAGCAGGTGGTGCCGCCGGGCTGACTCGCCGCGCACGAACGCGACGAGGCGCGTGGCCGCACCCTCCGCGAGGCGCGCGCGACCGCCCGGCTCAGCCACCCCAACGTGGTCCGGGTCTACGACGTGGTCCGGGTCGACGGCGACCCGTGGCTGGTGATGGAGTACGTCCCGTCCCGGTCGTTGCAGGAGATCATCGAGACGGACGGGCCGGTCGACCCGCGCCGGGCCGCCACGATCGGGCTCGCGGTGCTGGCCGCGCTGCGCGCCGCGCACGAGGCCGGTGTGTTGCACCGGGACGTGAAACCCGCCAACGGTGGCCCGGGACGGCCGGGTGCTGCTCACCGACTTCGGGCTGGCCGTCTTCGACGGCGGCGACGGAATGACGACCCGCCCCGGCCTGGTCCTCGGCTCCCCGCAGTACGTCGCCCCGGAGCGGGCCGCCGAGGGTGTGTCGAGTGTGGAGGCCGACCTCTGGTCGCTGGGCGCCACCCTGCACGCCGCCGTGGAGGGCCGGTCCCCGTACGCCCGCAGCACCGCCATGGCGACGCTGGCCGCGCTGGCCAGCCAGCCGCCGGACCCGGCACCGCACGCCGGCCCGCTGGCGCCGGTGCTGGTCGGGCTGCTGCGTCGCGACCCGCGCCACCGCCTCGGCCACGACGACACGGCCCGGCTGCTGGCCGCCGCCACCGTGCCGACCATCGACCTGCCCGGCTGGCCGGTGGCCGGTGCACCCGCACCGCGCGCGACCGGCCCGGTCCGGGACAGCGGCGGCGCGGCAGGCACGGCCGGCGGGCCGGGCTGGGTCGCCGACCGCACGCCACGGACGGCGGGCCGGTCCGGCGGGGAGATCGACGGCGCGCCCGGTGGCGGATCGGGCTGGGACAGCGGCGGCGCGATGGCCGTGCCGCCGCCGGAACGCGCCTATCCGGACGTGATGCCGCCGGCTGCCGCCGCCCGCGAATGGAGCCGCGCCGCGCGCCGGAGCGAGTGGGCGCCGCAGCCAGACGCTGACGACGAGGGCACCCGGCCGCTGGCGGCGAGCCAGGCCGGCACCACCACCACCGCCGCCAGCAGCAGGGCGGCCTGCGCCGGCGACGCCGGGGACGGCCCATCGGGCCCGCCCGCGGGCGGCAGCGGCGAGGGGCCGAGCGGGCGGCGCCGGGCGGCCCTGCGGCGCTGGGCGCTCGCGGGGGCCGCCACGGTGCTCGCCGTGGCGGCGGGGGTCGGCACCGCGCTCGCGGTCACCGGCGACCACGACGGGCGGCCGGCCGGCGACCCGCAGGGCGAGGCGCGGGACGAGCCCTGGGGACACCCGCCCGGCGGCCCACCGCCCGGTGTGCCGCCGCCGCCGTTCCCGTGCGTCCGGCCCGACGCGACCGGCAACCCGGTGCGGGCCGGCTCCCCGCCCGCCGACGCGGCGTTCACGCTTCCGGTCGGCTGGGTCTGGTACGCCGACTCCGCCGGCTTCCGGGTCGCGGTGCCGGCCGGTTGGCTGGAGTTGCGCTCCGGCAGCACCACCTGCTTCCAGGACCCCGCCACCCGGCGGATCCTCGGCGTCGAGCCGTACCCCGGTGGAGGTGAGCCGGTCGACCAGTTGCGGGCGGCCGAGCGGGAGCTGACCGCCGACGGCCGGCTGCCCGGCTACCAGCAGGTACGGCTCACCGCCGCCGGCGACGGCGCGGAGTGGGAGTGCCGCTGGACCGCACCGTACGGGGAGCGGATGCACGCGCTGCGGGTGCTGCCCGGCGGGACCGGCGGATGGACGCTCGGGTGGACCACCTCCGACGCCGACTGGTCCGCCGCGGCCGCACAGCTGGCGCTGATCCGGGACAGCTTCCAGCCGGCCCGGTCCACCCACGCGGCCGGCTGACAACCCCGGCGTCCCATCACCGACAGATGCTCCGGCCCCGCCGGCCCGGGACCACATACTTCCTGGTGATCCGGCGGCGTCCGCCGGGCGGCCCGTGGACCCCCTCCCCAGTGGACCGTCCGGGTGATGCCCCGCGGCCCGATGCCTAACTACAGTGGCGTAGTTTTGTCGATCAAGATCTCTGGGGAGGGCGAGCCGAGATGATGGGACCGTCCCACGCGCTGTCCGGCGCGGCGGTGTGGCTGACCGGCTCCTGGGCGCTGGACCAGTTCGCCGACTACCACCAGACGCCGCTCGCGCTGGCGGTCGGCACCGCGGTCTGCGCGGGCGGAGCGCTCTTTCCCGACCTCGACCTCTCCGGCAAGGTGACCCGCAACCAGGGCGGCGCCACCGTGGCCCGGACCTTCGGGGTGTTCAGCCTCTTCATCGCCGAGGTGATGGAGAAGATCTCGCTGGGCGTCTACTACGCGACCAAGCTGAGCAAGGATCCGCGCCGCAACAACGGGCACCGCACACTCACCCACACCATCCCGTTCACCCTTTTGGTCGGCTGGGGCACCACCGCGCTCTGTGCCGCGTACGGCAAGTGGGCGGTGGTCAGCATCCTCTTCTTCATGATCGGTCTGGCGCTGCGCGGGCTCTTCGACGAGTGGGCCGAGCGGGCCGGGTGGGTGGTCGTCACCCTGTTGTCGGCTGCCGCGGCCTGGTTCACCTTCGCGAACCTGCCCGGCGACCGGGGCTATCCGCTCATCGGCACGGCGGTCGGCGTGGGCTGCTTCGTGCACATCCTCGGCGACATGATCACCAAGGCGGGGGTGCCGATCCTCTGGCCCATCCCCATCAAGCGGCGGATGTGGACGATGATCGGGCTGCCCAACGGCATCGCCCTGCGCACCGGCAGCAAGGCCGAAACCATCGTGCTGCGGACGGCGCTGACCGTGCTCGCCGTGCTCGCCGCGGTGGGGCTGGTCGCACCCTCGGTGCTGCAGCGCTTCAACATCGAAGTTTGAGCACACCCAGGGCTACGCATCCGTCCTGGGTGGCAAGGCCAGACGGTAGGCTGTGGACGTGAAACTGGTGGTGCAGGTGCGCCTGTTTCCCGACGGCGCCCAGGAGGCGGCGTTGCGTGACACCCTGACGGTGTGCAACAACGCTGCGAACCTGGCCTCCGCGGAGGCGTATCAGGCACGGGTGTTCGCCAAGCAGGCGTTGCAGCGGCTGACCTACACGCAGCTGAAGGCTATGGGGTTGTCGGCCCAGCCTGCGATCCACGTCGCTCGCAAGGTTGCCGGCGCGTACGCCACCCTGAAGGCCAACATCCGTGCTGGCAACCTCGGAAAGCCGGGGTCGGAGCGCCGCCGCAAGGCTGAGGCGAAGCCAATCGTATTCCGCCGAGACGCTGCCCAGCCCTTCGACGACCGCTGCCTTTCCTGGCAGATGCAGTCCCGCACGGTCTCCATCTGGACGACGGCGGGCCGCCAGCCGGGCGTTCGATTCGCATGCTCTGATGCGCAGCACGCGATGCTGTCCGCTCGCCGCAAGGGCGAGTCCGACCTGGTGTGCCGAGACGGCAAGTGGTACCTATATGCCACCTGCGACATACCTGACGTCGAGCTGACGGAACCGAATGGGTTCCTCGGCGTCGACCTGGGAATCGCGAACATCGCCACCACCAGCGATGGCACCCAGCACTGCGGCAAGGGTTTGAATCGCGTGCGCCACCGCAATCAGCGGCTGCGGGCCAAACTGCAGCGCATCGGCACCAAATCCGCCAAACGGCTGTTGAAGGCCCGCCGCCGCAAGGAGGCCAGGTTCGCCGCCGACACGAACCATCGCATTGCCAAGCAGATCGTGACCGAGGCCAAACGCACCAGCCGTGGTGTCGCACTGGAAAACCTGAGTGGCATCCATGGCCGGGTACGGCTTCGACGGCCCCAGCGGGTCACGCTGCATTCGTGGGCCTTCCAGCAGCTCGGCCAGTTCATCGCCTACAAAGCGGCGCGGGCCGGAGTGGCGAGCGTCTACGTCGACCCGGCGTACACCTCGCAGGGCTGCTCCGCCTGCGGGCATGTCGCTAGGGCCAACCGGCCTAACCAATCCTCTTTCCGATGCAAGTCGTGCGGCTTCGCTGAGCATGCCGACGTGAATGCAGCCCGCAACATCGCCGCACGCGGTGCCGCGGGTTGGGCAGCTGTCAGCCTGCCGAACGCGGCGTGAACGATGCAGCCGGCATTGGGCAACGACCCGCAAGCTCAGCCCGTCGGGGCCGAGCCGCTGATTATCGAGGTGTGACCGCCGCGGAGCACACCGGGCCGCCGGTCGAGGACGTGGCGGTGCCGGAGTTCTGGCGAGGGCTCGGGTTGCCCGGGCTCGCCGACGTGCACACCCACTTCCTGCCGCCGCGCATGCTGCGCAAGGTGTGGGCGTACTTCGACGCGGCCGGGCCGCTGGTCGGCACCGAGTGGCCGATCCGGTACCGGTGGGGCGACGAGGCGCGGGTGGCGCACCTGCGGCGGCTCGGCGTGCGGGCGTTCAGCGCGCTGGCGTACCCCCACCGGCCCGGCATGGCGGAGTCGCTGAACGCCTGGACGTTGGACTTCGCGGCGCGTACCCCGGGTTGCCTGCCCTCGGCGACCTTCTTCCCCGAGCCGGCGGCGGCGCGCTACGTGGCGGACGCCCTCGCGGCCGGCGCCCGGGTGTTCAAGGTGCACGTCCAGGTGGGCGGCTTCGCGCCGGCCGACCCGGCGCTGGATGCCGTGTGGGGGCTGCTGGCGGAGGCGGGCGTGCCGGTGGTGGTGCACGCCGGGCACGCGCCGGTCGGCACCGAGCACACCGGACCGGCGTCGTTCGCCGCGCTGCTCGCCCGGCACCCCGGGCTGGCCGCGATCGTGGCGCACCTGGGCGCCCCGGACTACGCGGCCTTCCTGGACCTGGCGGAGCGGTACCGGCACCTGCGGTTGGACACGACGATGGCGTTCACCTCGTTCTTCGACCGGTTCGTGCCGTTCCCGGCGGCGGAGCTGCCGCGGCTGCGCGAGCTGGGACTGGCCGGCAAGGTGCTGCTCGGCAGCGACTTCCCGAACATCCCCTACCCGTACGCCGAGCAGCTGTCCGCGCTGGCCGGGCTCGATCTGGGCGACGACTGGCTCCGGGCGGTCTGCTGGGGCAACGCCGCCGCGCTGTTCGACCTGGATTGAGCCGGGTGCTGTTCGGGCGCGCTCAGCTGTCCCGGCGCGCCGGTGGCGAGCGGCTGTGGCCGGACGGAACGCCCTCCGGGGCGGCGGACCGGGAGCAGCCAGGGTCCGGCGAGGAGCCCGACGGCGATCTGGGCGGCGCCCGCGACGACCAGCGTCGGGGCGGCGCCGGCCAGGCCGATCACCGCCCCGCCGCCGAGGAGGCCGATAGAGACGGCGCCGTCGTGCACCAGGCTCTCCGCGGCGAAGGCGGCCCGCCGTTCGGCGCCCTCGGTGCGGGTGGTGATCAGGCGGTTGACCGCGCCGATGCCCAGCGGCATGGCGAGGCCGCCCGCGGCGGCCACGAGCGCGATGAGCGGGAGCGAGGCGGTGGCGGCGGGCAGCGCCGCGAACGTCGCGCCCAGCAGGATCCAGCCGGCTGCCATGGTGGCCAGTGGCGGCAACCGGGGTACGAGCACCGGGGCGGCCAGCGCACCGGCGAGTGAGCCGGCGCCGTAGCCGGTCATGCCGGCCGAGACGAGCAGCCCGGGCCGGCCGGTTTCGGCGCCGAGGATGGCCAGCCCGAGGGTGAAGGCGAACCAGGCGAGCCCGCCGACGCCGGCCATGGTCACCGCGCGGCGTACCTCGGGATGCCGGGCCAGCACGTGCCGGAGCGCGGGTGCGCCGGTGGTGTCCTCGCCGGTGGCGGGCGCGGCGGTGCCCTGGACGGCCAGCAGCAGGGCGGCGCCGAGGGTGACGCCGGCCGCCTCCGCCCAGAGCAGCCGGAGCGGCCCGCCGGCGGTGACCGCCCAGCCGGCCAGCGGCGGGGCCAGGATCATGGTGCTGCGGTGTGCGAGGTCCTGCCAGGCCAGCATCCGGGTGGCTACGCCGGGGTCGGTGCAGAGGTCGGCGAGCAGCGCCCGCTGGCCCGGCCCGCTCAGCGTGGTGGCGGCACCGGTGATCAGCCCGGCGGCGGTCAGATGGAGTGGGCCGACGGTGCCGAGGGCCGCGCCGACCGGGATGACGAGCAGGCCGAGCACCTGGATCGCGAGGACCCCGGCGAGGGCCGGGCCGGTGGTGAGCCGCTGCCGCAGGCCGCGCGCCCACCAGGCGGAGGTGAGCATGGGCAGCCCGACCGCGCCGCCGACCAGGCCGGTGGTCCAGGCCGAGCCGGTCTCGGCGAGCGCGACCAGGGGCAGCGCCACGGCGGTGGTGCGCTGCCCGAGCCAGGTGACGAAGGTGGTGGTGAGCATGGCGGCGATGTCCCGGCGGAGTGTCACGGGTTCGATGATGTGGCCCCGCCGGACCTGCCGGTAGCTGGTGGTTCGGCCGCCCAGCTCATAACCTGGGCTTATGAGTTCCCTGCCGACGGTCGAGGATCTGCGGCTCGTGGCGGCGCTGGCGCGGCACGGCTCCCTGGGGGCGGCGGGCCGCGAGATGCGGATCAGCCAGCCCGCCGCGAGCAACCGGTTGGCCGCGTTGGAGCGGCGGATCGGCGAGCGGCTCTTCGACCGGGACACCACGGGGGCGCGGCCGACCCCGGCCGGGCGGGCGCTGGTCGCCGAGGCGGTCCACGTTCTGGGGCACCTGGAGGCGATCTTCGATCGGACCCGGGCGGCGGCGCGCGGCGAGGTGCTGAGCGTGGGCACCTTTCCGAGCCTGGCGGCGTGGCTGTTTCCCGCGGTGGCGGACCTGCTCCGGGACGCGACGGTGCACCAGGTCACCGACCACGGTGACCGCCTGGTCGAGTGGGTCGGCGAGGGTTCGCTCGACGCCGCGTTCGTGACGGTCGCCAACCAGATGCGGCTGCCCGCCACGGCCACCGCGACACCCGTGGCCCGGGACCGGCTGGCTCTGCTCACCCCGCCCGGGGTGCGGGTGGGGTCGGGGCGCCGGCCGTTCGCCGGGCTCGACGTGGTGGCGCACAGCTACGACCCGTCGCCCGAGGCCCTGCACCGGCGGCTCTCCGCGCTGGGCGCCCGGCCGAAGCCGGCGGCCACGGGCGAGACGGCGGTGCGGATGGGCCGGCTGCTCGGCTGCCCGGTCGTGCTGCCGCGCGGGCTCGCGCTGGCGTATGCGGCCCCGGGCGAGGAGGTGACGCCGGCGCCGGTGCCGGGCCGCTTCACGCTCTTCCTGGTGACCCGGCGGCCGGTGCCGGCCGCGCTGGCGGCGGTGGTGGGCGGGCTCGCCGACCGGCTGGGGCTGGAGCCGGCGGGCGGGGAGTCCTAGCCCGCCCCTACTTAGCGGGCAGCGTCCCGGCGTAGCCGACGCCGCGATCGACCCACCGGGCCAGGTCGCCGTCACCCGCGCAGGCCGAGGGATCCACCGTGATCCAGCCCCGCATGGGCCGGCCCCGCATCACCGTCGCCTGCGCGCCGGGCTCGGCCTCCAGCCGCTCGGACTCCGCCGGGTCGACGCGGACCATGAGCCCGCCGGCACCGCGGACGACGACCGCCATGTTGCCCTTCACCATCATGGCCAGGCCGCCGAACATGCGCTTCTCGGCGAACCCGGGCGCGCGTTCGACCAGTTCCCGGACCCGGTCCGCGAGGTGCTCGTCATACGCCATACCCGCATCCTGGCATCCCGGGCGGACCCGACGGGGTCACGGCTTGGGCAGGTCGGCGCACAGCCTTCTCGGGAACGCGGGTTCCGCGCTGTGGACGCGTCCGCAGCCGGCCTCCGTCGAGCCAGCGATCGTGGACCAGCCGTGCTCGCCGGCCCAGCGCAGGAAGTAGCGGCGGACGGTGACCGACGCGTCGCAGCCCGGCCTCGGCTCGGCACCGCACGGCACCGGATCGAACGGCACCGTCATGACCAGCCACCGGCCGTCGCAGCCCTCGGGCGTGCCGACGGAGTGCCGGGACACGTCCATGCCCCGGACGGCGACGCTGATCCAGGCGGGGTCGCAGTGGTCCGCCGGCATCGGGTCACAGCCGAACGTCGGATCGCAGCGGCGGTACTGGCCACCGTCGCGTTTCCACGGCTCCTGGTTGAGCACGACGAGGCGGCCGGCGATCGGTCCCGGCGTGGTCAGGGTCACCTCGCCCGGAGTGTGGGTGGGGCAGGCGCCGACCACGCCGGACAGGCGCGAGTCCTGCACCACGTTGGCGTAGATGTGGTTGTTCTCCTCGACGAGGTAGGTCACCCGGGGATTCCGGGAGCACCCGTCGGCGTCGGCGAGCAGCGCCACGGTCAGCACGAGCGAGCGCGGGTCGTCGCTGAGGCGTACCGCCGTGACGTCGGCCTGGTAGGTGGTCCACTCGGTGGCCGCGTCGCCCGGCGGCGCGTCGCCCGGGGTCGGCACCGTGCCCGGCCGGGCGCAACTCACGAGCGCGGCGAGGCACAGCAGGGCGATGGCGAGTCGGCGCATGGCGACGAGTCTGGCCGGGGCGGGCGCCCGCCACATCCGTACGGGTACTCAGTCCACCTCAGACGCCGACCCGCTGCTCCGGGATGCTGAGACCGTAGAGGGCCATCAGTTCCGGGCTGTCGATCCGGCTGCCGTCGGCCACGGAGTCGCAGGCGATGTCGACGATCTGGTCCTTGTGCGCCAGCAGGTACGGCCGGGCGCCGACGTCGGCGCTGGCCAGGGTGGCGATGCCGGACCAGTGCCGGCGACCGAACAGCATCGGGTAGCCGCGCAGCCCGTCGTAGGTGGCGCAGACCAGCACGTCCGGGTAGGGCAGGGCGGCGACCCGGCGGACCGCCACGGCGGTGAGTCCGGGCATGTCGACGGGCACCACGACCACGGCCTCGATGGTCTCGTCGGTCAGCGCGGCCAGCCCGGCCCGGATCGAGGAGCCGACCCCGGTCCCCCAGGCCCGGTTGACCACCACGGTGGCGGCGGTCAGGTCGGTGGTCTGCCGCACCTGGTCGGCCGCCGCGCCCAGCACGACGACGACCTCCACGCAGCCCGCCTCGGCCATCGTGTCGATCATCCGGCGGACCAGGGGCTTCTCGCCCTGGTGCAGCAGCGCCTCGGGCCCGCCGATCCGGCGGCCCCCACCAGCGGCGATGATCATTCCTGCGATCCGGTTCAGCGGTGCCCCCTCGACCTGGGGGACGGACCGGAGGCAGCCGCGCCCGGTCCGTCCCGTCGTACGCACACCGGGCCCAACGAGTGCGTCCGGGAGCGGGTAGCGGGGCAAAACGGAAAATTGCGTGGCTATGCCGCGTCGGCGTAGCAGTCCACGACGGACAGGTCGAGCGGGAAGCGCACCGGTGTCTCGCCGAAGAGCAGCCGGGTGGCCCGCGCCCCGGCCCCGGTCACCGCCGCGGCGACCGCCTCGGCCGTCTCGGCCGGGCAGTGCACGATCACCTCGTCGTGCTGGAAGAAGACCAGCTCGGCGGGGGTGCCGGCCAGCTCGGTGCGCAGCGTGGCCAGCAGCGTGGAGGCCCACTCGGCGGCGGTGGCCTGGATGACGAAGTTGCGGGTGAACCGCCCGCGCGAGCGGGCAGCCCGGGCCCGCGGGCTCTGCGGATCCGCCCCGGCGTCGGCCATCGCCTCGTCGCCGTCGCCGAAGCCGACCGATCCGGGCGGGCAGGTGCGCCCCAGCCACGACCGGACCAGGCCGCCCGCCTCGCCGGTGCGGGCCGCCGCCTCGACGTGCCCGAACGCGGTCGGGTAATTCTTCTTCAACACCGCCAGGGCGGGCACCGCGGCACCGCCGGTCTGCCCGTACATGGCGCCGAGCAGGGCCACCTTGGCCCGGGCCCGGTCACCGGCGAAGGCGTCCCGGGCCAGCGCGGCGTAGAGGTCACCCGCCCCGCCGGCCGCGGCCAGCCGCTCGTCGCCGGAGACCGCGGCGAGCACCCGTGGTTCGAGCTGGCCCGCGTCGGCCACCACGAACGTCCAGCCCGGGTCGGCCACCACGGCGCGCCGGATCACCTTCGGGATCTGCAACGCCCCGCCGCCCCGGGTGGCCCACCGGCCGGAGACCACGCCGCCGGGCACGTACTCCGGGTGGAAGCGGCCGCCGGAGACCCAGGCGTCCCGCCAGGCCCAGCCGTGCGCCGTCCAGATCCGGTAGAGCTCCTTGTATTCCAGGACGAGCGGCACGGCCGGATGCTCCACCCCGCGCAGCACCCACGCCCGGGTGTTCGGCAGCTCCACGCCGGCCCTCGCGAACGCCCTCAGCAGCTCGGCCGGGGAGTCGGCGTGCAACTGGCGAACGCCGAACGCCTCGGCGATGCGCGCGGCCAGCTCGGCCAGCCGGCGGGGCGGCCCGCCCACCGGGGACGCCTCACCGAGCAGGTCGGCCAGGATCGCGTCGTGCACGTCGGCACGCCAGGGCAGCCCGGCCGCGCCCATCTCGGCGGCGATCAGCGCGCCGGCCGACTCGGCGGCCACCAGCAGCCGGAACCGGCCCGGGTGTTCCGTCCCCGCGATGCGGGCGAGCTGGTCCGCGTACACCCTGGTCAACGCCGTGATGCCCGGACCGGGAGGGCCGGACGGCGCGGCGAAGAGCGCGCCCTGGCCGTGGCCGGGCGGCTCCGGTGGGCGGGGCGCCGGGTCCGGCGGGACCGGCGCCCCGGTGAGCCGGGCCCAGGCTGCGGCGAGCGAACGCGGCTCACCCCAGCGGCCGGCGTGGCCGAGCAGCAGCGCCTCGGTCAGCTCGACGTCGTGGCACCGGTCGAGCCGGACGCCGGCACGCAGCAGCGCCGGGTAGACGGTGGCGCCGGTGGCCCACACCCAGCGGGGCCGGTCGGCGGCCTCCCGGGCGGCCGCCGCGGCGGCCAGGTCGGCCACCGGCTCGGCCGGGCCGGCCGGGCGCCCGGCGTCGTCGAGCGGTTGCAGCACTCCGCCGCCCCGCTCGTCCGACTCCACCGCCACCAGCACGGACGCGATTCTGCCCGGCCCCTCCGACAGATGCCGGAACGGCCGGGCAGCGGGTCGCGCGGGTTACTTGCCGACGCCGGCCGTGAGGCCGGACTGCACCTGGCGCTGGAACACGACGTAGACGATCAGGACCGGCAGCATCGCCATGGTGACCCCGGCGAAGAGGCCGGACCAGTCGGACTTGTAGCCCTGGTTGACCGACAGCTCGATGAGCCCCTGGGCGATCACCTGGTGCTTCGGCTCACCGGACACCGACTGCATGAGCAGGGTCGGCAGGTACCACTGGTTCCACTGGCCGAGCACGTTGAAGATGCCGATGCTGATCAGGCCGGGCTTGGCCATCGGCAGCATGACGCTGAAGAAGGTCCGGGTGTGCGAGGCGCCGTCGACCATCGCCGCCTCGGCGATCGAGTGCGGCAGCGTCCGGAAGAACGAGTGCATGAAGAAGACGGTGAACGACAGCGACCACGCCACGTAGACCAGGATCAGCGTGAAATGCTTGTTCGGGCCGAGCAGCGGGAACACCACATTCATGTTGTAGACGCCCTTGAACAGCGGCACCGCGGCGAGATAGACCGGCAGGGTCAGCCCGGACAGGAACATCCAGTAGATCAGCCGGTTGCCCCGGAACTCGTAGCGGGCCAGCGCGTACGCCGCCATCGAGCCCAGCAGCATCGTCAGGGTCACGCTGAAGACGAGCACCAGGAGCGTGTTCAGGAAGAAGCTGTCGATCCCGGCCGTCCAGGCCCGGGCGAAGTTGTCCCACTGCAGCGACTTGGGGAACAGCGACAGCGGCTGGCGGATGACCTCCGAGTCGGTCTTGAGCGCGGACATCACCACCCAGAGCAGCGGGTAGATCACCATGATCGCCCAGACCGCGAGGAACAGGTGTGAGAAGCCGTTGAAGATCCGGCCGCCGATGCCGTTGCCGGCGGCTTCCGCCCGTCGGCCCGTCGGCCGGCCCGGCGGCGCGACGTCGGGCCGTTTCTGGCCGGAGGTGTGGGTCACCGTGCTCATCGTCCAGGCCTCCTCAGAACTCGATCCGGTCACGGCGGGTGATCCTCAGCTGGACGGCGGCCAGCAGGATGGTGAAGATGGCCAGCGCCACGGCGATCGCGCAGGCGTAGCCGAACTGGCCCTTCTGGAACGCGTTGAACTGGATCACCGAGGCGAAGATCTCGCTGGCGTGGTTCGGGCCGCCCTGGCTCGGCGTCATGACGAAGACCAGGGCGTACATGTCCAGGGCGATGAAGCCCAGGTAGACCCACGCGACCGAGATGGTGTCCCGGAGCAGCGGCAGGGTGACCCGGAAGAACGTGTCGAACCGGCCTGCCCCGTCGAGGATCGCCGCCTCGTAGATGTCCTTCGGGATCGACTGCATGGCCGCGGAGAACAGCACCATGTAGAAGCCGGCGCCGCTCCACACGGCGATGAGCAGCAGCCACCACAGCACCGCGGGGATGCCGAGGAACGGCTCCGGGTCGGCCGTGAAGGCGATCGGGTTGTCCGCGTCGACCAGCCCGATCTTGATGAGCAGGCCGTTGATCAGGCCCTGCTGGTCGGTCCGGTAGATCTGCTGCCACATGACGGCGATGACCACCAGCGACAGCACCTGCGGGAAGAAGAAGATGACCTTGTAGAGGCCGGAGCCGAACACCCCGCGGATGCCGGCCCTGTCCTCGCGTCCGCCCACGTTGAGCAGGAACGCGAGGAACAGGGCCAGCGCGATGGTGAACAGCGGCACGGTGACCAGGAAGAAGACGTTGTGCCAGAACGCCTTCCTGATCAGCTCGTCGGAGAGCAGCCGGACGTAGTTGTCCAGCCCGACGAAGTTCTGGGAATCCGAATACCCACCCCAGTCGGTCAGCGAGTATCCCGCCGCCTGCGCGAACGGCCACACCACGTAGAACAGGTACAGCGCGACGGGCAGGGCCAGGAAGCCCGTGACGAAACGCGCGACTCCGTGCCGCATTGGACTCACTCTCTCCGTCGGATCAGGCGGTGCGGGTCTGCTTCTTGATCGACGAGTCCTTGGCGACCTTGTCCGCGGCCGCCTGCATCTTGTCGACGAACTGCTGCGCGGTGAGCCGGCCGGCCATCAGCTCCTCGGACAGGTTCTGGCTCTCCTTGTCCAGGTCGGCGTAGAAGTCCTGGAACTTGACGGAGATCAGCTCGCTGCCGCCGTTCTTCATGAGAGTGTTGGCGCTGGAGAGCGCGGTGTCCTGCACGTTGTCGCCGGAGCCCTTGGTGGAGGCCAGCGACTTGGTCAGCTCGGCGAACTTGGCCGAACCGGCCTTGGACAGGATCGCCCGCAGGAACTCCTTCGCGGCCTCCTTGTTCGGGGCCTTGCTCGGCACGACGAAGCCCTCGCCGGACGCGGCGAACACGTCCTTCGGCGCCTTGTCGTCGGCGTTGTGCCAGTAGTCGGACAGGGTCAGCTCGAAGCCCGGCGGGATGGTCGCCGCCATCTCGTTCTTCAGCCAGGTGCCGACCTGGATGAACGCCGCCTTGCCGTCGAGCCAGGCCTGCTGCGACTGGGTGTGGTCGAGCTTGCCCGGGAGGAGCAGCTTGTCCTTGACCAGCTTCTCCCACGGCTCCAGCGCCTTGAGCACGCCGTCGGCCTTCCAGGCGTTCTCCTTCAGGTTGTCGATGTCGACGACGACCTGCTTGCCGGCGGTCTTCCAGATGCTCGCCATGAGCGCCCAGCGCGGGTAGTAGCCGTGGACCGCGTCGTGCACGTACGGCGCCATGCCCTTGGCCTTAATCTTCGGGGCCAGGGCGAAGAACTCGTCCCAGGTGGCCGGCGCCTGCCAGCCCTCCTTCTTGAACAGCGCCGCGTTGTACCAGTTGCCCCACACCGTGTACGCCACGTTCACGACGTAGAACTTGCCGTTCTGGGTGCCGTCGCCGACCGTGCCCGGCAGCAGCGAGTCCGCCACCGTGCCCTCGCTGTCCCAGGCCGGCGCGGTGAGCAGGTCGTCGAGCGGCTCGATGGCGCCCTCGTTGATCAGGGTGCTGCGGTCCATCATGTCGGCGCCCGAGTTCATGACCAGGTCACTCGGCTGCGTCGCCATCTTCGGCTGCTCTTCGGTCTTGATCTTCTGCGTCGACGACATGTTGACCGTGACGTTCGGGTGCTTGGCGCTGAAGATGACCTTGTCTTCCTTGGCCCACTGGTCGCCCAGGCCGCCGTTGAAGATGACCACCTTGACGGCGCTGCCGTCCTTCACACCGAACGGGTTGTCCTTGCTCTTGGCCGCGCCGCCGGTGTCGGACTTCTTCTCCGGCTCGCTGCCCGCGCAGGCGCTGAGCAGGCCCATCGCCGGGGCGGCGAGAAGGCCGGCCGCGGCGGCCCGCTGGAGCAGGGTCCGGCGGCTGAGGTCGCCGAGGTTCTCGGGGGTAACCGACATCTCTTTCTCTCCTTGTGGTGTCGGGTCAGGCGGTCCGCCGGAGGCGCCCGGCATACCGCGACTCGAGGGCGAGGTTGTGCTCGTCCCCACCGGGGACGTTGGCGGAGAGGTAGATAGGGGGTACCTCCCCGGCCTGGTGGAACCGTCGTACGACCTCGGCCGTCAGCAGCTGCGCCAGCAGCGCCGCGGTGACCGACGAGACCGCACAGACCGCGCCGCCGCCCTCGAGCGGCAGCAGTGCGTCGCCGTACGGCGCGCCGTTGTCCAGCACGACGTCGGCGAGGTCGGCGAGCCGCTGGCCGGACGGGTGCCGCGGGGCGACCCGTGCGGTGTGCTCGACCGAGGTGACCGCGATCAACGGGTGGCCGTGCTCCCGGACCAGCGCCGCCAGCTCGACCACCGAGCCGTTGATGCCGGACTGGGAGGCGACCACGAACACGTCCTCCGGCTGCGGCGCCGCCAGAGCGTAGAGCTGGTGCGCCACGGCCGGGTCGCGTTCCAGCTTGGGGTCGGCGAGCACGTCGCGGGGCGCGTCGCCGTGCAGCACGAGGTCGTGCAGGGAGAGTCGGTTGGTCGGGACCAGGCCGCCGGCCCGGGCCACCAGCTCGGCGGCGAACGCCTCGGAGTGCCCGGCGCCGAACGCCTGGAGCACCCCGCCGGCCCGCAGCCCGCCGGCGATCACGTCGGCGGCCCGGTCGACCGCCTCCGCCTGGGTGTCGACGAGCCGGTCGAGCACCGGGCGGACGGCGTCCGCGTACCGCTGGGCACTGATCATGAGGTGGCCCCCTTCTCGGCCTTGTGCCCGTCGACGGCCTGGGCGGTACGCCGGAAGGCCGCGTGGGCGCGGTCGTGGGTGCGCTGCGCCACCGCGATGTAGAGCAGGTCGAGCACGACGAGCTGGGGGTGCCGCGCGGAGAGCGCGTCGGGCCGGAAGGTGGTGGCCTGGCTGGCGGTGACCAGCACGATGTCGGCCAGCTCGGCCAGGGGCGAGCGGGGGAAGCCGGTCAGCGCGACCGTGGTGGCCCCCCGGCTGCCGGCCTCCGCGAGCATCTCGATGGTCTCCCGGGTCTGCCCGGTGTGCGAGATGCCGAGCGCGACGTCGCCGATGCCGAGCAGCGCGGCGCTGGCCAGCCCCTCGTGCACGTCGCTCCAGGCCCAGGCGGCCACCCCGATGCGGTGCAGGCTGAACTGCATCTCCTCGCCGACCAGGGCGCTGCCGCTGGCGCCGAAGATGTTCACCCGGCTGGCCCCGGCGATGGCCACCGCCGCCCGCTCCACCTCGGCGAGGTCGAGCAGCGCGGCCGTGTCGTGCATGGCCCGCGTGTCGGCGGCCATGATCTGGTCGAGCACCCGGGACAGCGGGTCGCTGGGCTGGATCTCCCGGCCGATGTCGACCGTCCAGCCGGCCGACCGGGCCCGGCCGGTCTCCGCCGCGATGCCGAGCCGCAGGTCGGCGTAGCCCTCGAAGCCCATGGCCCGGCAGAACCGGGTGATGGTCGCCGGCGAGGTGCCGCTACGCTCGGCCAACTCCACGATGGTGGCCCGGGCCGCTGCCTCCGGGTCGCTGAGCACGTGCTCGGCGACCCGGCGCAGCGCCCCCGTCAGCTCCCCCGCCCCGGCCCGGACCCTGGCCAGCACCCCGTCGGAGGAGACGGTCAGCGCACCCCGCCGGTCGACCGCGTCGGCGTCGACCACCGCGGTCCCCGCGGGGGTGTCCACCTCGTGATCAACCATGGGTCGCCTTTCGGAAAAGAGTGTTAACTGTTAGTGGTAAAAGTTCTTACTGAAGGCCCCTCCGTGTCAAGGCCGTGGGCGAAGTTTTCAAACTGTTACCTGGCGCACAGCCCGGATCTTGCGCCGGACAGCGCGGCCGACCAGCATGAAGGGATGTCGGACACCGTCGTGGTCGGCCTCGACGTCGGGGGTACGTCCACCCGCGCCACCGCCCTCAGCCTCGACGGGGTACGCCTCGGCACCGGCCGCGCGGGCGGTGGCAACCCGACCAGCCACGGCGCCGAGCGGGCGGCGGCCGAACTCCTCGCCGCGCTGCGCGCCGCACTCGCCGACATCGATCCGAGCCGGGTGCGCGCCGGCGTCATCGGGCTCGCCGGCGCCGGCCGGCTCCTCGCCGACCCGCAGGGCCGGGCCGCCTTCGACCGGGCCTGGGCCGACGCCGGCCTGCGCTGCCCCTACGCCGTCCACGGCGACGCGCTCGTCGCGTACGCCTCCGGCACGGCGACCCCCGACGGCACCGTGCTCATCGCCGGCACCGGCGCGATCGCCGCCCAGGTGCGCGACCTGCGCCTCGACCGCACCGCCGACGGGCACGGCTGGCTGCTGGGCGACGCGGGCTCCGGGTTCTGGCTCGGCCGGGAGGCGGTCCGCCGCCTGCTCGCCGACCTGGACCGGGCCGACGCGCCGGGCGACCTGGCCCGCCGGGTGCTCGCCGACCTGACCGGCGCCACCGAGGTAGCCGCCCGCCCCCGGGCGACCGCGGAAGCGGTGGTGCAGTCGGTGACCCGGCGGCCACCGGTCGAGCTGGCCCGGCTCGCGCCACTGGTCGTGGCCGCGGCCCGGGACGGCGAACCGACCGGCCTGGCGCTGGTCGCGGAGGCGGCCACGCTGCTGGCCGAGAGCGTCTCGCGCATCCGGCCGCTCGGCGGCACCGACCCGGTGGTGCTCGGCGGCGGCCTGCTCACCGGCGACACGCCCCTCGCGGCCGCGGTACGCGCCGAACTGGCCCGCCGGTGGCCGGACGCCCCGCTGCACAGCGCCGGCGACGGCGCGGCGGCGGCGGCCTGGCTCGCCGCCCGCGACCTGCCCGAGGTCGCCGACCCGGGCGCCCTGCACGCCCTGCTGGTGCCTGCGGACCGCGGCTGACAGTCACCAACAGCTCAGCTCGACAGCCCCGAGGCTCGGCCGGCGGCCACCCGTCGAGCCGCGGCCGGGCCGCTAGCTCAGGTCGGCGAGGGCCTGCGACAGTCGTGGCCAGACGTGGCTGCGCCAACCGCCGTCGAGCAGGGTGAAGGTGCGCCGCTGCACCGGGTCGTCCGGGTCGAACCCGGCGTGCTCCAGGAACAGCCGGGTGCCCCGCCCCTCCGGCACCAGGGTCCACGTGACGACCGTGTCCAGCCGGCCACCCCGCCAGGCCCAGCGCAGCCGGCGCGGCTCGTCCAGCTCCAGCACCTCGCAGTGCACCACGCCGTCGAAGCCCTGACCCGGCCGCGGGGAGGTGCGGAAGGTGAACACGTGCCCCGGAACGGGCCGGAAGTCGTTGGGCATCAACCAGCGCGCCAGCAGATCAGAATCGGTCAGCGCCCGCCAGACCTTGGCCGGCGGGTGGGCCAGGAACTGGTCCACCTCGATCGTCGCCGGCTCACTCATCGGGAAGCCCGTCCAGCACCTCGCGCAGGTCGGCGAGGCGCGCCCGCCAGAACCGCTCGTACGGGCCGAGCCAGTCGGCCACCTCGCGCAGCGGCTCGGGGCGCAGCGCGTAGAAGCGCTGCCGGCCGATCGGCTGCTCGGTCACCAGCCCGGCGTCCTTGAGCACCCGCAGGTGCTCCGACAGGCTGGGCCGGCGCATGTCGAAGTGGTCGGCCAGCTGCTGCACCGGCTGCTCGCCGCGTTCGAGCAGCAGCCGCAGCAGTTCCCGGCGGGTGGGATTGGCCAGCGCCGCGAAGACGTCCGACACGTCAGACCCGGGTGGACTGCAGGACGATGCCGTTGCCGTCGGGGTCGTGGAAGGTGATGTAGCGGCCCCACGGCGCGGTCTGGATGCCGCCGTCCGGGAGGTCCACGCCCCGCTCCCGCAACCGGGCGGCGTCGGCGTCGAGGTCGTCGGTCTCCAGCACCAGGCCCTTCAGCGAGCCGGGCGCCATGGTCGGGAACCAGGTGACCAGGGTCAGCGCGGTGGCCGCGCCCTTCGGTGCCACCTGGATCCAGCGGCTGCCGTCGGGCCCCATCGGGTTGTCGAAGATCAGGTCGAAGTCGAGGACGTCGAGGTAGAAGTCGCGGGCCCGGTCCTGGTCGCTGACGGGCACGGAGACGAGTTGCACGTGGGTCACGGTCATGGCCACCACAATAGGTAGGAGATTTCCTACGGGTCAAGCCGGTAGGGGGCCGGCCGACACCGTCGACCGGCCCGCTACCAGGTCAAACCGTCAGGCGCCCGGGTACGGCTGCCCCTGCGGCTGGCCGTACTGCCCCTGGGGGGCCGGCTGCCCGGGGTGCGCCGGGTAGCCGGGGTGCGGAGCCGGCTGACCCTGCGGCGCCTGGCCGTACGGCTGGCCCTGCGGAACCTGGCCGTAGGGCTGGTTCTGCGGGGCCTGGCCGTACGGCTGGTTCTGCGGGGCCGGGAAACCCTGACCCGGATGGCCGGACGCGGCCGGCGCGGACGGGGCGAACTGGCCCGGCTGTGCGGCGCCGGCGAACTGGTGCGAGGCGGCCTGCTCGCGGGCCGCCTTGCGGGCCTTCACCGCTTGCACGATGAGCAGGATCGGCAGGATGAAGACGTAGATGAAGATCCGGTACTCATAACCCACGGGCGCGAGGAACATCAGGTAGAAGCCGTAGCCGAAGAAGGCCAGGCCCACGACGACGTTCAAGATCCGAGAGCCCGTGCTCTGCTCCTTGATGGCGATGCCGATGGCGACCATCGCGATGCCGCCCAGAATCAGGAGGAGCTCGTAGACAAGTTCAAACATGTGATTCCTGTCGATCGGTGAAGGTGCCGGCCCACGATAAGGGGGCGGTCAGCGATCGCGCTGTCCCGTTGCCTGTGGCAACGACCTCACTTGAGCTGCCCGGCGGTGAGGCCGGCCTGGATCTGCCGCTGGAAGGCCACGTAGACCACGAGCACCGGCAGCACCGCGATGGTCAGGCCGGCGAAGAGCTGGGCGTAGTCACCGGCGTAGCCCTGGTTGACGGCGAGCGCGTTCAGGCCCTGGGCGAGCATCCACTTCGACTCGTCGCCCTGCATGAGCACCTGCGGCAGCAGGAACTGGTTCCAGTGGCTGAGAAAGTTGAAGATGCCGACGCTGATCAGTCCCGGACGCGCCATCGGCAGCATCACCCGGAAGAAGAGCCGGAAGTGACCGCAGCCGTCGATCAGCGCCGCCTCGGCGATCGCGGTCGGCAGGGTGCGGAAGAACGCGGTCAGGAAGAACACCGTGAACGGCAGCGAGTAGGCGGTGTAGACCAGGATGAGGCCGGTCCAGGTGCCGAAGAGGCCGGCGTTGCGGACCACGAAGAAGAGCGGCACCAGGGCGAGGAAGACCGGGAACATCATCCCGCCGACGAACAGGTAGTAGACCACCTGCCGGCCGCGGAAGTCGTAGCGCGCGAAGACGTACGCGGCGGCGGCGCCGAGCAGCATGGTGAGGGTCAGCGAGCCGGCCACCACCACGGCGCTGTTCAGGAAGTAGCGCCCGATGTGCGCCTTGGTCCAGGCCCGCGCCCAGTTGTCCACGTGCAGCGCCTCGGGCAGCCCCCACGGGTCGGCGAGGATCTCCCCGTTGCTCTTCAGCGAGCTGAGCACCATCCAGGCCAGTGGCAGCAGGGTCATCGCCGCCCACAGCAGCAGGAAGCTGTGCGAGAAGACGTTCGCGACGCCCAGCTCGCGGCGCGGCGGCCGGCCGGTCGTCGGCTCGGCGGGCGCCGCCGGGGCCGGCCGGGTGCCGGCGTCCACACTGGTCATGAGTACTCGATCCGATCGCGCCGGGCGGCCCGCAGCGCCAGCACCGCCACCGACAGGGTCAGGAAGAACATCACCACGCCGATCGCCGAGGCGTAGCCGAACTTGGTCTCGCTGCCGAACGCGGTGTCGTACATCCGCATGCCGATCACGTCGCTGGAGAAGTTCGGGCCGCCGTTGGTCATGAGCTGGACCAGGATGAACCCGTCCAGCGCGGCGATGGCCAGGTAGATCCAGGCCACCTGGATGGTGTCCCAGAGCAGCGGGATGGTGATCTTCCGGAGCATCACCGCCCGGGACGCCCCGTCGAGCATCACGGCCTCGTAGATGTCGCGCGGGATGGCCTGCATCGCCGCGCCGAAGAGCACGACGTAGAAGCCGACGTTGCTCCACACCATGACGGCCAGCACGCACCAGAAGGCGAACCGGGGGTCGCCGAGCCAGGCCGGGGTGGGCAGGCCGAGCGCGTGCAGCGTGCCGTTGAGCAGGCCGCTGCGCGGGTTGTAGATCTCCTTCCACAGCAGGGCGATGATGACCACCGAGAGCACCTGCGGGAAGAAGTAGACCAGCCGGTAGACCGCGGTGCCCCGGACGCCGGTCACGCCGGCCCGGCCCTTGCGGCCGCCCATGGTGAGCATGGTGGCGAAGAACAGGCCGAGCGCGATGGTGAGCACCGGCACCACGAGCAGCAGGACCGCGTTGTTGGTCAGCGCGTTCCAGACGTAGCCGTCGTGCAGCAGCGTGCGGAAGTTCGCCAGGCCCACCGGGTCGGCCTGGGCGGAATAGCCCAGCCAGTCGGTGGTCGAGATCTGAAAGGCCTGGAGGTACGGCGAGAGCACGAAGACGCCGTACAGCACGAGCGGCGGCAGCAGGAAGCTGATGATCAGCGGGTATCTGCCATGTCGCACCTGGCGACCCCTCCCTGGTTCGACCGGTGGGGGTGGGCGGACCCACCCCCACCGGGGCACGTCACGCGGCCCGCTTGTACTTCTTGATCGAGCTGTCCTGGGCGATCGAGTCGGCGCCCTTCTGGCACTGGTCGAGGAACTCGGCCGGCCCGATCCGGCCGCTGAAGAACTCGCCGCAGGCGGCGTCGACCAGGTTGCGCTCGAGCTTGCGGTAGTAGTTGTTGTAGACCCAGTTGAAGCCGTTGGACCCGGACGCCTCCAGCGCCTTGACCACGGTGCTGAGCCCGAACGGCAGCTCGACGCCCTCGGTCGTGCCGGCCACCACGGTGAGGCTGGCGACCTTCTTGGTGAAGTCCTGGGCGCCCTTCTTGGACAGCATGGTCCGGAAGTACTCCAGCCCGCCGGCCACGTTCTTGGCCTTGGCCGGCACGATGAACGGCTCGCCCGCGGTGCCCCGGATCGCCTCGAACGGCAGCTTGTCGCCGCTGCCCAGGCTCGGGGTCGGTGCCACGGTCATGTTGAAGCCGGCCGGGGTGACGTCCTTCTGCTCGCTCTCCAGCCAGGAGCCGCAGGAGATGAAGGCGGCCTTGCCCTGGCACCAGGCGGTCTGCGACTGCTTGTGGTCCAGGCCGGGCGAGCCCTCCAGGATGTACTTGTCCTTGACGATCTGGTGCCACGCGTCCGCGGCGGCCTTCATGGCGTCGGACTTCCAGGCGTTGGGCTCCAGGTTGTCGATGGCCAGCGCCACCGAGGGGCCGCCGAGCTTGATCGCGGTGGAGATCAGCGGCCAGCTCATGTAGCGAGGGTGCAGGCCGGCGTACGTCCAGGGGGCGATGCCGGCGGCCTTGATCTGCTTGCAGAGCGCGATGTGCTCGTCCCAGGTCTTGGCGTACTGCCAGCCGCGGTCGGCGAAGAGCTTGGTGGAGTGCCAGATGCCGTACACCGTGTAGGTGTAGTTCATCACCAGGAACTTGCCGTCGTACGAGCCGACCTCGACGGCGCCGGGGAGCAGGGTGTCCTTGACCGTCTTGCCGGGGACGTCGAGGCTCGGCGCGGCGAGCAGGTCGCCGAGGTCTGCCAGGGCGTTCTGGGACACCAGGCCGTTGGGGTCGATCTGGCCCGCGCCGGAGTTGTTCACGACGTCCGGCGGGGTGCCGTCGACGAAGCGCGGCTGGAGCGTCTTGTTGATCTCCTGCGTGGCCGAGTGCTTGATCTCCGCCTTCGGGTGCTTCTCCTTATACATGGCCTCGTGGGCCTTGGCGTACTCCTCGCCGAAGCCGCCGTTGAAGATCACCACCTCGAGCGGTGCGTCCTCCTTGACGCCGAGCGGGTTCTGCTCGCTCTTGGTGCCCTTGTAGGCGCCGGAGTCGCCCTTGTCGTCGTCGCCACCGGAGGTGGCGCAGCCGGCGAGAAGGCCGGCGGCGGGGGTGGCCAGCAGGCCGGCGGCAGCGCTCCGCCGGAGGATCTCACGCCTGTTCATCGCATCTCCTCGGTTCGGGTACGCGCGGCCCGCCGCAGTCTGGGGGACGGCGGCCGCGACGTCGAGGCTCTGGGGTGGTCAGCTGTTGCTTGTCTTCAATTCAGTTGGTGTTGCTGAAGAATTTCTACGGCAGCGCGGCGCGGACCACAAGACCTGTGGACCGAACCGTTATCCGTACCGGCCGGCGGCGGCTGGCATAGCCTGGGCCCATGGGCCGCCTGCGGCAGCTCGCCGAGCGCACGCCGGCCACTCGGGAGCGCTACGTCGACCTGCTCCGGGCGCTCGCCATCACGATGGTCGTGCTCGGCCACTGGGGCGTGACGGTCATCGGCTACGACCGGGCTGGCCACCCCGCAGGCCATTCCGCCCTCGGTGACCTGCCATGGGCGTGGCCGCTGACCTGGGTGGCCCAGGTGATACCGGTGTTCTTCCTGGTCGGTGGCTACGCCAACGCCGCGTCGCTGACCGCCCGCCGGAGCCGCGGAGGCACCGCCACCGGCTGGCTGGTGGACCGCAGCGCCCGGCTGGCCCGGCCCACCACGGCGCTGCTCGTGGTGCTGGCGGCCGGCGCCGCGGTGGCCTCACTGCGTGGGGCCGACCCGGCGCAGGTCCGCACCGTGGTCTGGTTCGCCACCATCCCGCTGTGGTTCCTGGTCGCCTACCTGATCGTGGTGCCGCTGACCCCGCCCATGTACGCGCTGCACCGCCGCTTCGGCCTCACCGTGCCCGTGGTGCTGGTCGGCCTGGTGGCGCTCGGCGACCTGGGCCGGATCTGGGGCCCGGCGGGGCTCGCGACGGGCAACTACGTGTTCGGTTGGCTGGCCATCCATCAGCTCGGCTTCGCCTGGTACGACAACCGCACCCAGGGTGACGCGGCCGAGCCGCGGGGCCTGCGGCGGCGCCGGCTGCCGCTCTCCCGCACCGCCGGGGCGGTGCTGTTCGCCGGCGGGCTGGTCGCCGTGGTGCTGCTGACGGTGGTCGGGCCGTACCCGGTGGCGATGCTCAACGTGCCCGGCGAACGCCTGGACAACGCGGCGCCACCGAGCCTCGCACTGTTGGCCGTGGCCACCGCCCAGCTCGGCCTGATCCTGCTGCTGCGGGAGCCGGCCGGACGCTGGCTGCGCCGGCCCCGCGCCTGGCGGGCGGTGATCGCGGTGAACTCCGTGGTGCTCACCGTCTTCCTGTGGCACCTGACCGCGGCGGTGCTGCTGGTCGGGCTCCTCGACGCGCTCGGCGCGCTGCCCACTCCCCGCGTCGGCTCGGCCGCCTGGTGGGGCTGGCGGATCCCCTGGCTGCTGGCCCTCGCCGTGGTGCTGGCCGCGCTGGTCGCCGTGTTCGGCCCCATCGAGGCCCGCACCCGCCGCCCGCCCGCGACCGGCCCGGCCGGCGAGGGCGCCCGCCGGCTCCGCACCGCGCTGGCCGTCCTCGGGTACGCCGGGCTCGTCGCCGGGCTGCTGCTGAACAGCCTCACCCGCAAGGCCGCGCCCGAGCCGCTGGGGCTGCCCGCCCCGGCGCTGGTGGCGTACCTGGCCGGGGCGGGGGTGCTGCGGCTGCTCAGGTCTGGGTGGGGAAGCCGAGGTTGACCCCGCCGTGGCGCGGGTCGAGCCAGCGGCTGGTGACCACCTTGCCCCGGGTGAAGAAGGCGACCCCGTCGGCGCCGTGCGCGTGCAGGTCGCCGAAGAGGGAGGCCTTCCAGCCGCCGAAGGAGTAGTAGGCCATCGGCACGGGGATCGGCACGTTGACGCCGACCATTCCGACCTCCACCTCGTGCTGGTAGCGCTTGGCGGCGCCGCCGTCGTTGGTGAAGATCGCGGTGCCGTTGCCGTACGGGTTGGCGTTGACCAGCTCGACCGCCTCGTCGTACGAACCGACCCGGACCACGCTGAGCACCGGGCCGAAGATCTCGTCGGTGTAGATCGACATCTCCGGGGTGACGTGGTCGAAGAGGGTCGGGCCGAGCCAGAACCCGTCGGCGTCCCCGTCCGGGGTCACCTCGCGGCCGTCGACCACCGGCACCGCGCCGGCCGCGATGCCGGACTCCACATAGGAGCGGACCCGCTCGGCGTGCGCGGCGGTGACCAGCGGGCCCATGTCGCAGCCGCGCCGGCCGTCCCCGGTGCGCAGCCGGCCGATCCGCTCGGCGATCCGGGTGACCAGCGCGTCGGCCACCGGCTCGACCGCGACCAGCGCGGAGATCGCCATGCACCGCTCCCCCGCCGAGCCGAAGCCGGCGTTGACCGCCGCGTCGGCGGCCAGGTCGAGGTCGGCGTCGGGGAGCACCACCATGTGGTTCTTCGCTCCGCCGAGCGCCTGCACGCGCTTGCCGGCCAGCGAGCCGCGCTGGTGCACGTACCGGGCCACCGGGGTGGAGCCGACGAACGACACCGCCTTGACGCCCGGGTGGTCGAGCAGCGCGTCGACCGCCTCCTTGTCGCCGTTGACCACGTTGAGCACGCCGTCCGGCAGCCCGGCCTCGGTGAACCACTCGGCCAGCAGCAGCGCCGCGCTCGGGTCCTTCTCGCTGGGCTTGAGCACCACGGCGTTGCCGCAGGCGATCGCGACCGGGACGAACCAGAGCGGCACCATCACCGGGAAGTTGAACGGTGAGATCACCGCGACCACGCCCAGCGGCTGCCGCAGGCTGTACGAGTCGACCTCGGTGGAGACGTTCTCGCTGAAGCCGCCGCGCAACGCCGAGGGGATGCCGCAGGCGTACTCGATGACCTCCAGCCCGCGCTGCACCTCGCCGGCGGCGTCCGCGAGCACCTTGCCGTGCTCGGCGGTGATCAGCTCGGCGAGCCGGTCGCGCCGGCCGTTGACCAGCTCGCGGAAGGCGAACATGACGGCGGTCCGCTTGGCCAGCGAGGCGTCCCGCCAGGACCGGGCGGCCCGCTCGGCGGCCTCGACCGCGCCCGCCACGTCCGCGGCGGAGGCCAGCGCCACCTCCCCGGTACGCCGGCCGGTCGCCGGGTCGAAGACGTCCCCGCGCCGCTCGGAGTCCCCGCCGACCCGCTTCCCGTCCACGAAGTGCCCGATGAAGCTCATGCGGCCACCTCCGCGGCGACGGACGAGCGGATCGCCTCGACCAGGATGGCCAGGCCCTCGCGGGCCTCGTCCTCGGTGAGGGTCAGCGGCGGGCCCATCCGCACCACGTTGCCGTGCAGGCCGCCCTTGCCGACCAGGAGGCCGCCCTCCCGGCAGGCCTCGAAGACCCGGGCGGTGAGCGCCGGATCGGGCTCGGTGGTGCCGGGCCGGACGAACTCGACGCCCAGCATGAGGCCCTTCCCGCGCACCTCGGCGACGGCGTCGAGGTCCGCGGTGGCGGCGCGCAGGCCGTCGCCGAGGATCGCGCCGACCCGTGCGGCGTTGGCCTGGAGGTCGTGGTTCAGCAGATAGTCGACGACGGCGTTGCCGGCCGCCGTGGAGACCGGGTTGCCGCCGTAGGTGGAGAAGCTGATCGCCGGCACCGACTCCAGCACCTCGGCCCGGCCGACGACACCGGCCAGGGCGAAGCCGTTGCCGATGCCCTTGGCGAAGGTGAGCAGGTCCGGGGTGACACCGTGCGCCTCGTAGCCCCAGAAGTGCTCGCCGGTGCGGCCCCAGCCGGTCTGCACCTCGTCGGAGATGAGCAGGATGCCGTGCTCGTCGAGCACCTTCTTCCAGGCGGCGAAGAGCCCGTCCGGGCCGTGCACGAAGCCGCCGACGCCCTGGATCGGCTCGGCGATCAGGCAGGCCACGTCGCCGGCGGTCTGGGTGGCGAGCACCTCGCGCAGGTCCTCCACGGCCGCGTCGATCCGGTCGCTCTCGTCGAGGCGGGCCAGCAGGCCGCGCAGCCGCTCGCCGGAGTGCAGCCAGGCGACCTGGAGCGGGTTGAGCCCGCTGGCCGACCAGCCCCGGTTGCCGGTGACGCCCATGGCCGCGTACGACCGGCCGTGGTAGCTGTTGCGCACGGCGAGGACCTGGTGCGAGCGGCGGTGGTTGGTGGCGACCAGCAGGGCCGCCTCGTTGGCCTCGGTGCCGGAGTTGGTGAAGAAGACCCGGGCGTCGGGGATGCCGGAGATCCGGGCGATCTTCTCGGCCAGCTCGACCTGCTGGCGGATCAGGTAGAGCGTCGAGCTGTGCACGATGCCGGTGCGCACCTGCCGTTCGACCGCCTCCCGGATCTCCGGGATGTCGTAGCCGATCATGTTGGTCAGTACGCCGCCGAAGAAGTCCAGGTAGGTGCGTCCGGCCGCGTCGGTCACCCGGCGGCCGGAGCCGGAGACCAGTTCGAGCGGTTCGGCGTAGTAGAGCGGCATCCAGGACGGGAGCACGGCCCGGTGCCGGGCCAGCAGGTCGTCGGAGGTCATCGGCGCACCCTTCAGCGGCGGTTGGTCCCCGCACGCTCTCATCACGCGGAGGCAGGGACAACTGTCACTGTGTAGCGCAGCGGGGCCGCCCGCCTGACACCACGTCAACCGCCCTGCTGCGGTTTCCGGAGTGAAATCCGGTCGAGGCCCACCCTTCCGCTGGTCGGTCGGCTCATCGGCGACGCGATCCGCAGCAGCGCGCCGGGGCGCGGCAGGTGCAGGGCGGCGGCGACCAGCGCGAAGGCGGCCCAGCCGGCGGCCAGGGCGAGGCCCGGCGAGGTGTCCTGGAGGTAGTGGTGACCGGCGAGGAAGCCGACCAGGGCCAGGCTGTTGCGGGCGAAGTGCCGGCTGAACTCGGCGAGCTGGCGGCGGGCCTCGACGGCGACCAGCACCCCGGAGTACGGGAAGGTGACCACCATGCCGCGCAGCAGCTCGCCGAGCAGCCCCGTGACCAGCGCGCCGACGAAGATCACCACGAGCTTGACCGGCGCGGCGAGACCGTCCCGCCGGGCCTCCGCCGGCTCCGGGGGTGGCGCGCCCGCGGCCCGGCGGCGCAGCAGCACCATGGCCAGCGCCCAGAGCGCCACGGCGCCGGCCAGCGCCGCTTCGAACGGCACAGGCACCGCCAGCACACCGGCGCTGAGCGCCACGTAGACCGCGATGCCGGCCAGGTCGGCCAGGAGGATCGGCCAGCGCAGCCGGCGGTGGGTGACCGCCACCGTGACGAAGAAGAGGTTGAGGCCGACCACGCCGAGCACCTGCGCCCCCTCCACCGGGTGCCCGGTGGTGACCAGGGCCAGGGTCATCGGCAGCGGCAGGCTGTAGACGAAGGCGCGCACCCGGACCGAGCGGATCACGCTGACCGCCCAGACCACGGCGGTCACCAGCAGGACCGCGGTCCACGTCACGGCGGTCAGCCCGGGAACGTGGCGATGTCGGCGCAGTGCCGGAAGACGCGGGTCAGCCGCTCCACGTCGGCCGGATGGACGGAGAACTCGTTCGCGCTGATCTCGCCGTGCGCGGTCATCTTCCCCTCCCAGCAGCTCGAACCGTCCCAGACCACGAGGTTGACGTGCAGGTGCGGGCTGACGCCGCCGATCGGCAGCAGCCCCACCCGGACGCCGGCCCGCCGTTGCGTCTCGATCAGCTCGGACAGCTCGGGGGTCAGGGTGGCGTACGTGAAGATCCGGGTGATCCGTACGCCCCGGGCGAGGGCGGCCAGGTTGGCCTCCCAGTAGCGGCGGCCCACGTCACCGCGCCACCAGCTCAGCTCGCCGCTGACCCGGGGCATCACGTTGGTCAGCCCGACCAGTTCGCGGGTGCAGTCCCGGGTGGCGCCGATCAGGTCCTCGGCGTCATCGCCGGGCCGGCTGATCCGGCCCGCGGCGAGCTGCTCGGCCTCCCGGCGGAACTCCTCGAAGCGGCGCTGCGCCTCGGCGGCGACCCGGGTACCGGCGTGCCGCTCGGCCGCCTCGCGCAGCGCACCGGCGAGCTGCGGGGTGGCGCCGACCAGCCAGGGCGGCCCGTCCAGCAGCGTGCGCAGGTGGAACCGGCGCTCGGCCCGGGCCAGCGAGTCGAGCACCAGCGAGATCGTGATGCCCATGAGGCCGGCCAGCAGCGACTCGACCCCGGTGGCCGCGTTCGTCAGATCGAGCGTCACGGACAGCAGGATGGACAGCGTGATGCCGACCAGGGCCACCGGGTCGGCGTGTGCGACCAGCCGCACCAGGTTCTCACCCGTGCCGGCCCGGCCCCGCGCCCGTCGCCGCATCGCCGCACCCGCCATCGGCCACCCCCGGTCACTCGGTGCGCCCAGGGTAGCCACGATCCACAACGGCCGGTCGGCACCCGCTCGCCGCCGGTAGCATCCGCCGGGTGCGGACGACGGAGGTGGCGCTGCCGGCCGGCGCGGCGGGCACGACCCGGGCGGAACTCACGGCGGGGATCGGTGCCTGGGTGGGCTCGCCGCCGATGCGGGCCCTGGTCGGGCATTTCGGCGGCGACTGGCCGGCCGGTGACCTGGGCGCCGTGCTGGCCGGGCTGGACGGCTTCTCGGCCCGGCACTGGGACTTCCGTGCCGGGCGGGAACGCCCCGAGGCCCGGGAGCCGGCGTTCGACCCGGCCACGGTCGGGCTGGTGCACGAGGTGGCGGCAGCGCTGGGCCTGGTCCGGTCCCTGCCGCCCACCCTGCCCCGGTACGCGCACCTGCTGGTCCTCGGGGGCCTGGCGCACGCCTGCCTGCGGCGCACCGCGTACGCCGCGCACCTGGCCCGGACGGCCACCGGGGTGGCCGGCGAGGTGGCGGTGCTGGGCAGCTTCCGGGCCCTCTCCCCGGTGGAGTCGCGGCTGCTCGCCGATGCCGGGGTGCACGGTTGCGCCACCGAGGTCGACGCCCTGGACGCCGGGGTGCGCCTGGCGTTCGGGGTGGACGCGCCGAGCGAGGAGACCGGCGAGGCCGCGGACCATCCGCACCGGGCCTGGTCCTCGCGCACGTACCGGCCGGCCGGGCTGCCCCCGGTCCGGGTGCTCGCCGCCCCCTCCGGCGAGCCGGACCGCCGCCGGGCGCACACCGCCGACACCCAGCGGTTCTGGGCCGGGCACGTCCGGCTGCGCGAGGGCGATCCGGTGCTGATGGTGACCGCGCCCATCTACGTGCCGTTCCAGCACTGCGACGCGCTGCGCACCCTCGCGGTGCCGTTCGGCTGCGGGATCGACACGGTCGGCGTGGACCCGGCGCTGGCCGCGCCGGTCGGGGTGCCGGAGCCCACTCTCACCCCGGGGCGCTACCTGCAGGAGATCCGCTCGGCGCTCCGGTCGATGCGCGCCCTGCACACGGCGCTGGCGGCCGGCTGACCGGCGGGGCCGGCGCCCGGCGAACCGCCGCGCACCGGCCCGTGGACGGTGGTCAGTTGACGTAGACGCTCGGGCTGCCGGTCCTGCTGGTGTCCCGCACCGGCGAGTACGTCGCGGAGAAGTACGCGGTGCCGAAGCAGGTGGCGGGCCCGGAGAACTTGGTCAGCGGCTGGTTGGTGAAGACGATCGAGTTGGTGCCGTTGATCGCCGTGCCGACGATGCTGTTCGTGGCGGACCGGTAGACGCAGGTCATCGGGCCGAGCAAGCTGTTCAGCACCACCGTGCTCTGGAACGGCCCGGCGGCGCCGCCGGAGATGGTGACCACGCCGGCGCTGGTGACCGAGGCGTTGTACGGCAGGTTGTTCACGGTAATGCTCTGCACCCCGGTGGTGCCGATCACGTTGGTGGTGCAGCTCGAGAAGGTCTGCGCGGTGAGACTCTCGGTGGCGGTGCCCGGAGCGGTCGGATTGGTGATCACCTTGGCGGTGAAGCTGGACGCGGCGCACTTGATGCCGGTGGTGCCGGTGGTCGAGGAGTAGAAGGTGGCGTTGGTGCCGGTCTTCAGGCTGGCCTGGACGACGTCGTTGACGGCGACGGCGGTGCCGGCGGGGGTCGGGTAGGTGAGCACGGCGCTGGCGAGCGACGACGTGGGGGCGGCGACGGCGGGGGCGGCGCCGACGACACCGGTCAGCAGCGCCAGGGCGGCGAGGCCCGCGCCGATTCGTCCGTACCTGGACATGGTTCTTCCTTCCGGTGGTGGGACGGGGACGATCGGACCGCACAGGCGGTCCCCACCCGGCCGGGACGGCCGGGCGGCGGGCGCGACCGTCTCCTGGACGGACGCGGTGGGGTGCCCGGCGGCCGCCGATCGGGGCCGGCCGGGCGGTGGCGAGAGCTGCCGCGACGTCAGCGGGCGGGCCGGCGTGGCGCACTGCGGCGGAGCCGCGTCACCTGCGCCTTTCCGGTCTTGGGAGGGCACCCGCGCTCGGTGATAATGACAGCCATCGAGCCCTCCTTCGATGAGCCAGGGGTGAGATCACCAACCGTGACGGGGCGTCAACTCAGCGTGCAGACAGTTGTAAACCCCGGAGGGTCGTAAAGTCAATGCATACAGGGAGGTCGATAAGTTGACCACGCAGCGCCGCCCGCAACCGGCGCCGGTCCCACTGCCCGGCGCGCGCCCCGGCCGCGACCCGGGCCGCGCCATCAAGCGCGGCCCGCGCCGGGTCTCCGCCGAGGTGGTGGCGGCCACCCAGCGCGACCGCCTCTTCGACGGGCTCGTGCAGGAGGTCGCCACGCGGGGCTACGACAACGCCCGGGTCAGCGACATCTGCCACGCCGCCGGGGTGACCCGGCCGGCCTTCTACGCCCTCTTCACCGGCAAGGAGGACGCGTTCCTCGCCGCCTACCGCCACGGCATCGCCGTGGTCTCGCAGCTCATGGAGAGCGCCTACCGCGAGGCGGGACCGGCCTGGCCGGACGCCGCCCGCGCCGCGCTGCGCACCCTGCTGGAGGTGCTCGCCAGCGTGCCGGCGTTCGCCCGGATGGCGCTGGTCGAGGTGGACGCCGCCGGCCCGGACGCGCGCCGGGAGCGGGACGCCCTGCTGGGCAGCTTCCGCCGGTTCTTCGCCGACGCCGGCCCCGGCCCGGCCGCCGCCGGCGTGGATCGGGACACGCTGGTGTCCACCGTGGTCGGCGGCCTGCACGCGACCATCCGCGCGCAGGTCGCCCGGGGCCGGGCAGCGGACCTGCCCGCGCTGCTGCCGGTGCTCACCTACGCGGCCACCGCCCCGTTCCTCGGCACCGACGGCGCGGCCCGCGCCACCCGGCCGATCCGCCCGGACGACGGCCCGAGCGCGGCCGCCCCGTGCGCGCCCACCGTCCACTCCTGACCGGCGAGGCGGTCGAAAACCGCAGCGGTTTTTCACTTTGGCCGCAATTCGCAGATGCCGCTCAACTGTCTGCTACGGGCTGTTGACCCGACCTTTACCCAGCGGTAACTTCGGCCTGCGCCCTCGGCGCGAGAAATTCTGCGAACCAATTCAGATCTCATCCCGCATCGTCGCCGATGAATTGATCTCGAAAAGGAGAGCCGCCATGTCGGAGCAGATCTCACCGCACGAGCCCGAGCCGCCGCGCAGCGGCGTGCGCTGGCGCCGGTTCGCCGTCACCATGGGCACCGTCGCGGCGGGCGCGGCCGGCATGATCGTGCTGACCGCCCAGGGCGTGCTCGGCGCGCAGTTCGCCATCTCGGGCATGCCGTTCACCGTCACCGCCGACAAGCTCACCGGCACCGGGTTCGAGCAGTTCGCCACCCTCGACCAGATGATTCCGGACAGCCCCAACCAGGGCGACACCGGCGGGCAGGTCGTGGTGATCGTCTCGGCGATCGACAAGGCCGAGCTCACCAACCTCTGCCAGAGCATCAGCCTGGGCGGCATCAACCTGCGGATCACCGCCGGCAACGCCGGCAAGCCGGTCACCGCCCGGACCCTCGTCGTCGACGGCGACGAGGTCGCCGGCAACGCGTCGTTCCGCAACATCAACGTCGGGCAGGACGCCAGCACCGTCGACCAGGTGCCCGGCGTACGCGGCAACCCGGGCGTCTTCGCCCAGCAGGCCGACACCGTGACCATCACCAACCTGCGGCAGAACAACTACGCCACCACGGCCGCCGTCTTCACCCTGCCCAACCTGCACATGGCGTTCAGCTCCGACGGGTGCTGACATGACCGCCGGACGACACGAGGCGCCGGAGGCGGCGGAGGCGGCCCCGGCCGCCCACCGCCCCGCCGGGCGCTGGCGCCGCTGGCGGCGGGGCCGCCCGTTCACCGCCGGGGTGCTGGTCGCGCTCGGCGGCGCGGAGATGCTCGTGACGCTGCGGGCCCCGCTCGGCGTGCTGCTGCACGTCGGGCCGCAAGGGCTGGCCGCGTACCTGGTGCCGGTGGTCCTGGTGCTGTGCGGCGTGCTGCTGATCGCCACGCCGCAGCAACGGGTCTTCTACGCGCTGGTCACCCTCGTGCTCGGGCTGGTCTCCTGGCTGACCTCGAACCTGGGCGGCTTCCTCGTCGGGATGCTGCTGGCCCTGGTCGGCGGGGCGCTCGCCTTCGCCTGGACCCCGGCCAGGCCGCCCCGGGCCGCGCGATCGGCGCCCGCGCCGCGTCACGAGGAGACGCCGGCGGGCACGACCGAGACCGACTCGGCGCCGGGCCTGCCGGCGCAGACCGGTCCGGCGCAGGCGGAGGCCCGGGTGGGCACCCCGGAGGCGGCGCCCGGCGACCGGCGCTGAGTCAGCGGAAGCGGGCCCGCGCGATGGCCCGGGAGACCTCGGCCGGCTCGTCCACCTCCAGGACGAGCCTGTCGTACGACTGCCCCTCCAGCTCCACCAGCAGCACCTCGTCGGCCCGGTGCACGCACCAGAACGACCGCCCGTTGGACCGGGAGACGTACCGGCCCGCCATGATCAGCCCGGGCCAGTAGGCGCCCGGCAACCGGAAGCCGGAGCCCCGCCGGTAGGCCTCGGCGCGGGAGACCGGGCGGACCGAGGTGACCGCTCCGGTGGGCACCTCGACCCCCGCCGCGAGGGCCCAGAACCGGTCGGCCCCGCTGGGCCGGACCACCAGCCGCTCCGGGTCCACCTCCACCATCACCGCCATGATCACCACGTTAGTCCGGCGGGCCGGTGCCGACCAGTTGCCGACCGGCCCGGCTCAGCGGGCGGTGTCGGCGACCGCCTGCGCGAAGACCTCGGAGCGGTGCTCGAAGTTGCGGAACCGGCCGTAGCTCGGCGCGGCCGGGGAGAGCAGCACCACCCCGCCGGCCGGGGTCAGCTTGCGGGCCAGCCCCACCGCGGCGACCAGGTCCTCCGCGATCTCGGTCCGCACCGCGGGCAGCCCGGCCAGGGCCTCGACGATCCGGGGGCCGCTGTCCGGGATGCCGATCACGGTGATGTCCCGCTCGGCCAGGTGGTCACGCAGCGGCGTGTAGTCCAGCCCCCGGTCCGTCCCGCCGACGATGACGGTCAGCGGCCGCCCCTCGTACGCGTCGATCGCGTGCATGGCCGCGTACGGGCTCGTGGCCAGGGTGTCGTCGACGAACGTGAGCCCGGACGGGTCCGGGATCTCGGTGAGCCGGTGGGCGAGGCCCTGGAACCCGGCGACCGCGATGGCGAGGCTGTCCTTGCGGGCCACCACGTCGACGCCGAGCGCGTCGAGCACCGCGAGGGCGACGCAGAGGTTGCCCTCGTTGTGCCTGCCGACCAGGGGCAGCACGGCGCGCGGGAAGAGCGGGGTGTCCCGCAGGTGGAACCAGGGGGTGCCGTCCGGGCCGTTCGCCACGTGGGTGGTGTCCGGCGAGCCGGCCCGCACCGCCGCCCGGTCCCCCAGTTCGAGGGCCAGGCGCGGGTCGGCGCCGTTCACCACCACGGTGTGCGGGCCGTGCGCCAGCAGGTTGAGCTTGTCCCGGTAGTACTCCCGCTCGCCGCCGTGCGCGTCGAGGTGCTCGGGGAACAGCGCCGTCACCACGGCCACCCGGGGCGAGTCATCCAGGTCCGCGCACTGGTAGCTGGACAGCTCCAGCACGTACAGCTCCGCCTCGGGCAGGTCGAGCAGCGGCACGCCGATGTTGCCGCCGAAGACGTTCGGCCGGTCCATGGCGGTGAGCAGGTGGCTGATGAGGCTGGAGGTGGTGCTCTTGCCCTTGCTGCCGGTCACCCCGATGGTCCGGTCCGCGTGGTCGGCCATCCAGAGCGCGCTGCCCTGGGTCACCGGGACCGCCCGGCGGCGCAGCTCCACCATCCAGGGATGGGTGTTCGGCACGCCCGGCGAACGGACCACGACGTCGGCGGCGGCCAGCCGGGCGAAGCCGTCCTCCCCGGTCACCAGCGGCGCGGCCGCGGCGAGCGGGCCCTCCCAGGGCAGGGTGAGGAAGTTCGCGCTGTCGTCGACGGCCACCAGGCCGGCCGGGCCGTGCGCGGCGATCGCGATCACCGCGGCCCGACCCTCCCGGCCGGCGCCCCAGACGGCGACATGGCGTCCGCGCAGATCAGACAGGCGCACAGGCTCTCCTCGATGGTCGGATCGGCGGGTCGGCGGGTGCGGTCCGGCACAGCCGGACACGGCAGGACAGACCAGGGCCTAGTATGGCGTGTGCCCAACGAGCAGCTGCGGCGGATGGACGCCTTCACCTTCCCGTCCTACTCGATCGACTTCGCCACCGGCGAGGTGTTGTTCGACTACGCCCTGACCGGCCCCGACGGCGAGCAGCGGTTCACCGAGGTGGTCACCCTGCCCCTGCCCGCGCAGCCGGTGTCCGACGAGACGGCGGCCACCCTCGCCCGGGTCCTCGAACTGCTGCACGTGGTCGCCGGCGTCAGCTACTACAAGACCGCCGCGCCGCCCCGGCTGGTGCTGCCGGCGCCGCTGGGCGCGGCCGCCGCCGGCCTCGTCACGGCCGTCTACACGAAGGGCCTCGCCGAGTACGCGTACCGCAACCGGCTGCCCCACGTGCTGGAGCTGCGCCCGGAGGTGCCGGCCGGTGAGGTCACCCCGCCCCGGGTGTACGACGACTCCGACCGCCGGCCGCTGTCGGCCGTCGGCGGCGGCAAGGACTCCATCGTCACGCTGGAGGCCCTGCGCCGGGCCGGCTTCGACCCGGTGCCCTTCTCGGTCAACCCGAACCACGTCATCGTCTCGGTCAACGAGGCGTCCGACCTGGTGCCGCTCGCCGCCCGCCGGCGGATCGACCCGGTGCTGTTCGACCTCAACGCCGCCGGCGCGCTGAACGGGCACATCCCGGTCACCGCGATCAACTCGCTGATCGCGGTCGCCACGGCCGTGCTGCACGGCCTCGGGCCGGTGGTGATGTCCAACGAGCGCTCGGCGTCCGACCCGAACCTGGTCTGGCACGGCCACGAGATCAACCACCAGTGGTCCAAGGGCGTCGAGGCCGAGGGGCTGCTGCGCGCCGCGCTGGCCGAGCACGCCGGGCTCACCGAGCCGTACTTCTCGCTGCTGCGGTCGCTGTCGGAGCTGCACATCGCCCGGCTCTTCGCCGAGACCGACCGGTACGACGCCGTGGTGACGAGCTGCAACGCCGCGTTCAAGCTGCGCGACGCGAGCGAGCGCTGGTGCCGCGACTGCCCGAAGTGCCGGTTCGTCTTCCTGGCCATGGCCCCGTTCATGTCCCGGGAGCGGATCACCACGATCTTCGGCGGCGACCTGCTGGCCGACGAGTCGCAGATCCCCGGCTACCGGGAGCTGCTCGGGGTGGACGGGCACAAGCCGTTCGAGTGCGTCGGCGAGGTGGAGGAGTCGGTGGTCGCGCTGAGCCTGCTCGCGGAGCAGGAGCAGTGGCGCGACGCCCCGGTGGTCCGTGCCCTGGTCGACGCGGTGCCGGCGACGGCCTGGTCCACGGCCGCCACCTCCGACGTCTTCACCCCCGGCGGCCCGACCTACGTCCCCGCCCCCTACGCCAAGGCCCTGACCGCCCTGACCTGACCGGCTGGAGCCGTCAGGGGGTGCGGACGGCGTCCAGGGCCAGCAGGGCCACGTGGAGCGACAGGCACTGCTCGACGGAGTCGAGGTCGACGTCGAGGATGCGGCCGATGCGGGCCAGCCGCTCGTAGAAGGCCGGCCGGGACAGGTGGGCGGCGGCGGCCGCCGCGGACTTGTTGCGGCCCTGCTCCAGGTACGCCCGGAGGGTGCCGAGCAGTTGCTCCCTCGGGTGCTGCGCGTCGTAGGCCAGCAGCCCGCCGAGTTCCCGCTCGACGAAGGTCTGCAGGCGGGGCTCGTCCCGGAGCAGGTGCAGCAGGCCGGCCAGCCCGACGTGCGGCAGCCGGAAGTAGGGCAGGTCCCGCCGGTCCCGGCGGGCCGCCTCGGCGACCTGCCGCGCCTCCACCAGCGACCGGCGCGCCTCCCGCAGGCTGCCCACCCCGGAACCGGCCGCCACGATCACGGCCGGGCCGGCCGGGCGCGGGCGGGACACCGGATCCGCGGCCCGCACGGCACCGACCGCCACCGTCCGGGTGGCCGGGTCGGCGGGGCGGGCCGACCGGGGCGCGGGCGGACGGGCGGGGTCGGCGTCGAGGCGTACCCGGCGCAGCGCGGCGGCGAACGCGGCGAGTGCCTTCTCCTCGGCGGCCGGGTCGGGCAGCGCCAGCAGCGCGCCCACCGCCTGGTCGTCGACGGCGCTGGTCAACGCGGTGAGCTTGGCCTCGCGCAGCGCCTGGCCGACGGCCTCGGCGAGGTCGCGCAGCCGGGCCGGTCCGGCCTCCGGGCCGGTGTCGGGGCCGGGGCCGCCGCCCTCGGCCGGGTCGTCGGCCCGGTGCCGGACCACCACGCCGACCAGGTGGCGGCGGTCCAGGGTGACGCCGAGCGCCTTGGCTCGCAGCGCGACCTCGTCGACCGGGCGGGAGTGGTCGATCAGGGCGGTGAGCAGGGTGCGGTGGATCTGCCGTTCCAGCCCCTCGGCGTCGCGGCGGATCAACCGGCCGAGGGCCAGGGTGGAGGCGGCCCGCTCGATGAGGATGGTGAGCCGGGTCGGTGGGGTGGCGCCCGTCGCGGGGCCCCGCTGCGGTGCCGGGCCGTCGTCGGCCGGGGCGCTGTCGGTGGGATCGGTCGCCGGGTCGGCCGCCTCGGCGGCGTCCACGGGGTCCGGGTGCGCCTGGGCCGGGGTCCGGTCGGGGCCGCGCGTGGTGAGCTCGGCGCCTGCCGGCCAGCGCAGCAGCAGCCGCCCCCAGTCCTGCCCGCGGGCGCCGACGGTGGTCACCAGCCAGCCGCTGTCCGGGTCGTACGCGGTGCGGCCGGCCGGCCGGATCCGCCGGGAGTGCTGCTCCCAGCCGTCCAGCAGCACCTCGGCGCTCTCCCCCGCCGGGTCGTACGCGAGCACCTGCCGGGACAGGTTCTCCAGCACCACCGGGCAGCCGGCCAGCTCGGCGGCCTGCCGCACCACCTCGGCCGGCTCGGCGCCCTCCACGGACAGGTCGGTGAACCGCTGGTGGATCTCCTCGGTGGCGCGCAGCTCGGTGAGCTGGGCGTCCACGATCAGCGCGTGCACGGCCTCGGTGATCCGCACGAACGGGGTGGCCCGGCGTAGCTCGACCAGCGGCAGCCCGCGCCGCTCGGCGGCGGCCGCCATCACCCGGGGCACCCCGCTGACGTAGCGGCGGCCCAGTTCCACCACCAGCCCGGAGACCCCGACGTCGGCCAGGTCGCCGATGAACGCCCTGAGCCCGGCGTCGTCCGCGGGCAGCCCGATCCCGGTGGTGAGCACCAGCTCACCACCGCCGAGCAGGGTGGCGATGTCGGGCACCTCGGCCACGTGCACCCAGCGGACCGGACGGTCCAGGCCCGCGTCCCCGGCGACCAGGCGCGGCGCGCCGTGGCGCACCGGCACCAGGGCGAGCACCTCACGGACGGTAGGGAACACGGGCGACACGCTACCCTGCGTCACCGCCGATTCCGAGCGTGCCGGGCGGTCCCCCACGTCTCGATCACGTCCCGTAGCGTGCGGGTGATCGTGATCAATCGGAAGGGGAGGCATGGACGGGACGACGGTCAGCCGACGGGCGTTCGCGAAGCTGGTCACCGCCGCGGGGGCGGGGGCGCTCGGCGCGGGAGCGGTGGCGGCCCCGGCAGCGGCCGCGGTGGACACCTGGACGACCACCGGCACCGCGGTGAGCGCGCTGAGCGCGTTCGACGACACGATGAAGAGCTTCATGCAGGCCCGGAACATCGACGCCGGCCAGCTCGCGGTCACCTACCAGGGCCGGTTGGTGCTGGCCCGGGGCTACGGCCACAACTCGCCGATGCTCATCCAGCCCACCTCGCTGTTCCGGGTGGCCAGCCTGTCCAAGTCGCTGACGGCGGCGGCGCTGGTCCGGCTCGCCCAGGACGGCAAGCTCAGCCTCGGTGACCCGATCACCAAGTTCCTCGACCTGAACCCGCCGGCCGGGCAGACCGCCGACCCCCGGCTCGCCAAGGTCACGCTGTGGCGGCTGCTCCAGCACACCGGTGGCTGGGACCGGGACCTCACCGCGTTCGACCCGGTGTTCAAGGACCGGATCATCGCCAACGCGCTGGGCGTGCCGATGGAGCTGACCCACGCCGACGTCATCCGGTTCATGTCCGGCCAGCCGCTGATGCACGACCCCGGCTCGACGGTGTCCTACAGCAACTACGGCTACCTGCTCGCCGGGCGGATCGTCGAGAAGGTCAGCGGCCTGCCCTACGAGACGTACGTGAAGCAGAAGCTGCTCACGCCGCTCGGCATCACCCGGATGGGACTGGGCTGGACGGTCAGCCGGCACGCCGGCGAGGTCGGCTACCGGTCGCAGTACACGGGCCCGACCGTGCTGGACAACTCCGGCACGGTGGTCGACGCCCCGTACGGCACGTTCAGCATGCGCATCCACGACGCCAACGGCGGCTGGCTCGCCTCGGCCGTCGACCTGGTCCGCTGGGCGACCGCATTCGACACCGGCAGCCCCGTGCTGAACAGCACCTCGACCGGCCGGGTCTTCGCGGTGCCCAGCCCGACCGGGGTCAACGCCGACGGCTGGTACTACGGCCTCGGCTGGGCGGTCCGCCCGGTCACCGGCGGCACCGGCCGCAACACGTGGCACACCGGCAGCTTCGCCGGGACGTACAGCATCCTGGTGCGCACCTACCACGGGATGAGCTGGGCGGCGGTGTTCAACCAGCGCGACGACGAGTCCGGGCTCAGCTACGCCCCGATCGACTCGGCGCTGTGGACCGCCTCCCGGGCGGTGACCAGCTGGCCGACGCACAACCTCTGGTCGAAGTACTTCGCCTGAGCGGGCGCCGGGGGGCGGCACGCGCCGCTCCCGGCGTTCACAGCGGGTCGTCGCGGCCCAGCTCCCAGCAGGCCACCGCGGTGGCCGCGGCGACGTTGAGCGAGTCCACCCCGCGCCGCATCGGGATCACCACCCGGACGTCGCTGGCCGCCATGGCGGCCCCGGTCAGGCCGGCGCCCTCGGCCCCCATGAGCAGGGCCGCCCGGGCGCGCTGCCCGGCGTCCAGCCGCTGGATCGGGACCGCGTCCGGCGCGGGCGTCATGGCCAGCACCGTGAAGCCCGCCGCCCGGACCTGGGCGAGCGCGTCCGGCCAGGGTTCCAGCTTCGCGTACGGGATGGCGAAGACCTCGCCCATGCTGACCCGGACGCTGCGCCGGTAGAGCGGATCGGCGCAGGTCGGCGAGAGCAGCACGGCATCCACCCCGAGCGCCGCCACGGCCCGGAAGATCGCACCCAGGTTGGTGTGGTTGTTGACGTCCTCCAGGATCACCACCCGCCGGGCGGTGGCCAGCACCTCGGCGGCGGACGGCAGCGGCTTGCGGCGGAACGAGGCGAGCACGCCCCGGTGCACGTGGAAGCCGGTGGCCCGCTGGAGCACCTCCGGGGTGGCCGCGTAGACCGGGGTCTCCCCCGTGTCGAGGTCGGCGAGCTGGTCCACCCGCTTGGCGTCGACCAGGTACGACCGGGCCGGGTAGCCGGCCCGCAGCGCCCGCCGCAGCACCAGCTCCCCCTCGGCGATGAACAGCCCGTGCGGGGGCTCCCAGCGGGTCCGCAGCTCCACGTCGGTCAGCGCGCGGTAGTCGGCGATCCGGTCGTCGTCGGGGTCGGTGATCTCGTGGACGGGCACCGGACGATTCTGCCTGGTCGGCCCGGCGCGTCCGGCGCGGGCCGCCCCTCCGTCACCGCCGGCGGGCCGTCACGCCCGCTCGTAGCGCAGCAGCACGGACCGGCCGTCGAAACCCCGGGTCCCGGTCAGCCGCAGGTCGAGGCGGTCCTTGCCGGGGAAGACCGGCGTGCCGCCGCCCAGCACCACGGGGTGCACCGCCACCTGGTACTCGTCGATGAGCCCCAGCTCGGTCAGCGCCGCCGCGGCGCCGGAGCCGCCGGTGAGCAGCAGGTCCTTGCCGGGTTGCGCCTTCAGCTCGGCGATCTCGGCGGCCAGGTCGCGGCCGATCACCCGGGCGCCGTACTCGGCGCTCTCCAGGGTGCGGGAGATGACGATCTTCGGGGTGCGGGCCCAGATCGGGGCGAACTGCACGTCGTGCGGGTCCTGGGAGATCTGCTCGGCTCGCGGCCAGTACCAGGACATCAACCCCCACACCTTGGCGCCGTAGAGGAAGGTGTCGGCCCGGTCGGTCAGCTCGATGGAGTACCCGGACAGCTCCGGCCCCATCTGTGCCCAGTCGAACTCTCCGTTCGGCCCCTCGATGAAGCCGTCGACCGACTGGTGCACCCAGTAGACGAGCCTGCGCATGGTGTCCTCCGCTTCCGGTGGCGCCCTGGGCGGGCGCGCTCACCGGTGGGTCGGATCCGGCCGGCCGGATCCGACAACCGGCCCGGTTTTTCTTCGGAGGATTTGCCCGGGGCGGCTATGGTCCGGTCCGTGGCCCGCCCCGTGATGATCGCCCTGGTCGGTGTCGACGGCTCCGGCAAGAGCACCCAGGCGCGGGCGCTCGCCGCCCGGCTGACGGCCCGGGGCGTCCCGGCGACCTACTTCGAGAACGCCGGTGGCCGGCCGCTGTGGAACCGGCTGGCCCGCGCGCTCGGCCGGCGAGACGGGGTGGCGCTGTTCGGCCGTACCCTCTATCCGGCGCTGGAGGCGACGGTCCGCGCGCTGGCCATGGCCCGCACCGTGCTGGTGGCCCGGCTGACCGGGCGCACGGCGGTGCTGGACCGCTGGACCTGGTGCCAGGACGTGATCATGGCCGCCCGGGGTGACCGTGGGCGGCGCGCGGTCCGGGCCGCGTACGCGGTCTTCCCGCGCCCCGCCGTGGTCTGTTTCCTGGCCACCGCGCCCGAGGTGGCGCAGCGGCGGGTGGCCGCCCGGGGCATCGACACCGAGGAGTTGGCGCACCTGCGGGCGCTGGACGCCGCCTACCGGGCGCTGCCCGAGTTCACGACGTTCGTGGTGCTCGACGGCGACGCCACCCCCGACGAGGTGGCCGCGGCGCTCGACCGGGCGGTGTCACCCCTGCTGGTGGCGGGGTGACACCGCGGGTCGTGGTCAGCCGCGGCCGCGGCCCTGGAGCCAGCGCAGCAGGTCCGAGGGCAGGTTCTGCTGGTCCTGCTGGCGCCGGTCGGGCTGCGGGGTGGGCGTGGGGCGGGGCTGCGGGCGCTGCGGGTTACCGGCCAGCTCGCGGCTGGGCGCCGTGAAGTCCTTCACCGGCTTGCCGTCCACCGCCGTCTTGATCACCCGGGCGACCGCGTCGATCACCCGGGCCTGCACGGCCGAGCCGACCAGGTCGGTCGAGTCGTCCGGGTTGGCGGCGATGCCGGCCACGGCCACCTGCGGGGTGAACCCCACGAAGGTCTCCGTGGCGTTCTGCTCGGAGCTACCGGTCTTGCCGGCCACCGGGCGGCCGACGATCCGGTCGACGGAGGTGGCGGTGCCGCCGTTGCACTGCCCGTACGCCGACTGCTGGCCGACCGGGCAGCGGGCCGCGTCGGTCGCCGCCCGGGCCACGTCGGCGTCGAGCACCTTCTTGCAGGAGGGCTGGCCGACGTCGACCTTGTCGCCGTTGGCCGCGGTCACCGACACCACCGGCAGCGGGGTGCAGTACGTCCCCTCGGCGGCCACGGTGGCGTACGCGTTGGCCAGGTCGAGCGGGGTGGTGGCGGCGACGCCCAGGGTGAACGCGCCCCAGTTCTCCGCGTCGTCCTTCGCGAAGGCGGCGTCGGAGTCGGCCCGGAAGGTGATGCCGAGCCGCTGCGCCATCTCCACGACCTTGTCCTCGCCGACCTGCTCGGCCAGCCACACGAAGTAGGTGTTCACGGAGCGGCCGAAGCCGTCCCACATCATCCGGTAGCCGTCCATCCACTCGGGGTTGGCGTTGGCCGGGCACCATTTGCCGTCGCAGTTGCCCTCGGCGTCGGAGCCGTACCGGGTGGGCAGCTTCGCGGGGGCGTCGAAGCCGGTGGCGAGCGGCTTACCCGCCTCCAGCGCGGCGAGCATGGTGAACATCTTGAACGTCGAGCCGGCCTGGTAGCCGTCGACGCTGGCGCCGCCGGAGATCAGCGGGTTGACGGTGTTCGGGTGGTTCGCCTGCCCGGCCGGGTTGTCGGCGAGGCTGTAGTGCCGGTTGACCGCCATGGCGAGCACGCGGCCGGTGCCCGGCTCGACGGCGGCGATCGGCAGGGCGCGCTTGTTGCCGTAGCCGTAGACGGCGGTGGCCTGCTTCTGGGCGGTCTGCTGGATCTTCGGGTCGAGCGTGGTGACCACGCTGTAGCCGCCGCGGCGCAGGGCCTGCTCGCGCTCCTTCACGGTGTTGCCGAAGGCCGGCTGGGCGAGCCACCACTGGCGCAGGTAGTCGCAGAAGAAGCCCCAGTCGTCGTGGCCCTGGGCGACCGCGGTGCAGCCGTTGGGCTGGGCGGTCGGGTGCAGGGTGAGCGGCTGCGCCTTGGCGGCGGCGGCCTGCTGCGCCGTGATCGCGCCGGTCTCGGCCATCGAGTCGAGCACGTACACCCGGCGGGCGAGCGCCTGGTCCTTGTCGCCGTCGATCGGGCTGTACTCGTCGGGCGACTGGACCAGGCCGGCGAGCAGCGCCGCCTCGCCCACGGTCAGGTCGGCCGGGGCCTTGCCGAAGTAGCGCTGGCTGGCCGCGGCGACGCCGTACGCCCCGGAGCCGAAGTACGCGATGTTGAGGTAGCGGTTGAGGATCTCGTCCTTGCTGAGCGTCTGCTCCAGCGCGTTCGCGTACCGGATCTCCTGGAGCTTGCGCCCGACGGTCTGCTCGGTGGCGGCCTGCCGCTCCTCGGCGGTGCGGGTCGGGTCGGTCTTGAGCACGTTGCGGACGTACTGCATGGTCAGCGTCGAGCCGCCCTGCTCGGTGCCGCCACCCTTGACGTTGGCGACCAGGGCACGGGCGATGCCGCGCAGGTCCGCGCCGCCGTGCGAGTAGAAGCGGCGGTCCTCGGCCGCGATGATCGCCTGCCGCATCACCGGGGCGATCTCGGCGAGGGGGACGTCGGTGCGGTTCACGTCGTAGAACGTGGTGATCAGCGTCTTGCCGTCGTTGGCGTAGAGGTACGAGCGCTGCGGCTGCGCGGGGGTGCGCAGCGCGTCGGGCAGCTCCGCGTACGCCCCCAGGCCGGCCTTGGCCGCGAGCCCGCCGAGCAGGCCGCTGGGAAGCGCGGCGACCGCGAGGACGAGCCCGGCGAGAACGCCGGCGAGGAGCACGGTGAAGAGCCGCGACAGCGGCGACCGGGGAGACGGCATGCACCCCAGGATTACCGCGAATACGGCGATTCGGCCACCCCGCCAGGCAACTGTCAGTTACCTCACGGCGACTTCCCAGCCACTTCTCCCCGCCTCAGGTGGGGCGGGGGCCCCTCGTGGGGGCGGGCGGGGTGGCCGTCACGCTGGCGGCCAGCGCGTCCTGGGCGATCACCGCCGGCACCAGGCGGCCGGAGCGGTAGCCGATGCCGATGCCGGCGATCAGCACGAAGATCGCGCCGAAGGTCTGCAGGGAGCCGATGAGCGCGCCGCCCAGGCCGAGCAGCGGGGCGGCGATCATCAGCATGATCCCGTCGCCGTAGGAGAACATCCCGGACCGGGCGACCGACCAGCCGGTGAGGAACCAGCCCAGGCTGTAGAAGGTGGCGCCGACCAGCACGAGGCTGCGCGCGGTGGTGCCGAAGACCGGTGCCTCCTCGGCCAGCCCGGCGAACGGCAGCATGAGCACCATCCCGCCGATGCTGGCCAGCAGCCCGACGAGGGCGATCCGCCGGCACCGGGTCGCGGCCAGCAGGCCGGTCAGCGCCAGCAGGGCGAGCAGCCCGAGCCAGACCGCGGCCACCCAGCCGATGAGGTAGACCGGCTGGCCGTCGGCCGGATAGGGGTCGTTGCCCACCCCGCCGTCGCTGGCCATCGCCACCAGGCCGTAGAGGACCGCGTACGCGGGCAGCAGCCAGACCGCCGCGCGGGCGAACCGGCGGACCGACCAGGCCCAGCTCGCGTCGGTGGCCGGGGCGGCCGGCCCGGGCTCGGAGACGAACGGCAGCACCCCGAACCCGCCCCCGGTTCGCCGGGTGCCGAGCGGCCCGGCCGGGTCGTGCGCGCCGGGGACCGGGGTCCTGGAGAAAAGCCGGTTCGCCGGATCCTTCATGCGTCACCTCGCTCCACACGCGGGCGGCGGGGGGACGCGCGACGGCGCCCCGGCCCTGCCCTCCACCCGTCCTGAGACCGATGGTGGCAGGCGCCGGGGCGCCGTATGAGCGATTCTCGGATTTGTCGGCGGGGGCCGGTCAGCCCCGTTCGCGCTGATCCGACGGGTCGTTGAGCAGGCTCTGCGGGGAGACCGGCTCGGGCGCCGGCAGCCCCTGCGGGGCGTTGCCGCCGGTGGCCTGCGCCTCGGCGACGCGTACCTCGTCGTGGATCTCCTGGGCCGCGGTGGCGGCGGCCTGCGCGGCCTCGGCCGCCTCCCGCTCGACCTCGCCGGCGCTCTTGGTGGCCTCCGGCGACGGCACGTCGCCGACCATGTTGGCCAGGCCGCCGAGCGCGCCGCCCATGCCCTCCAGGGCCTTGGTCAGCTCGGTCGGGACGATCCAGACCTTGTTGGCGGTGCCGTTGGCGATCTGCGGCAGCGCCTGAAGGTACTGGTAGGCGAGCACCTTCTGGCTCGGGTTGGCCTGGTGGATCGCGTCGAAGACCGTACGGATCGCCTTGGCCTGGCCCTCCGCCTGGAGGATCCGGGCCTGCCGGTCACCGTCGGCGCGCAGCACGGCGGCCTGCTTCTCACCCTCGGCCGTGAGGATCTGCGACTGCTTGTGCCCCTCGGCGTTGAGGATGGCGGCGCGGCGGTCCCGCTCGGCGCGCATCTGCTTCTCCATCGAGTCGCGGATGCTCGGCGGCGGCTCGATCGCCTTGATCTCGACCCGGGTCACCTTGATGCCCCAGCGGCCCGTGGTCTCGTCCAACACCCCGGATAGGTGCCGGTTGATCTCCTCGCGGCTCGTCAGCGCCCGCTCCAGGTCGAGCGAGCCGATCACGTTGCGCAGCGTGGTGACGGTGAGCTGCTCGATGGCCTGGAGGAAGTTGGAGATCTCGTAGGTGGCCCGGACCGAGTCGACCACCTTGAAGTAGAGCACCGTGTCGATCGAGACGACGAGGTTGTCCGAGGTGATCACCGGCTGCGGCGGGAAGCTGACCACCTGCTCCCGCATGTCGACCTTGGTCCGCACCGCGTCGATGTACGGCACCAGCAGGTTGAGCCCCGGGTTCAAGGTCCGCTTGTACTTGCCCAGCCGCTCCACCACGTCCTGGCGCTGCTGCGGCACGATGCGCACGGCCTTCACGAGCGTCACCACGACGATCACGGCGACGGCGATCAGAACGATCGCTGCAAACTCCATATCCTCACCTTTCCCCTTGGGGCAGCCCGCCCGGGGTGGAAATCTCGTCCTGCCAGACCAGGGCGGTCGCGCCCCGGACCTTTATCACCTGCACCCGCTCACCCGCCGCGTAGCTGCGCGTCGCGTCGTACGAGCGGGCCGTCCACAGCTCACCGTCGATCTTGACGAGCCCGCGGTCGGCGTCCACCGCCTCCAGCACCACGGCCGTGGACCCCTCGATCGCCTCGACGCCGAACGGCTGGTCGCCGCTCTCCAGCGCCGGCATGGCGTGCCGCTTGATCACCGGCCGGACCAGGGCCACCGACAGCGCGGAGACCACCGCGAAGACCAGCGCCTGGAGGGCGACCGGCGCTCCGAGCGCGGCGGCGCCGGCGGCGGCGAACGCACCGGCCGCGAACATGATCAGGAAGAGCGTCGTCGTGAAGATCTCGGCGACCGCCAGCAGCACACCCAGCACGATCCAGAACACGGCGTCCACCCTTGAATCGTGACACGCCGACGCACCCCGCAACGACCCGCATGATCATCTAAGCTCGGCAGCGCGCCGACGACGCCGAGGAGGACGCCATGACCCTGCTGCCCGAGACCGCCCGACAGGTGGACCTGCTGGTCGCCAGGGCGCAGGCGGAGGGGCGCGGCCCCTCCCTCGCCCTCGGCGTGGTCCGGGACGGCGCCCTGGCGCACGTCGCGCTCGCCGGCGAGCAGCCCCGCCCCGACGCCGACCTCCAGTACCGGATCGGCTCGATCAGCAAGACCATGACCGCCGTGCTGGTGATGCAGCAGCGCGACGCCGGCCGGCTGGCCCTGGACGACCCGCTGGACAAGCACCTGCCCGGCACTCCGGTCGGCGCGCTCACCCTGCGCCAGCTGCTCGGGCACGCGAGCGGCCTCCAGCGGGAGCCGGACGGGCAGTGGTGGGAGCGGGCCGCGGGCACGGACCTGGAGACCCTGCTCGCCGGGCTCACCCCGGCGAAGATCGCCCACCCGCCCCACCACGTCTACCACTACTCGAACCTGGCGTACGGGCTGCTCGGCGGGGTGCTGGAGCGGATCACCGGCACACCCTGGGCCGACCTGCTCCGCGAGCGGCTGCTCGAACCGCTGGGCATGCGCCGCACCACCTACCACCCGACCGAGCCCTACGCCCGCGGCTACGTGGTGCACCCCTGGCACGAGACGCTGCGCGAGGAGCCGCGTACCGACACCGGGGCGATGGCGCCGGCCGGCCAGCTCTGGTCGACGGTCGAGGACCTGGCCCGCTGGGCCGCCTTCCTGGCCGACCCGGCTCCCGACGTTCTCGCCCCGGCGACGCTGACCGAGATGTGCGCGCCCGTGGTGATCAGCGACCTGGACGCCTGGACCGGCGGCCACGGCCTGGGCGTGGAGCTCTACCGCGTCGGTGACCGCGTGTACGTGGGCCACGGCGGCTCGATGCCCGGATACGTCGCCGGCCTGGCCGTGCACCGCCCCACCCGCACCGCCGTGGTCGACTTCGCCAACTCGTACGGGCTGCGCGCCGGCCACCACGTCGTCGCCCTGGCCCGGGAGATCGTCACCCTGGTGCTCGACGCCGAGCCGGCCGCCCCCACCCCGTGGCGCCCCGCCGAGGCGCCGCCCGCCGAGCTTGCCGACCTGACCGGCCGCTGGTGGTGGATGGGCGGTGAGTACGAGTTCCGCATCGACCCCGCCGGCGACCTGGTGGGCGGCCAGGTGGGCCGCCCGCTGCTCCGCTTCACGCCGGAGGCGCCCGACCGCTGGCGCGGCCGCTCCGGCTCCCAGGACGGCGAACTCCTCACCGTCATCCGCGACGAGAGCGGCCACCCGGTGGCCCTGGACATCGCCACCTTCGTCTTCACCCGAAACCCCGACGAGGAGCCCTGACCGCCCCGAGCGGCCAACCAGATCCCTTCCAGCCGCTACAGACTTGATGACGCAGGTGACTCATCCCGCGGAACCATGACGCAGGTGACTCATCCCGCGGAACTTGATGACGCAGATGAGTCACCCCGCGATCCGTCCGCGTCATCAAGTTCGTAGCGCCCCCAAAGGTTCCCACCCACCGACTGCCGGCACCGACCCGCGCAGCCCGCGCACGACGGGCCGGGGGCCTGAACCGCAACCACTCACGAAGGCAACGTCACGAAATCGATCAGACGCTCCATCGCGTTGATCAACGGCGTCTCCACATCAGCGAAACTGTCCACCCGGGACAGAATGCGCCGCCACATCTCCGCCGGCTCGCCCACCCCGAGCGCCGCGCAGACGCCCTCCTTCCACGGCCGCCCCGGCGGCACCACGGGCCAGGCCGGGATGCCCAGCGCCCGGGGCTTCACGGCCTGCCACACGTCGACGTACGGGTGCCCGGTGACCAGCACGTGCGGCGAGGTGACCTGCGCGACGATCCGGCTCTCCTTCGAGCCGGGCACCAGGTGGTCGACCAGCACACCGAGCCGGCGGCCCGGGCCGGGCTCGAAGGCGCGCACCTCGGCGGCGAGGTCGTCGATGCCGTCGAGGGGTTCCACCACGACGCCCTCGATCCGCAGGTCGTCGCCCCAGATCCGCTCGACCAGCGCCGCGTCGTGCACGCCCTCGACCCAGATCCGGCTGGCCTTGGCGACCTGCGCCCGGACGTTGTCGACGGCGATCGAGCCGGAGGCGGTGCGCCGCCGGGCGGCGGGCACCGGGGCGCGGGCCGGGCGGCGCAGCGTGACCGGCTGGCCGTCGAGCAGGAACGCGGCGGGCAGCAGGGGGAAGTTGCGCCGCCGGCCGTGCCGGTCCTCCAGGACCACGGCGCCGGAGTCGAACCCGACCACCGCGCCGCAGAACCCGGAGTCGGCGTCCTCGACCACCAGGTCGGGTTCGGCGTCGACCTCCGGGATCACCTTCCGCCGCCGCCAGTCGCCCGCCAGCACGTCGCCGTCGTATCGCCCCGCCATGTGATCACGCTAGCCACCGGCCCGGCGCGCCGCCCGGCGACGCGCCGACCAGGAGCCCCACCGGCGGCACAGAAAGGGGCGAAGGGGGTAGTTGGGGGCAGGTCACGCCGCCGGAGCGGCAGCCGAGACAGCGACGGCGGCGAGCACGTACCCTTTCGGCATGTCCTCCCCCGCAACGGGCGCGGCCACGCTGGCTCCGCGCCGGTCGAGCCGCTTCGTCGCCTGGGTACGCGCCTGGCGCGCCGGCCTGGTGCCGTTCGACGAGGTCGCCGACGAGATCGCCGGCGACGAGGAGCACCTGGTCGCCGACGCCCCCGGCACCTGGACCGACGTGTCCCTGCGGGAGGCGCTGCCCAGCCTGGCCAAGCTCTCGCCGGACGAGATCCGCCTGGTGCTGCCCGCGCCGGGCGACCCGCGCGGGCTGCCCGGTCCCGGCGACTTCACCGGCGCGGCGCTGCTGGCCGGCGAGGCCGTGGTGGCCAGCGGGCTCGGTTTCGTCCCGGAGGTGCGCACGCACACCTCGGGCTCGGGGATGACCTGGGAGACGGTGCTCTGGCGGGTCTACCCGCTGCCGGCCGACGCGCCGAAGGCGTCGCTGATCGCGCCCGGCGCCGCCGAGGCGGAGGCCGAACTGGCCACCGCGCTGGCGGAGACGACCGCCGCGCTGACCCGGCTCGACGTGGCCCAGTGGCGGCCCGAGCTGGCCGGCGCGCTCGCCGCGCTGCGCCGCCCGGACAGCGGTACGGACCTGCCCCCCGGCTTCGACCCGCGGTCCCGCCGGCTGTTCGCCCGCGCGGCCGTGCTGGACCGGGTGCTCGCCCTGGCCGGGGAGAGCGCCCCGGGCGGGGCCGTGAACACCTTCGAGGCGCAGCAGCGGGACGCGGCGCTGCGGCCGTTGACCACCGCCTGCCGGCAGGCCCTGGTGGCCGCCTGCAACGCCCCGCTGCGCCCCTGAGCCCGGCTCAGACCTCGTCGATCAGGTCGGCCACGGAGTTGACGATCCGGGACGGCCGGTAGGGGTAGCGCTCGGCCTCGGCCCGGCTGCTGATCCCGGTGAGCACCAGGATCGTCTCGAGCCCGGCCTCCAGGCCGCAGAGGATGTCGGTGTCCATCCGGTCGCCGATCATCGCGGTGGACTCGGAGTGCGCGTCGATGGTGTTCAACGCTGAGCGCATCATCATGGGGTTGGGCTTGCCCACGAAGTACGGCTCCACCCCGGTCGCCTTGGAGATCATCGCGGCCACCGAACCGGCGGCCGGCAGCGCGCCCTCCACCGACGGGCCGGTGGCGTCCGGGTTGGTGCAGATGAACCGGGCCCCGTCGTTGATCAGCCGGATCGCCTTGGTGATCGCCTCGAAGCTGTAGGTGCGGGTCTCCCCCAGCACCACGTAGTCGGGGGCGAAGTCGCTGAGCACGTAGCCCACCGCGTGCAGCGCCGTGGTGAGACCGGCCTCGCCGATCACGTATGCGGTGCCGCCCGGCCGCTGGTCGGCCAGGAACTGGGCGGTCGCCAGCGCCGAGGACCAGATCGCCTCCTCCGGCACGTCCAGCCCCATCCGGGCCAGCCGGGCCTGGAGGTCGCGCGGCGTGTAGATCGAGTTGTTGGTGAGCACCAGGAACGGCTTGCCGGAGGCGCGCAGCCTCTTGACGAACTCGGGTGCGCCGGGCACCGGCTGCCCCTCGTGCACCAGCACACCGTCCATGTCGGTGAGCCAGCTCTGCACCGGCTTGCGGTCATGCATGTGTCGTCCCCACGGGGTGTCGGAGGTGGTCCGGCTCAGGGCCGGCGGGCCGGGGGCACGCAGCACAGCGCCGGGCAGGTGTCCCAGGTGGGCAGTTCGCCGAGGCGGCGGAAGTAGCGCTCCCCGTCCGGGGCGTGCCGCTCCAGCACCAGCTCGCGGACCATCGCCACGAACCGCGGGTCGGTGCCCGGCGTGCCGGCGCGGACGAAGTCCTGGCCGAGCTGCTTGGCCGTGTCGAGGGCCTCGGTGTCCAGGTCCCAGACCACCTCCAGGTGGTCCGAGACGAACCCGATGGGGCTGACCACCACGCCGGTCACGCCCTGGCCGGCCAGCGTGGCCAGGTGATCGTTGATGTCCGGCTCCAGCCACGGCACCTGCGGCGGCCCGGAGCGGCTCTGCCAGACCAGGTCGTAGGGCAGGTCAGGCGCGGCGGCGGCGTGCACCAGCCGGGCGGTCTCGGCGAGCTGGGCGGTGTAGCGGCCGCCGTGCGGGCCGGCGGTGGCGGCCGCCGACACCGGGACCGAGTGCGCCGTGAACACCAGCCGGGTGCTCTCCCGCCGGGCCGGGTCGAGCTGCGCCAGCGCGGCCCGGACCGCGTCGGCGTGCGGCTCGACGAAGCCCGGGTGGTCCCAGAACTGGCGCAGCTTCTCGATCAGCGGGGCGTCCGGGCCGACCGCGGCCCGGGCCGCGGCGATGTCCTCCTGGTACTGCCGGCAGGACGAGTAGCCGCCGTAGGCGCTGGTGACGAAGGCCAGGGCCCGCTGGACGCCGTCGTCGCGCATCTGCGCCACCGTGTCGGCGAGCATCGGGTCCCAGTTGCGGTTGCCCCAGTAGAGCGGCAGGTCGAGGCCGTTCGCCGCGAAATCCGCCCGGATGGCGGCGAGCAGGTCACGGCACTGCTGGTTGATCGGGGACACCCCGCCGAAGTGCTGGTAGTGCTCGGCGACCTCGGCGAGCCGCTCGGGCGGCACGCCGCGGCCCCGGGTCACGTTCTGCAGGAAGGGCAGCACGTCCTCGGGCCGCTCCGGGCCGCCGAAGGAGACCAGCACCAACGCGTCGTACGCCATGGTGTCATTCTCCCCCGACGGCCGGGACGATCCGGCGGCCACCCCGGGACGTGGGGTCCGGGTCTCAGGCGCCGATGGCGTGGTAGCCGCCGTCGACGTGGACGATCTCGCCCGTGGTGGCCGGGAACCAGTCGGACAGCAGCGCCAGGCAGGCCCGGGCGGCCGGCTCCTGGTCGGTCAGGTTCCAGCCCAGCGGGGCGCGCTCGGCCCAGGCGTCCTCGAACTGCTCGAAGCCGGGGATGGACTTGGCGGCGATGGTGCGCAGCGGCCCGGCGGCGACCAGGTTGCTGCGGATGCCCCGCTTGCCCAGGTGCAGGGCCAGGTAGCGGGAGGCGGACTCCAGCCCGGCCTTGGCCACGCCCATCCAGTCGTAGACCGGCCAGGCCTTGGTGGCGTCGAAGGTGAGGCCCACCACGGCGCCACCCTCGGACATCAGCGGCAGCGCCGCCATGGCCAGGGACTTGTAGGAGTAGGTGGAGACCTGAAGGGCGGTCGCCACGTCCTCCCAGGGCGCGTCGAGGAAGCCGCCGCCGAGGCAGCTCTGCGGGGCGAAGCCGATGGAGTGCACCACCCCGTCGAGGCCGTCGACGTGCTCGCGCACCTTGTCGGCCAGCCCGGCCAGGTGCTCGGCGTTGGTGACGTCCAGCTCGATCACCGGCGCCGGCTCGGGCAGCCGCTTGGCGATCCGCTCGACCAGGGAGAGCCGGCCGTAGCCGGTGAGCACGACCTGCGCGCCGTTCTCCTGGGCGAGCTTCGCCACCGAGAAGGCGATCGAGGCGTCGGTGATGACGCCGGTGACCAGCAGCCGCTTACCGGCCAGGAGTCCGGACATAGTGCAGTTCCCTCCGTACTTTCTCAGTGACCCATGCCCAGGCCGCCGTCGACCGGGATGACGGCGCCGGAGACGTACGCGGCCGCGTCCGAGGCGAGCCAGGTGACCGCCGCGGCGACCTCCTCCGGACTGGCCATCCGGCCCGCCGGGATCGACTTGCGGATCTCCGCCTTGCGCTCCTCGGGCAGCCCGGCGGTCATGTCGGTGTCGATGAAGCCGGGCGCCACCACGTTCGCCGTGATGTTGCGGGTGCCCAGCTCGCGGGTGATCGACCGGGCCACGCCGACCAGGCCGGCCTTGCTGGCCGCGTAGTTGACCTGGCCCGCGCCGCCGGCGAGGCCGACGACCGAGGAGATGAAGATCATCCGGCCCCACTTGGCCCGGAGCATCTTCGTCGAGGCCCGCTTGGCGCAGCGGAACGCGCCGGTGAGGTTGGTGTCGAGCACCCGGGTGAACTGCTCCTCGGACATCCGCAGAAGCAGCGTGTCGTCGGTGATGCCGGCGTTGGCCACCAGCACCTCGACCGGGCCGAGTTCGGCCTCGACGGCGGCGAACGCGGCGTCGACCGCCTCGGCGTCGGTCACGTCACACTTCACGCCGAACAGCCCCGCCGGGGCCTCGCCGCTGCGGTGGGTCACCGCCACCCGGTCGCCCTGCTTGGCGAAGGCCTGCGCGATGGCCAGGCCGATTCCCCGGTTTCCGCCGGTCACCAGCACGGTACGGGCCACGGTTCCCCCTCTGCTCAGCTGATCTCTCGGTCGGTCGGAGCCTAGGGGTTACCCGGGGGTAAGCGCTAACCCGTGCCAGGTCGGCGGCCTGCCCGGCGACCCGGTCGGCCCGGGCCGGCGGACCGGTCGGCCGAGTGCGTGCCGCGGGGGCGCCGGGTGTACGATGATCGACGTTTGCGGGCAGTGGATCGCCCGCGTGCCGGGCCCCGCCGACCGCAGGAGGTGATCGCTGTGCGAGATAGCGATCCTCCCAGTCGTGGCCGGGCCGACCGTCAGCCCCGCTGAGCCACGACTCAGTCGGCAGCGCTGACCCCGCTTCCCGCCCTCCGCACCGCCCCGCTCTCCTCGGCGCTCCCGCCGGGGCGACTGTTCTGCGCGGTCCGGCGGAGCACCCCGGTCACGACTTCGTGCGCGTACGCCCTGATCCACCCCCGCGGTCCGCCCCGCCCCGGACCGCCGTCGCCACGGAGCAGTCCCATGAGCCGTTACGTCGCCCCGCTGGGCTTCACCCTCGCCGCCGTCTGGGTGGCCGTCCTCTTCGTCCTGGCCGGCGGCGGTCACTGACCACCACCGGCCGGGCCCCGGCCGCCCCGCCTCAGATCAGGCGGGACGACCAGAGCAGGCTCGACGCCCCCGCGCAGAGCGCGAGGAGCAGCGCTATCCCCGCGTACCACTGGGTGATCTCCCGCGGCTCGGTCCGGAACCCGATCGAGCTGCCCATGTCCTGGTAGACCTGCTTCAGCTCGCTGACCGAGGCCGCCTCGTAGAAGTAGCCCTGCGTGGTCTCCGCGAGCTGCGACAGCGCCATCCGGTCCACCGGCACCCGCTGGAGCTGACCGCCGATGTCCACCTGGCCCGAGTCGGTGCCGAACGCGATGGTGGAGACCGGCACGTTGGCCGCCTGCGCCGCCGCGGCCGCCTCCTCCACCGAGCGGCCCGAGGTGCGGTAGCCGTCGGAGAGCAGCACGATCCGGGCCGGCGGGATGCCGGCCGCGCCGTCCGCCGGCACCGAGCGGATCGCCTCCAGGCAGGTGAAGACCGCCTCACCGGTGGCGGTCGCCTCGGCCAGCACCAGCCCGTCGATGGCCGTGGTCACGGCGCCGCGGTCCTTGGTGGGCGGCACCAGCACGTTGGCCGACTTGGCGAAGGACACCAGCCCGAGGTTGTAGCTCTCCGGCAGCTCGCCGACGAACTGCTTGGCCGCCTCCTGCGCCGCCTCCAGCCGGTTCGGCGCCACGTCGTCGGCCTGCATCGACAGCGACACGTCGATGGCGAGCATCACGGTCGCCCGTTCGAGGGGCTCCTTGGTGTCGATCGCCGGCCGGGCCAGCCCCGTGGCGAGCACCAGCAGGCAGAGCAGGAACGCGGTGGCCGCCACGTGCCGCCGCCAGCCCAGCCCCTTCGGCGCCAGGGTGCGCAGCAGGTCCACGTTGGTGAACCGCATGGCGTAGTGCCGGCGGTGCAGCTGCCGCCAGACGTACGCGGCGGCGAGGGCGAGCACCGGCAGCACGGCCAGCAGCCACCACGGTTGCAGAAAACGGATCATCGAGTCGTCCCTCGGGTGCGGGCGTGCCGCTGCGCGGCCACGAAACGCACCATGTCCAGCAGCCAGTCTCGGTCGGTACGCAGTCGCAGGTGGGCCGCGCCGGCGGTGCGCAGCTCGGCGGCGATCGCCGCGCGCTGGGCGGCCGCCGACTCGGCGTAGCGGCGGCGCAGGCGCGGGTCGGCGGTCTGCACCTCGTGCAGCTCGCCCGTCTCCGGGTCGACCACCGGCAGCACCCCCACGTCGGGCAGTTCCAGCTCGCGCGGGTCGACCACCTCGACGGCCAGCACGTCGTGCCGGACCCGCAGCTTACGGATCGGCCGGCCCCACTGCTGCGGCGGCGCGAGGAAGTCGGAGATCACCACGGCCACGCCCCGCCGGCGCGGCGGGCGGTTGAGCATGTCGACGAGGACGCCCAGGTCGCTGCGGCCGGGCCGGACCTCCGTGCCGGCGATGGCCCGCAGCAGCCCCTGCGCCTCCTTGCGGCCGGCGCGGGCGGGCAGCCGTTGCAGGGTCCCCGGCCCGGCGGGCGGGGAGCCGCCCCGCCGGCGACCCGCCGGCACGGGCGCGCCGGTGCCGACCACCGCGCCGATCCGGTTGCCGCCCCGCACGGTCAGGTGGGCCAGGGCGGCCGCCGCGGCGACCACCACGTCCCGCTTGAGCCACCGCCCGGTGCCGAAGTCCAGGCTCGCCGAGAGGTCGACCGCCAGCCAGGTCTCCAGCTCCCGGTCGGCCACCGTACGCCGGACGTGCGGCATCGTGGTGCGGGCGGTGACCGGCCAGTCCATCCGGCGTACGTCGTCGCCGGGGCGGTATTCACGCGACTCCCCCGCCTCGCTGCCCGGGCCGGGCAGCAGCCCGGCGTAGTCGCCCTGGAGCAGCCCGTCGAGCTTCCGGGTGACCATGAGCTGCAACCGGGCGAGGACGGCGCCGGAGCGCTCGCCGCTGGCCGGCAGCCGGGCTGGTGGGGTCACGGCCGCTGCCCGGGCCAGCCGCCGTGCGGGACGGCCGGTGGCGGCGGCGTGGCCTGCTGGCGCGGCGCGACCGCGGGCAGCGGGATGGTCGACATCACCCGGTGCACGATGTGGTCGGCCGGCACGTCGTCGGCGAGCGCGTCGTAGCTGAGCACCAGCCGGTGCCGCAGGATGTCCGGGGCGATGTCCTGCACGTCCTGCGGCAGGGCGTAGTCGCGGCCGCGCAGCAGCGCCAGCGCCCGGGTGGCTCGCACCAGGCCGAGCGAGGCGCGCGGGCTGGCGCCGTACTGGATGAGCTGCGCGACGTCGGGCATGCCGTGCTCGGCGGGGGCCCGGGTGGCGAGGACCAGCCGGACCGCGTAGTCGACCAGCGCGTTGTGGACGAAGACCTGGTCGGCCTTGTGCTGGAGCGCGATGAGGTCCGGGGTGTCGAACACCCGGGCCGGCTCGGGCGGGGCGACGCCCATCCGGTAGACGATCTCCCGCTCCTCGGCGTCGGTCGGGTAGCCCACCACGATCTTCATGAGGAACCGGTCCCGCTGCGCCTCCGGCAGCGGGTAGACGCCCTCCTGCTCGATCGGGTTCTGGGTGGCCATCACCAGGAACGGGTCGGGCACCCGGTGGGTCTCGCCGCCGATGGACACCTGGCGTTCGCTCATCACCTCCAGCAGCGCCGACTGCACCTTCGCCGGGGCCCGGTTGATCTCGTCGGCGAGCAGGAAGTTGACGAAGACCGGCCCCAGCTCGACGTCGAACTTCTCGCTGGACTGCCGGTAGATCCGGGTGCCCATGATGTCGGCCGGCACCAGGTCCGGGGTGAACTGCACCCGGGCGAACGACCCGCCGACCACCCGGGCCAGGGTCTCCACGGCGAGGGTCTTGGCGACGCCGGGCACACCCTCCAGCAGGCAGTGGCCCCGGGCGAGCAGCGCCACGAACATCCGCTCGACCATCCGGTCCTGGCCGACGATCACCCGCTTGATCTCGAACAACGCCCGCTCCAGCAGGGTGGCGTCCTGCGCCGGGGTGGTGGTCGCCGGGGGCGGCGCGTCCGGCGCGGCCTCGGTCGGGGTCGGGGCGTCGGGCGTGGTCGGCTGGGCCACCGGTCCTCCACAGCATGGTCGTCGTCGCGGCGTGGTGCGTATCAAGACTGTCATGCCCAGCTGAGAGCCGAGGGTGGGAGAGGGACGAATTTCGCCGCGCCGTCCCCTGGCACGGAAAACCCTGAACACGGGTGGACAACATGGGGTCCGGCGTGTGTACGATTCACCCCGTCGCCGGGCGGCTCCCCCCGTGGCCGCCCGGCGCTAAAGCTCCCGGCGTGCGGCCCTAGACTCGCCCCGGTGACCACTCCCACTCCCCCCGACGACGCGCTGATCTGCTCGGCGCGGGGTTGTCGTGCACCCGCCGTGTGGGAGCTGCGCTGGAACAATCCCCGCCTGCATCAGCCCGAGCGGCGCAAGACGTGGCTGGCCTGTCCCGCGCACCGCGGATCCCTGGGCGACTTCCTCGACGCGCGCGGCTTCCTGCGCGAGGTCGTACCGGTGCCCGGATCGCCTACGCTCGAATCGTGAGCGAGCGCAGCGGATCACCCGGTGAACGGTGACGACCTCGCCGGCCGGCCGCCGGCCCCGACCGGCCCCCTGGAGCCCTGGCCGGACACCGTCCGGTGGCAGCCGATCTCCCGCGACCTGATCTGGGTGGAGCTGATCCGGCTCGGCATCGTGCTCGCCGTGGCACTGGTGGCCCTCGGCGTGGCCTGGGCGATCGCCGGCCACTGGCTGCTCGGCGCCGCCCTGGGCGTGGCGCTGCTGCTGGCCGCCTGGCGGGCGGTCACCATCGTCCGCGCGGTGCGCGCCTGGGGCTACGCCGAACGCGCCGACGACCTGCTCGTCCGGCACGGCCTGCTGGTGCGGCGGCTGTCCATCGTGCCGTACTCCCGGATGCAGTTCGTCGACGTGAGCGCCGGGCCGCTGGAGCGCGCGTTCGACCTCGCCACCGTGCAACTGCACACCGCCGCGGCGGCGAGCGACGCCCGGGTGCCGGGCCTGCGACCGGCGGAGGCGTCCCGGCTGCGGGACCGGCTCACCGCGCTCGGCGAGGACCGGGCGGAGGGACTGTGAGCGAGGGCCCGGCCGAACCGGAGCCCGGCGGTCCGCCGCCGCACCCGCCCGCCGCCGCGCCGCCGCCGGCCGGCGCCGAGCCGCCCCGGAACGGTCACCCGTGGCCACCGCAACCGGGGTACGCCCACCCGCCCGGCCCGTGGCCCGGGAACGCGCAGCCCGCACCACCGCCCGGCTACGGGCACGCCGCGCCGCCGCCCGGCTACGGCCCGCCCGGGCCCCCGCCCGGGTACGGCCCACCCGCGCCGCCCTGGCCAGGGGCGGGTCATCCCCCGGCGGCGGGACCCGGCCCATGGGGGCCGCCTGCGCCGGGTGGGCCGGGAGCACCCCCGCCGGCCGGAGAGGAGCCGCGGCAGCGGCTGCACCCGCTGAGCCCGGCGCTGCACGGCGCGAAGTCGCTGGTCGTGGTGATCGCCGGGCTCTCCTGGTCGACGCTGTCCCGCGTCGGCTTCGGCTGGTTCGCCGTGCTGGTCGCGGTCTTCGCCCTCGGCGCCACCGTGCTGTCGGTGATCAGCTGGTGGAACACCGGCTACCACGTCGTGGGGCGCGAGCTGCGGGTGCACGAGGGGCTGCTCTGGCGGCGTACGCGGGCGATCCCGCTGGAGCGTCTGCAGGCCGTGGAGGTGGTCCGGCCGCTGCTCGCGCAGCTCACCGGGCTGGCCGAGCTGCGGCTGGAGGTCGTCGGCGGGGGCAAGACCGAGGCGCCGCTGGCGTACCTGAGCGTGGCCGAGGCGACCGCGCTGCGGCAGCGGCTGTTGGCCGTGGCCGGCCGCGCCCCGGAGGCCGTCCCGCCCGCCGCCGGCACGCCCGCCGCCGGAGCGCCGCCCGCGCCCGTACCGGCGGGCCGCCGGCTGCACAGCGTCCGCAACCAGGACCTGCTGGTCAGCCAGCTGCTCACCCCGCAGGCGTTCCTGCTCCCGTTCGGCCTGGCCTTCGTGGTGGCACAGTTCCTCTCCGAGGGGTCCTGGTCGTTCATCGCGGTGGCCAGCACGCTGACCGCGATGGCCGGCGTGGTGCTGCAACCGGTCCGCCGGGTGCTCGACGACTGGAGTTTCCGGCTCGACCGGGACGGCGACGCGCTGCGGGTGCGCAACGGGCTGCTGGAGACCCGGATGCAGACCGTGCCGCTGCACCGGGTGCAGACCGTCGGGGTGACCTGGCCGCTGCTCTGGCGGATGAAGGGCTGGCTGCGGCTGCGCCTGGAGGTGGCCGGCTACTCGGCCGCCGAGCCGGACGACCGCAACCGCCCGGACCGGCTGCTGCCGGTCGGCGACGCGCGCACCGGCGAGCTGGTCGTCGCGGAGGTGCTTCCCGGCGTCCGGCTGGCGGCGCTGCCCGCCACGCTGCCGCCCCGGCGGGCCCGCTGGCTGCGCCCACTGAGCCGGGCGCGGGTCGGCGCCGGCCTCGACGAGCAGGTCTTCGTGGCCCGCTCCGGGCTGCTGACCCGCCGGTTGACGCTGGTCCCGTACGCGCGGATCCAGAGCGTGCGGGTGACCCAGGGGCCGGCGCAGCGGCGGCTGCGGCTGGCCACGGTGCACGCGGACACGGCCGGCGGCTCGGGCGCGGCGGCGCTGGACCGGGACCTGGCCGAGGCGTGGGAGCTGGCCGCGGAGCTGACCGATCGGGCGCACGCCGCCCGGCGGGCCGGTCAGGGCCGACCGGGCTGAGCCGGGTCGATCGCCCGGACGGTCAGCGCTCGGCCGGCACCGTGGCCGGGTCGGCGGCGGGCGCGGCACCGGCCGGACCCGCGGCGGAGGATCCGGCGGCGGGCGCGGGGGCAGGCGGGTTGGCCGCCCGGGTCGAGGCGTCGGCGGGGGCGGCCTTCCCGGCCGGGGCGAGCGCGGCGCGGCGCGTCCGGCGGGCCGCCCACCAGCGCTCGGCCAGCCCTACCACCAGGAAGGTCAGCCCGACGTACGCCCAGCCGACCAGCACGTCGATCAGGTAGTGCTCGCCGCTGTAGATCAGCGTGAAGGTCATCGCCAGCGGATAGGCGAGCAGTAGCGGCCACCAGCGCTTCCGCGTCGCCCGGAGGAAGAACAGGACCACGAACAGGGCGAAGGCGGTGTGCAGCGACGGCATGGCGGCCACCGGGTTGGAGGCGATCTGCCCGGCGTTGAGCAGGTTGCCCGCGCCGTGCATGCCGATCTCCTTCCACCCGCGGGTGGAGATTCGGGCCACGTCGCCGAGCAGCCCGTTCTGGGCGGCCCACCACGGCGGGGCGGCCGGGTAGAGGAAGTAGGTGGCCAGCCCGGCCGCGCAGAGGAAGCCCCACCGCCGCATGTACGCGCCCCAGCGCCCGCGGTCCCGCAGCCAGAGCACCGCGGCGGCGGCGAGCGTCGCCACGAAGTGCGAGAAGTAGATCCAGCTGACCGCCACGTCCCACCAGTGCACCTGGTCGGGCCGGTAGAGGTGCTGCTGGAGCCAGATGGTGGGCACCTCGCCGCCGGTGGCCCAGCCGGTGAGGAAGCGGTCGGCGACGATCAGCTCCATGGCGTGCGGCGTCGCGCCGTTGTCGGCGAACCCCCGGGAGAGGTTGTACGCGGCCAGCAGCAGCACCACCGGGATCCAGTCCCGGGCGAAGCGCAGGTGGCTGCGCCACGGGCGGGACGAGTGCCAGGCGATGGTGCCCGCCCAGATCCAGAGGAACGCGTACGCCGGGTCGGTCGGCAGGCCGATGGCGAGCCAGGCGGCCACGAAGGCGATCCCCCAGATCGCCATCGCCACCACGCGACGGCGCCCGCCGTCGGGGGACGCGGTCGGTCCGGCGGGGGCGGGGGGCGGGGGATCAGTCAGCACGGCCATCGCGGACAAGGTTAACGGCGTGCGACGGGGCCGCCGACGCCGACCGCCCGCCGGCCGGGCCGGTCGCCCGCGCCTGAGGCCGCCGGACGGGCCGCTGCGGGCGGTCCGGACGCCCTCCGGCCCCGGGGCCGCTGCACTAGGCTCGGCCCATGCAGGAGCAGCCGGAGTCGCCCTTCGTCCCGGGCCTGACCGCCCGGGTCGAGCTGACCGTCACGGACACGGACACCGCCCAGGCGGTGGGCTCGGGCGACGTGCCGGTGCTCGGCACGCCCCGGGTGCTCGCACTGGCCGAGGCGGCCACCGTGGCGGCCACCGCGACCCGGCTGCCGTCCGGGTCGACGACCGTCGGCACCCGCGTCGAGCTGGAGCACCGGGCGGCCACGCCGGTCGGGCGTACGGTGGCGGCCCGGGCCGAGCTGGTCAAGGTCGACGGCCGGCGGCTGGCCTTCGAGGTGGTCGTGACCGATGGGAACGAGGTTGTGGCGACCGGGCGGGTCGAGCGGGCGCTGGTCGACCGGCAGCGCTTCGTCGAGCGCGCCGTGCGGGCGTCATGACCGGCCGGTTCGTCGAGATCGCCGACCGGGTGCACGTGCTGCGTGACCCGCTGCTGCACGTCAACGTGACGCTGGTGGTGGGCGACGGGGCGGCGCTGCTGGTGGACACCCTCTCTACCGCCGGGCAGGCCCGGGAGCTGGCCGAGGCGGCGCGGGCGGTCACGCCGCACCCGTGGACGATCGTGAACACCCACCACCACTTCGACCACTGCTTCGGCAACGCCACGCTGGCCGCCGACCCGCCCCGCCCGGTCTACGCGCACGCACAGGCTGCGGCGGTGCTCCGCGACCACCCCGACGACCTGCGCCGGGCCGCGTCCGAGGAGATGCGCGCGGAGCAGCCGGAGCTGGCCGCCGAGCTGGCCCGGACCGAGCTGCTGGCCCCGACCCACCCGGTGCAGGGCGAGGCGGTGCTGGACGTCGGCGGCCGGCGGGTGGTGCTGCTCCACCCCGGGCACGGGCACACCGACGCCGACCTCGTGGTGCACGTGCCGGACGCGGACGTGCTGGTCGCCGGCGACCTGGTGGAGCAGAGCGGGCCGCCGGCCTTCGAGGAGTCCTACCCGGTGCAGTGGCCGGACGCGGTGGCCGCGCTGCTCCGGCTGACCACACCGGCCACGGTGGTGGTGCCGGGGCACGGCGCGCCGGTCGACGTCGGGTTCGTCCGGGCCCAGCACGCCGAGCTCGCCCGGCAGGCGTGGCTGATCCGGGCGGGCCACACCGGCAGCGCCCCGCCCGAGCGGGTGGCCGCCGAGTCGCCGTTCGGCGCCCGCCCGGGTCTCATCGCGGCCCGCCGCGGCTACGCCGAGCTGGACGGCACCGCCTGACCGTCCCCGGTGGGGTCAGGGGCGGGCGCGCAGGGCGTCGAGCAGGGCGTCCAGGTGCGGGGCCGCGTCGAGGATCGCGTCGCGGGCCGGGGGGTCGAGGCTGTCCAGGGCCTCGGTGAGCAGGGCGCTGCGGTGGGCCGCGTGGTCGTCCATCCGGGTGCGGGCGGCGTCGGTGAGGGTGAGCCGCACCACCCGGCGGTCGGCGGGGTCGCGGTCGCGCGCCAGCAGCCCGGCTGCGGTGAGGTCGTGGACCAGGGTGCTCACCGTGTTCGGCGCGGTGCCCAGCCGCCGCGCCACCTCCTTGCCGCTGATCCCCGGCTCGGCGCGGACCAGGTGCAGCAGCTCCACCTGCGCCTCGGGCAGCGCGTCCCGGTTGGCCCGGGCGACGACCTTGCGGCGCAGCAGCCGGTGCAGCTCGCCCACGACGGCTCCGAACCAGGCGGTGGCCTCTTCCCTCGCCACGGAGTCACCTGCTTCACATCGCAATAGTTCTGGGTACAGAGCTAAGGTTACCCGGAGATCACCGACCCGGGGGGAACCTTCGTGAGCCAGACCGTGCGGACCGCCGCGCGCCCGACCGCTCGACCGCCCGCCGCCGGGGGTGGCGCGACGCTGCTGGTGCTGCTCGGCACGCTCACCGCGATCGGCCCGCTCTCGCTGGACATGTACCTCCCGGCGTTCCCGGCGATGACCCGCGACCTCGGCGCCGACCAGGCCGGCATCCAGCTCTCGCTGACCACCTGCCTGATCGGCCTCGCCGTCGGGCAGTTCGTCACCGGCCCGCTCAGCGACCGGTGGGGGCGGCGCCGGCCGGTGCTGATTGGTGTCGTCGCGTACACCCTGCTCGCGCTCGCCTGCGCGGCGGCGCCGAGCGCGCCGATGCTGGCCGCCGCGCGGTTCGCCCAGGGCCTGGCCGGCGGCATGGGGGTGGTGGTCGCCCGGGCGGTGGTCCGCGACCTCTACTCCGGCCGGGCGGCCGCGAAGTACTTCTCCCGGCTCACCCTGGTCTTCGGTGTGGCGCCGGTGGCCGCGCCGAGCGTGGGCAGCCTCGTGCTGCGGTTCGGCGACTGGCGGGCGGTCTTCCTCGCCCTGGCCGCCATCGGACTGCTGCTCTCCGTCGCGGTCGCCCTGCGCCTGCCGGAGACGCTGCCGGCCGAGCGCCGCAGCACCGGCGGGCTGGCCGCCACCGCCCGGACCATGCGGTCGCTGGTCACCGACCGGGTCTACCTCGGGTACGCGCTGACCCAGGGCTTCGCGTTCGCCGGGCTGTTCGCGTACATCTCCGGGTCGTCGTTCGTGTTCCAGGACGTCTTCGGCGTCTCCGCGGCGGCGTTCAGCCTGATCTTCGGGCTCAACGCGCTCGCCCTGGTGACGACCGGGCAGGCGAACGCCCGCCTGCTCGACCGGTTCACCCCGCGCCGGCTGCTGGTCACCGCGCTCCTGGTCGGCGCGGTCGCGGCGGCCGGCGTGCTCACCGGGGCGCTGGCCGGCAGCCTCGCCGTGGTCGGCGTGGCGCTGTTCGCGTTCGTCGGCTCGCTGGGCATGGTGACGCCGAACAGCACCGCGCTGGCGCTCGACGCACACGCGCGGCACGCCGGCACGGCCGCCGCGCTGCTGGGCGGCGTCCAGTCGGTGGTCGGCGCGCTCGCCGCGCCCCTGGTCGGTCTCGGCGGCGAGGGCAGCGCCGTGCCGATGGCCGTCGTGCTGGCCGTCGCCGCCGCCCTCTCCCTGACCGCCGTGCTCGCCCTCGCCCGCCCGCGCTGACCCCGACGGGTCAACGGAACCGCTCGGCCACCGCCTCCCGGGTGGGCATGGCGCTGGCCCCCCCGGGCGACTCGCAGACCAGGCCGGCCACCCGCAGGGCGAAGGCCACCCGGTCCCGCCAGCCCGTCGGGTCCACCGGCTCGCCGGCGTGCAGCAGGTCGGCGATCAGGGCGCCCATCACCGAGTCGCCCGCGCCGGTGGCGTCCACCGCGTCGACCTTCGGCGCGGGGACGCGTACCACGTCGTCGGCGGCGGCGACCAGGGCGCCGTCCGCGCCGAGGGTGACCACCACGGTCGCCGCGCCCAGTTCCCGCAGGTACGCGGCGACACCCTCGACCGGCTCCTTCGGGTAGAGGAGGCGCGCGTCGGCGGCGCTCAGCTTGACCAGGTGGGCGCTCGCCGCGAACTCGGCGACCACCGCGCGCAGGTCGTCCAGCGCGCCGGGGCCGGTGAGCAGGCTCGGGCGCACGTTCGGGTCGAAAACCCGCAGCGCCCCGGCCATCGCCCAGGCCCGGCGGGCGGCGGCCAGCACCGGCGGGGCGAGCAGGACGATCGAGCCGCAGTAGAGCACCTGCGCGCCCTCGATCAGGGCCACGTTCAGGTCGTCGGCGGTGAGCAGGGCGTACGACCGGGGCTCGCCGTAGAAGCGGAAGTCCGGTTCCGCCCCGGCGAACGTGGCCACCGCCAGCGCGGTCGGCGCCGGCACGGTGACCGCCCCCTCCAGCCCGACGCCGGCGGCGCCCAGGAAGGCGCGGATCCGCGTGGCGAGCGCGTCGTCGCCGAGCGACCCGACGAACTGGACCTCGCCACCGAGCCGGGCCACCGCCACGGCCACGTTGAGCGGCCCGCCGCCGATCGCCTGCCGGTAGACGGGTTCCCCGTCGTGCTCGGCGTCCAGCAGGTCCACCAACGCCTCGCCGAGCACCACCGCGTAGCCCATCCCGGCTCCCTCCGTCCGTCGTACCCCCGATCCTGGCGCATGGCGGGGCCCGGCGCGACGAGACGCCCGCATCGACGGGCGGCTATTGCGCGGGATGCCCGGACGTGATGGGATTGCGCGTGCCGGGAGGGCGCGGGGGCTGCCGCGCCGCCGGCCGCCGGGTCGAGCCGACGCGAGGGCACTCACCGGTCCGTGGCACGGACCGCAGGCGGTGCGCGTCCCCCGACGGCCCCGGCCGCTCTCCGACCGCCGGGCGTGGCACCGCGATCGTCGCATCCGCTCGTCGCAGCGGGGCGGGCCGGTGCGGTCGCGCCCCGCGAGTCAGGAGATCCCGTGCACCGATCCCGTACGGCCGCGCTGCTCACCGCGGCCGCCACCCTGGCCCTGGGCGCGTTCGCCCTGGTCACCGGCCCCGACCCGGCCGCCGCGCACGGCGCGGCGATGACGCCGGGCGCCCGGACCTACCTGTGTTGGAAGGACGGTCTCACCCCGACCGGGGAGATCAAGCCGACCAACCCCGCCTGCGCGGCGGCGGTCGCCCAGAGCGGCGCCAACTCGCTCTACAACTGGTTCAGCGTGCTGCGCTCCGACGCGGGCGGCCGGACCGTCGGGTTCATTCCCGACGGCAAGCTGTGCAGCGGCGGGAACGCCAACTTCGCCGGCTACGACCTGGCCCGCACCGACTGGCCGGTCACCCACCTGACCGCCGGGCGGTCGATGGAGTTCCGCTACAGCAACTGGGCCCACCACCCGGGCACCTTCTACTTCTACGTGACGAAGGACAGCTGGAGCCCGACCCGGCCGCTGGCCTGGAGCGACCTGGAGGAGCAGCCGTTCCTCCAGGTGACCAACCCGCCGTCGATCGGCTCGCCCGGCACGAACGACGGGCACTACTACTTCACCGGTTCGCTGCCGGCCAACAAGAGCGGCCGGCACATCATCTACTCCCGCTGGGTCCGCTCGGACAGCCAGGAGAACTTCTTCGGCTGCTCCGACGTGACCTTCGACGGCGGCAACGGTGAGGTGACCGGGATCGGCTCGGGCGGCACGCCGTCGCCGAACCCCACCACGCCGACGCCGGGCCCCACCAGCCCGACCCCCACCCCGACCTCGCCGACCCCGACCCCGACCATGCCGTCCGGCGCCTGCATGGCGGTGTACAAGGTGGTCAGCGCCTGGCAGGGCGGCTTCCAGGGCGAGGTCATGATCATGAACCACAGCACCCGGACCTACAGCGGCTGGACGGCGAACTGGACCTGGCCGAGCGGCCAGAGCATCACCCAGCTCTGGAACGGCACGGTGAGCACCAGCGGGGCGGCGGTGACGGTCGCCAACGCCCCCTACAACGGGAGCGTCCCACCGGAGGGCACCACGACGTTCGGCTTCACGGCGAACGTCTCCGGCACGAACGCCCTGCCCACGGTCACCTGCACCGGCCGGTGACCCAGAGGTGAGAAGGGCCCCCGGGGACGTACCCCGGGGGCCCTTCCGCACACCCGCGTCAGCGGACCATGCTGCCGACCACCGGCTTGGTGAGCAGGGCCGACTGGTTGCGCTGGATGCCCGGGTCGAGGGTCTTCGCCACGAAGATGGCGTGCCAGATGCAGAAGATCAGCACGGTCCACACCTTGCGGGAGTGGTCCGCCTCCTCCCGCTTGTGCTCCTCCAGCAGCCGCATGGCGTACGACAGGTCGATCAGGTCGCCGGCACCGGAGGTGGCCAGCACGTGCCGGGCCCACTCGTACATCTCACCGCGCAGCCAGACCCGGGTCGGGGTCGGGAAGCCCAGCTTCTTGCGGTTGACGATGGCGGGCGGCACCACACCCTGCAACGCCTGGCGCATCGCGTACTTGGTGGCCTCGGAGCGCGGCGGCAGCTTCAGGTCGACCGGGATGCCCGCCGCGACGTTGAACACCTCGCGGTCGAGGAACGGCACCCGGACCTCCAGCGAGTGCGCCATCGAGATCCGGTCGGCCTTGACCAGGATGTCGCCGCGCAGCCAGGTGTAGAGGTCGACGTACTGCATCTTCGTGACGTCGTCCAGCTCGGCGCACTCGGCGTAGATGGGCGCGGTGACGTCGGTGTAGCGCACCGAGGGGTCGTAGCGGCGCAGCAGGTGCTGCTTCTCCTCCTCGGTGAACATCCGGGCGTTGCCGTAGTAGCGCTCCTCGATCGGGGTGGTGCCCCGCTCCAGGAAGCTCTTGCCCTTCACGCCCTGCGGGATGGCCTTGGAGACCGCCCGCAGGCCCTTCTGCACGCCGCCCGGCAGGCTGTTGACGGCGTTGAGCGAGAGCGGCTCCCGGTAGATCGTGTAGCCGCCGAAGAACTCGTCGGCACCCTCGCCGGAGAGCACCACGGTGACGTGCTCGGCGGCCTTCTTCGCCACGAAGTAGAGCGGCACCAGCGCGGGGTCGGCCACCGGGTCGTCCAGGTGCCAGACGATCTTCGGCAGCGCCTCGATCATGTCCTGCGGCCCGATCTTGGTCGGGATCGTGGTCACGTCGAGGTGCCGGGCCGAGTCCTGGGCCACGTCGATCTCGGAGTAGCCCGGCACGTCGTAGCCGACGGTGAAGGTGAGGATGTTGGGGTTGAACTCGCGGGCCAGGGCCACCACGGCGGTCGAGTCGATGCCGCTGGAGAGGAACGAGCCCACCGGCACGTCCGAGCGCATGTGCATCCGGACGCTCTCCCGCAGCGTCTCCCGGATCTCGTGGTAGAGCTTCTGTTCGTCGGCGACCGGGGCCGGGTGGAACACCGGCCGGTACCAGCGGCGCACCTCGATCCGGCCGCCCGGCGTCCAGGTCAGGTACTCCCCCGACCCGATCCGGTTGATGCCCCGGTGCAGCGTGCCCGGCTCCGGGACGTACTGGAGAGTCAGGTAGTGGCTCAGGTTGGCGGGGTCGATGCCCGCGTCGCCCTGGTAGGCCGAGTGCGCGAAGGGCAGCAGCGCCTTCTTCTCCGAGGCGAGGTAGAGCCCGTCCTGGGTCTCCAGGTAGTGCAGCGGCTTGATGCCGAAGTAGTCCCGCGCGCCGAACGCCCGCCGCTCCTGCCGGTCCCAGATCACGAAGGCGAACATGCCGCGCAGCTTGGTGAGCACCTGCTCACCCCAGTAGTGGTAGCCGGCGACGATCACCTCGCCGTCGCCGTTGGTGGCGAACTGGGCGCCGTAGTCGCGGATCAGCTCGTCGCGCAGCTCGATGTAGTTGTAGATCTCGCCGTTGAACGTGAGCAGGTAACGGCCGTTCGCGTAGGGCAGCGGCTCGTGGCTGAGCGCCACGTCGATGATCGCCAGCCGCTTGTGCGCGAACACCCCGTCCGCGTACCGGCCGGAGGCGTCGCCGACCACCTCGACACCGGTCTCGTCCGGGCCGCGGTGGTGCAGGCACTCCAGTGCGCCGGCGATGTGGTCGCGGTGAGCGCCGGCGTCACCGCGGGCGCTGAAGAAGGCCAGGAGTCCGCACATGGTCATCATCTTCCCACGCGGCGGAAGCCGCCGTCGCGGCACCGCAGGCACTCCACGCTCTCCCGCGCGCGGTACCGTCTGCACCAGCGGCGAGGCGCAAGGAGGCGGATCATGGCCGAGGAGCGGGCACAGCAACAGGGCAAGCCGGCGGACGGGACCGAATCGCACGACCCGGACTTCCCGGAGGCGTTCCTGTCCTTCATGCGGCAGGGCTGGCGGGACACGGAACTGCCGGTCGGCCCCCGGCCGGAGGTGCCCAACCACGCCAAGCGGCGGGCCGCGCTGGCCGAGGCCTTCCCGGGCGAGACGCTGGTCATCCCCACCGGCACCGAGAAGGTACGCGCCAACGACACCGACCACCGGTTCCGGCCGGGCAGCGACTTCGCGTACCTGACCGGCGACCTGGAGCCGGACAGCGTGCTCGTGCTCCGGCCGGGCGGCGAGACCACGCTGTACATGCGGCCCCGGTCGTCCCGGGCGACCGACGAGTTCTTCCGCAGCCGGCACGGCGAGCTGTGGGTCGGCCGGCGGCCCACGCTGAAGGAGAAGTCGACCGAGCTGGGCCTGCCCACGGCGGACCTGAGCGAGCTGGACGCGGCGCTGGCCGAGCTGGCCCCGGGCCGCACCCGGGTGCTGCGCGGCTTCGACGCGCGGGTGGACGCCGCGGTCCGGCCGTACGACGGGGCGCGGGCCGAGGGGCAGCCGGGCCGTGACCGCGAGCTGGCCATCGCGATCTCGGAGCTGAAGCTGGTCAAGGACGAGTGGGAGATCGCCCAGCTCCAGGAGGCGTGCGACGCCACCGTCCGCGGCTTCGAGGACGTGGCCCGGGCGCTCCCGGCCGACCGGGCGGTCTCCGAGCGGCTGCTGGAGGGCGTCTTCGCGCTGCGCGCCCGGCACGACGGCAACGACGTCGGCTACGGCTCGATCGTCGGCGCCGGCGAGCACGCCACGATCCTGCACTGGGTGCACAACCACGGCGCGACCCGCCCGGGCGAGCTGCTACTCATGGACATGGGTGTGGAGAACCGCAACCTCTACACCGCCGACGTCACCCGGGTGCTCCCGGTCGACGGCCGGTTCACCCCGCTCCAGCGTCAGGTCTACGACGCCGTCTACGCCGCCCAGCAGGCCGGCATCGACGTCATCAAGCCGGGCGTGGCGTTCCGCGAGGTGCACCTGACCGCCATGCGGGTGCTCGCCGAGGCGCTGAAGGATCTCGGCCTGCTGCCGGTGAGCGTCGACGAGGCGATGGACCCGGCGTCGACGGTCTACCGCCGCTGGACGCTGCACGGCACCAGCCACATGCTCGGCATCGACGTGCACGACTGCGCCAACGCCCGCAAGGAGACCTACCGGGACGGGCCGCTCGGCGAGGGCTACGTGCTCACCGTCGAGCCGGGGCTCTACTTCCAGCCGGAGGACGAGCTGGTCCCCGAGGAGCTGCGCGGCATCGGCGTGCGGATCGAGGACGACATCCTGGTCACCGCCGACGGGCCGGTGAACCTGTCGGCCGGCCTGCCGCGCCGCTCCGACGAGGTGGAGACCTGGCTGGCCGAGCAGCGTGAGGCCGGCCCCCGCCTGCCCGGCTGACAACCGGCACGACCCCCGGCGGGCCCGCCGCCGGCGTCTGCGAGGTTCCTCGCGGTAACGACGCCGGTGCCGGGCCCGTCGTCGTTTGCGCGCTCGCGCCCGCCCTGGTGGCCCCCGGCCCCGGCTGGCGCCGTCGGGCCAGATGTGAGCCGAATGCGCGATTTCTTCAGATCCGTCCGCGTCGCGAGGATCCTTCTCATACGGTGGCGATCAGAGGCTGCAAACCGATTTGTAGCTGGTCGCTCGACCTGGGGCGGTGCGACCCCTTTAGGTAGACCGAAAGGGCGGAAGGCTCTGATGTCCAACGACGTAACGAAAAGCGACGGCGGGGCCCCGATGACCCCGTCGGGAGGCAGGCGGCGGGCCCTGTTGGTCGCCACCGGCGTGGCCGGACTGACCGGCGTCGTCGGGCTGGCGGCGCTGGGTGGCCTGGCGGCCCGGGACAACGACAAGTCCGGCGCGCCGGAACGGGTGGCCGAGAACCGCGTGGCCGCGCCGCAGAGCGCCGCCGACGCCGACAAGGGCGCCCGCGAGGACGAGAAGAACAAGGACAAGGACAAGGACGCCCGGGACCGTGGTGAGTGGGACGCCGACGGTGCGGATCACGGGAAGGTCCGGGAGGTGCCGTGTGACGACGAGGAGCTGGTCGAGGCGGTCGATCTGGCGAACCGGGACCAGGGCGGCACGTTGAAGCTGGCCGAGAACTGCACGTACGAGCTGAACGTGAAGGACCGCAAGTTCGGTGCGGCCCTGCCGGAGATCAAGCAGGACATCACGATCAAGGGCAACGGCTCGACGATCAAGCGGGACTCCGAGGACACGTTCCGGATCTTCCGGGTCGTCGACGGTGGCCAGCTGACGCTGAAGGACCTCACGGTCAAGGGCGGCAACGCCACCGCCTTCAAGTACGGCGGCGGCGGCCCGCAGAGCCCCACCCCGCCGGCCGTCATGAGCGCCCCCACCGCGGCCGCCGCCCCGGCGCTCGCCCAGGGCGCACCGGTGGCTCAGGGTGCGCCGGTGGCTCAGGGTGCGCCGGTGGCTCAGGGTGGGCCGGTTCAGGACGGTCCGCAGGGCTCGGGCTCGTGGGACAAGGACAAGGACAAGGACAAGCAGGGCGAGGGTGACGGCGGTGCGCTGCTGGTCGAGCGGGGCGCCAGCGCCAACCTGATCAAGGTCAAGCTCACCGACAACAACGCCGAGGAAAACGGCGGCGCCATCGCCAACTTCGGCCGCGTCCGCCTCGAGGACAGCAAGGTCACCAACAACCACGCTCGCGAGGACGGCGGCGGCATCTTCAACCGCGGCGTACTCAAGGTCGAGGAATCCCACATCGACAACAACACCGCCGGCGCCAACGGCGGCGGCATCGCCAACGGCAAGGGCGACAACACCAAGCACGACCCGTACGGCCAGAACAGCATCGAGAACCCCTACGACAAGAACAAGCCCGACGAGAAAGCCGGCACCGTCGAGATCGTCGGCTCCGAGCACGGCAAGGACGCCGTCAAGAGCACCCTGTCGGACAACCGCGCCGGCAAGAGCGGCGGCGGCCTGTTCAGCTCCGAAGGCTTCGTCACCATCAGCTTCACCGCCATCACCGGCAACACCGCCTGCGAGAACGGCGGCGGCATCTACGCCGAGAACACCGAACTCAAGCTCGACCATGTCCTCGTCGCCAAGAACCACGCCGACGGGAACGGCGGCGGCATCGTCAACACCGGCGGCAAGCACTGGGGTTACCCCAACGACAAGCAGGAAGCCACCGCCACCATCTCCGACAGCACCATCGTCGACAACACCGCCAACCGCTTCGGCGGCGGCATCTTCAACGGTGAATGGCTCGTCAAGGTCGAGGAAGGCTTCAAGGGAGACGACCCCGAGCACGGCAAGGACGACAACGCCACCCTGACGCTGCGCGACACCGACATCAAGAACAACACCGCCCTCAACGGCGGCGGCATCTTCAACAACAAGGGCAAGGTCACCCTGACCAACACCCGCGTCACCAAGAACACCGCCACCGACACCGCCAAGCTCCACCGCGTCGCCGGCGGCATCCTCAACAACGAGGGCAGGGTCAAGCTCGACGACGAGTCCACCGTCACCAACAACGACCCCACCAACTGCGCCGGCACCGTCAAGGATTGCTTCAACTGAACCACCACATAACCCGGGGAGTCCCTTTCCGCCGCGCCACGGCGGGGAGGGGCTCCCCTGCCCCCGCCGTCACCACCCGCGTGGTTCGTCGCGGTCCCGTCCGGTACGGGCTCTCCAACGCGATCGGCGCCCTTACGCCTCCCCGAACCCTCTTCGCCGACCGGACGCCCTCCCGCACCTGCGGTGCCCTCTGCGCCCCACCGCGCGACCCACCCCCGTTTGCGGGTTTTTTTCGTATATGGGCACGAGGTGAAGAACCTTCTCATACGTTGGTCTTCAGCAGCTACAACCGATTTGTAGCGGAGGCCGCCTCGCTGTGGCGAAGCGACCTTGTCGGGTACAAGGAGAGGGCAGAGAGCTCCGATGTCCAACTACCTTCGCAATAACGATGACGCCTCCCGTGAGACGATCTCCCCGCTCCGGCGCCGCCGGCTGTGGCTCGCCACCGGCGTTGTGGGCCTGACGGGAGCGGTCAGCCTCGCGGGCGTGGCCTACGCGACCACCGGGGTCACCGGCCCCCACCGGCTCGCCGACGTGAAGTGGTCGACCGCCCAGCTCACCAGCGACGACGCCGAGGGTTCGGAGGCCCGGGACGACGAGCACGGCAAGGACGGCAAGGACAAGGACAAGGACGCCCGGGACCGTGGTGAGTGGGACGCCGACGGCGCGGATCACGGGAAGGTCCGGGAGGTGCCGTGTGACGACGAGGAGCTGATCGAGGCGGTCGATCTGGCGAACCGGGATCACGGCGGCACGTTGAAGCTGGCCGAGCGCTGCACCTACGAGCTGAGCTTCGCCGACAAGAAGTCCGGCACGGGTCTGCCGACGATCGAGCAGGACATCACGATCAAGGGCAACGGCTCGACGATCAAGCGGGACTCCGAGGACGCGTTCCGGATCTTCCGGGTCGCCGACGGTGGTGACCTGAAGCTGAAGGACCTCACCATCAAGGACGGCAACGCCGCCGAGTTCAAGTACGGCTCGGAGTCGGACTCCGGCTCGGGCTCCGGCTGGCCGGGCTCCGGCGCGCCAGGCGGTGCGCCGGGTGTCGCGGGGGCGCCCGCTGGCGCGCCGGGCGCCGCTGCTGCCCCCGCCGCCCAGGGCGCGCCGGGCGTGCAGACGGCGCCCGCCGCCCAGACCGGAGTGGCCGTGCAGGCCGCGCCGGTGGCCCTGGCCGCGCCGGGCGCGCAGGGCTCGGGTTCGTGGTCGGGCGACAAGGACAAGAAGGACGACCGCAAGAAGGACGAGGGCGAGGGGGACGGCGGCGGCCTGCTGGTCGAGCGTGGCGGCAGCGCCCACCTCAAGGACGTGAAGCTGACCGGCAACAACGCCGAGAACAACGGCGGTGCGATCGCCAACTTCGGCCGGGTCGACCTCGAGGACAGCAAGGTCGAGAACAACCACGCCCAGCAGGACGGCGGCGGCATCTTCAACGAGGGCATCCTCAAGGTCAAGGACTCCCAGGTCAGCAACAACACCGCCGGCGGCAACGGCGGCGGTATCGCCAACGGCAAGGGCAAGAAGGACGACCACGACAAGAACGGCCACGAGAGCTACGGCAACAGCAGCTACGACAAGGACCGCAAGGACCACGACGAGGCCGGCACCGTCGAGATCACCGGCTCCGACCACGGCAAGGAAAGCACCAAGAGCACCATCGAGGACAACAAGGCCGGCAAGAACGGCGGTGGCCTGTTCAGCTCCGGCGGCACCGTCACGATCACTCTCACCGTGATCAAGAGCAACACCGCCTGCGACAGTGGCGGCGGCATCTACGCGGTCGACACGGACCTCAAGCTCGACAAGGTCATCGTCGCCAAGAACCACGCCGACAAGGACGGTGGCGGCATCGTCAACACCGGCGGTGAGGACAAGAAGAAGGACTGGTCCTCCAACGGCGGCGACAACAAGGACCGCGACAACAGGGAGTCGGACGCCACCGCCACCATCTCCGACAGCGCCATCGTCGACAACACCGCCAACCGCTTCGGCGGCGGCATCTTCAACGGCGACACCGATGTCAAGGTCGAGGAAGGCTTCAAGGGAGACGACCCCGAGCACGGCAAGGACGACAACGCCACCCTGACGCTGCGCGACACCGACATCAAGAACAACACCGCCCTCAACGGCGGCGGCATCTTCAACAACAAGGGCAAGGTCACCCTGACCAACACCCGCGTCACCAAGAACACCGCCACCGACACCGCCAAGCTCCACCGCGTCGCCGGCGGCATCCTCAACAACGAGGGCAAGGTCAAGCTCGACGACAAGTCCACCGTCACCAACAACGACCCCACCAACTGCGCCGGCACCGTCAAGGACTGCTTCAACTGACCGACGGTCAGCGCACGGATCGACGCAAGCGTCCGGCCCCCTGCCACTGACGTGGCAGGGGGTCGGATCGTTGTCGCGGGTCAGTTCTGGACGAAGACCGCCACGCTGCGGGCCGGCACGGTGAACGTGCCGCCGGCCCGGTCGAAGGACGCCGTCCGGAGGACCGGGTCGGCGGAGTTCCTCAGCACCGGGTGCAGCGCCACGTTCGCCCCGCGCAGGCCGGTGACGGTCTGCGTCGCGGTCGCCGGGGTGGCGTTGAAGACCACGGTGACCGACTTCCACGCCCCGCCCAGCTCGCGGGCGTCGAGGGTCATGGTGATCACGCCCGGGGTCTCCCGGTCGCCGGACAGCGGGAAGGCGACCCGCTTCTGCACCTGGTCAGCGGTGGCCAGCCCGAAGACCGGGGAGGAACGCCGGATGGTCAGCAGTTCCGCGTACCGGGCGTCGGCCAGGTCGATCGCGGCGCAGTCCGGCACCAGCTTCGGGTCGGCCAGCAGCGGCTTCGCGTACGGCCACTTGTCCTTGTTGTCCTGCTCGGGTGGCAGGCCGGCGCCGAAGCCGTTGCCCTGGGCGCAGTCCCAGCGGATCTGGTTGAACCAGTCACCGGAGTTGAAGGAGTTGCGGTCCAGCGACTTGGAGCGCAGCCGCTCCGAGCCGGCCGTCACGAACCCGGTCCCCTGCCCCATCACCACGGTGCTCAAGGCGAGCACCTGCATGCGGGCCCGGTCCTGCGCCGGGGTCCCCTGCGGCAGCTTGTACGCCAGCGCGTCGTACAGGATCTCGTTGTCGTGCGCGTCGACGTAGGTGACCGCCTCGCCCGGCGCCGCCGTGTAGCCGGCCGGCGAGCCGTTGTAGTCCACCTGCGCGCCGGTGACCGGCCGGCCGGAGGAGTCGGTGAACCGGTAGCCGCGCAGGTTGCCGGTCAGGCCGACCTTGATGAGGTCCTGCTGGTGCAGCAGCCGGGCCTTCTGCTCGATGGCCGAGCCGTTGACGTCGTCCCCGTTCGGGTCGGTGAAGAGCCCCGACGCGAAGCCCTGGATCCGCGGGTTGCCGTCGAACGGGCCGCCGCCGCGCACCGCGTCGCGGAGCCGGTCGTTGAAGGTGCCGATCCCGGTGCCGGCCATGTTGGCCTGGGTGGCCTGCACGAACCGGGCGTCGTTGGCGACCTCGCCGAAGTTCCAGCCCTCGCCGTAGAGCAGGATCTTCTTCCCGTCGACGCCGTCGCGGGCCGGGGTCAGCTTGTCCAGGGCGGCGCGGACGGCCAGGATGTTCGCCTTCGGGTGGTGACCCATCAGGTCGAACCGGAAGCCGTCCACCTTGTACGCCTTCGCCCAGGTGACCAGCGAGTCCACCACGAGCTTGCCCATCATGGCGTGCTCCGGGGCGGTGTTGGCGCAGCAGGTCGAGTTGGCGACGGTGCCGTCCTCCAGTAGCCGCTGGTAGTAGCCGGGCACCACCTGGTCGAGCACCGACTTCGGGTCGGTGCCGGCGGCCGAGGTGTGGTTGTAGACGACGTCCATCACCACGCGGAGGCCGGCCTGGTTGATCCCGGCGACCATCTGCCGAAACTCGGTGGTCCGCTTCGCCCCGGCCGGGTCGACGGCGTAGCCGCCCTCCGGCACGGTGTAGTGCAGCGGGTCGTACCCCCAGTTGTAGCCGTCCTTCTCCGCCACCGCCGCGACGCACTTCTGCTGCTCGTCGGAGTCCGGCGGCAGCGCGGCCAGGTCGCAGGCGGGCTGGGCCTGGTCGGCACGCTTCTCAGGAATGGTGGCGAAGTCGAACGCCGGCAGCAGGTGCAGGTAGTTGACCCCGGCGTCGCCGAGCGCCTTCAGGTGCTTCATTCCGGCCGTGGCCGGGTCGGTGAAGGCGAGGTAGGTGCCCCGCCGCTCGGCCGGCACGGTGGTGTCGGCGATGGAGAAGTCGCGGACCGACACCTCCTGGATCTGCGCCTTCGCCGGGGGCACGGCCGCCGGCTTGCGCAGGTTCGCCCAACCGGCCGGGGCCAGGGCCGGGTCGGCCAGGTCGACGATCTGGCTGTGCGTCGAGTCCGGCGCGAGGGCCAGCGAGTACGGGTCGGTCACGGCGGCGGTGATCATCTTCTGCGCCGCCGGCTGCCACGCCTCGATCTGGTACCGGTAGTACTTCCCGGTCCAGCCCTTCGTGCCGCGCACCGACCAGACGCCGGTGGTGTCGTCGCGGCTCATCGACACGGTCGTCGGCTCGGCCGCCGGCGCGTCGAAGAGCTGGAGCGAGACCTTCCGGGCGGTCGGTGCCCAGACGGCCAGGGTCGGCACCTTGCCGGCGAACGTCGGGCCGAGCTTCGCGGCGGTCGCGGCCCGGTAGACGTCGTCGAGCACGCCGGGGATCTGCACCCCGGTGGCGCCGAGCAGGTGATCCTCGGCGTCCCGCTCGGTCACCACGAGCTGGCCGCGCAGCGTCACGGGCACCTTGGCCAGGTCGGCGCGGTCCAGCGTGAACGCGTGATAGGCCCAGAGCTGGGGGTACGCCTGCCGCTGCGCCTCGGTCAGCCCGTTGCGCGCCGCCCGCAGCGGCAGGGTGGTGTACGTCCCGGTCAGCTCACCGTCGGCGATGCCGAGCCCGCCGGCCGGGGCGGCCACCAGGGCGTACCGCTTGCCGTCGGTCGGCCCGGTCTGCCAGGCCACCGTGGACCGGTCGATCCACTGCGCCTTCTGCTTGGTGATGTCGAGGTCCTTCGCGACGCCGGAGGAGGTGGGCGGCAGCAGCCGGCCCTTGACCCCGGCCAGCAGCCAGACCTCGTGCCCGGCGGTGGCGAAGTCGAGCCGCTGGTCGTCGGGCTGGTCCTTCTCATCGCCCTTGTGCACGATGTAGTTCAGACCGGTGGCACCGGCCGCGAGCGGCACCCGGAAGACCGCCCCGTAGGCGTCGATCTTCTCCGGCTTGAGCGGGTTGCCCCAGTCGGTCGGGGTGGCGGCGCCGTCCCAGAGGTGCAGGCCCCAGCCGTCGTAGTTCCCGTCCGCCTTGCGCCAGTGGATGACCGCGGTGTCCTGGTCGACCGGCGGGTCGGGTTCGCCGGTGGCGGCCTGCCGGGTCGGGTAGAGGGTCGGGTCGCCCTGCTTGACCCACACCTCGCCGGTCTGCGTCACGTCGATGGCGCGGTCGTTCGCGACGTCCTTGTTGCCGTCCTTGTCGACCACGAGGAACCCGACGGACTTCGCGCCCGGCTTCAGCTTGACCCAGGCGAACCGGCCGTAGGAGTCCTCCCCCGCGAACGGCTGCCCCTTGGGCCACTCGGTCTGGTAGGCCGGGTCGATGTCGCCCCAGGCGTAGAGACCCCAGTCGGCGTACCCCCCGGCGGGCCGCTGGTAGTGCACGACCGCCCAGTCCCGGGACGCGCTCTGCGCGGGGGTGCCCACCACGCCGGTGGTACGCGCGGCGGCCACCCGGCCCTTGCCGTCGCGCACCACCGCCTTGTACTCGACCTTCGTCCCGCCGGCCAGGCCGGTCAGGTCGTGATACACGGTGTACGGCGCCCGGTGCGCGCTGCCCAGCAGCGTCCACTTGCCGCCGGGAACCCGGGCGGCGAAGGTGACGGTCGCCAGGGGGTCGCCCGTCACCTGCGCGGTGACCGCGGTCTTGGTGGCGACCGGGGCGTCACCCGGCTCGGTGAGGGTGATCGTCGGCGCCGCGCCGGCCTGCGGGATCGCCCGGTCGGCCTTGAGCACCACGGCCGACATGGCCGGAACCGTGACGCCCAGCTTGCCGTCGGCGCCGGCGCTCGCGCTGGCCGCGCCGCCGTACACTCCCGTGAAGGTGGCGCCGGCCGACCAGGTGTCCACGGTGACAGTCTGCGCCGTGGCGGCGTTGTTCACCGCGACGATGTACTCGGTGCGGTCCTTGGGCAGGACGCGGGAGAAGGCGAAGACGCCCGGCCCGTCCGCCGCGTACCGGGTGACCTGGATGCCGTCGCGCAGCGCGGGGTGGTTCTGCCGCAGCTCGCCCAGCTCGGCGATGGTCCGGTAGAGCGGGTGGGTGGTGTCGTACTGGTCGCTGGCGTGGGTGCGGGTGGTGCCGATCAGGTCGTCGTCGAGGTAGTCGGCCGTCCGGCTGGCGAACATGTCCTGCCGGGCGTCCTTGTCCCCGCCCGGGCCGGTGAAGCCCTGCTCGTCACCGGAGTAGACGACCGGTTGGCCGCGGGTGAGGAACATCAGCTGGTGCGCGAGCTGGTCGCGGCGGAGCTGGCTGGCGTCGTCCCCGCCGGCGGCCGCGATGAACGAGCCGATCCGGCCCATGTCGTGGTTGCCCAGGAAGGTGGTCAGCCGGTTGGCGTCGGTGTCCCGCGCGGCGTAGAGGTCGTCCTTGGCGTACAGGTCAGCCAGCGCCTTGGCCGAGCCGTCGGCGGCGGCGTAGCCCCGCGCGGCCTCCTGGAAGGAGAAGTCGAGGGTGGCCGGCAGGCCGCCCTGCCGCACGTAGGTCGACTCGATCTCCTGGTCGGCGCTGTAGACCTCGCCGAACATGAAGAAGTCCGGCTTGCCGGCCTTGGCGGCGGCGGCGTCGATGCCGCGGGTGAACTGCGGCCAGAAGTCGAGGTTGACGTGCTTGACCGTGTCGAGGCGGAAGCCGTCCACGCCGGCCTTGCCGATCCACTCCGCGTAGATGTCGGTGATGCCGCGCACCACCTCGGGACGCTCGGTCCAGAGGTCGTCGAGGCCGAAGAAGTCGCCGTACTCGCTGTTCTCGCCGGCGAAGGTGGAGTCACCCCGGTTGTGGTACATGGTCGGGTCGTTCAGCCACGCCGGCACCTTCGCCTTGGCGTCGGCCGGGGTGGCGTAGGTCGGGGTGTACGGGAACGACGTGCTGTCGACCTGCGGGAACGCCCGGGTGCCGTCGGCGTAGTTGCGGTCCTCGAAGGCCCGCCCCTGCGTGTCGGTGTAGGGGGACGTCTTCTTGTCGACGTAGCCGTACCTGTCCTCGGCGTACCGGATGACGTCCGCGGTGTGGTTGGCGATGATGTCCAGGTAGACCTTGATGCCCCGCTGGTGGGCGAGACCGACCAGCTTCTTCAGCTCGGCGTTGGTGCCGAAGTGCGGGTCGACCTGCGTGAAGTCGGTGATCCAGTAGCCGTGGTAGCCGGCCGAGACGTCCGCGCCGGTGCCCTGCACGGGCCGGTTCTTGAAGATCGGGGCGAGCCAGATGGCCGTGGTGCCGAGGCCCTGGATGTAGTCCATCCGGTCGATGACCCCCTTGAGGTCACCGCCGTGGTAGAAGCCCTTGTCCGTGGGGTCCAGGCCGGTGCTGAGCCGGTCGCCGGTCAGCCCGCCGGTGTCGTTGCGCTTGTCGCCGTTGGCGAAGCGGTCCGGCAGGACGAAGTAGAACTGCTCGGCCTTCGCGCTGTTCCTGCCGGCCTTGAGCAGCGCCTCGGCGGACGGCTCCCGGGCCCACTGCGCCGCACCGGCCGCAGCCAGCACGTCGGGGGCGGTGGGCCGCCCGCTGCCGTCGGCACCCAGCTGGTGGAGGGCCACCGGCACGCCGACGAGGGTGAGCACGAGGGAGGTGGCCAAGGCGGCCAGCGCCTTGAGAGATATCGGCGGGGGTTTCATCGACGGCCTTTCTCTGGTCGCTGATTCGCCCGCACGCTAGCCCTCGCCGAAACATTCTGCAATACCTTGCAAACCAAGTCGCAACAAAGCAGCAGTCTTGCGAAACCCGGCAGAGCGTGGAGGGGTGAGGCGGGGCCAGGATCAGAGGCCGGAGCAGGGTGCGCCGTCGACCGCGCAGGTCGTCGGGCGAGTGGTGCCCGTCTGCTCGAAGTGGAACTGCAGCGCCACCGACGCACCGGGCGCCAGGTCCACCCCGCTGCGGTAGCTGAAGACGCCGTCGGTGAAGCCGCCGCTGCCTTGCGGGGCGCCGCTCACCCAGGCGGCCACGAGACGGCCCCGCGGAAAGGTCAGCCGCACGGTCCAGCCGCGCGCCGCGCCGGCGGTGTTGACCAGCCGTACCTCGCCGACGAAACCGCCGTCGAAGCTGCTGACCACGCCGTAGCGGCCGGTGACCGGGGACGGGGTGGTCGGCGGGGCGGACGGCGGTGCCGCCGGCCGGCTGCCGGGACCGCCCGCGTCGGACGACGCCCGCGGCGTCGGCCGGGCGGGGAACGCGGTGGACCGGGGAGACAGCCCGGGGACCACCGGCCCGGCTGCCGACGTGGGGGGCCGGGCCGTCGTGGCATCCGGCGCGGTGGGCGTGGTCACCGGCACCGGGGGCAGCGACATGGTCGGGGCCGGTGGCGGGGCCTCGGCGTACGTCCGGCGCCCGCGCACCGAACCCAGCGCCACGGCCAGCAGCACCACCATGACGATCACGCCGATCGACACGACGATCCAGGGCGAGGAGGTGATGGCGGCGCCGGGTGACGGGCGTACGCGTCGCATGCCGGGCATGACCCCTCCCCTGTCGGTCCCGTCGGGCGAGCGTAACGATCGGAGGCAGGGCCGGAAAGCGGCCGCTCCGCCCCGCGCGCCGCGCCTCAGTCGATGACGCAGTCCGCGCCGTTGACCGTGCACCGGCCCGGCCGGTCACCGGTGCCCGTACGGCCGAACTGCAGATTCACGGTGGCACTCTGCCCGGACGGCAGCGGCCCGGTGCCGCGCAGCACGAACACCCCGCTGCCCTGTGTGCTGACCGACAGCCCTGAGGTGGACGAGGCCTGGACGGTCTTCACGTTACCGGTGAAGAACAGCTCGACCTCCCAGCCCTGGGCGCCTCCGGAGCCGTTGACCACGGTGAGCCGGGCCTCGAACCCGGCCCGGTCACGCGCGGTGGCCTCGTAGCGGGCGGTGACCGCACCCGGCGGGACCGCCCGGATCGAGGCGCTCGGCGGCGGCGTCGCCGACCGGGACACGCCGGCGGTGGGCGAGGCGCTCGCACTGGGCGACGGGGTCACCGACACCGTGGGCGAGGCGGTGGCCCCGTCGGTCGGAGTCGCGGTGGTGGTCGGCTCCAACCCGAGAGTCGGCAGGTACATCGGCGGCGCGGGCGCCGGCACCGGCGCGCGTTCCGGTCCCCGCAGGGAGAGCAGGACGACCACCAGCAGGCAGACGATCAGGACGGCGCCGAGCAGCACCACGATCCACGGCATCGAGGTGAGCACCCGCGGCGCCGCCGGTGCGCCGGACGGCCGGACCGGCCCGCCGCTCATCAGGTGCCCCTCTCGTGATCCCCGACGGGCCAGCCTAGCCAGGGCACGCCGAGGCGCGCAGCGCACGTGGAGCGTTCCGACCGTCCGGGCACCTCCGATGCGCGGAACGGGTGACCACGGTTGGCGGATCGGACTCCGCCAGCCGTCCCCACCGCCACGGGCCGCACGCGACACGTCGCAGCGCGTCGTCGGCTACGCTGTCCGGGCTCGGCGACGGGGACTCCGGAACGGCCGTACTGTCCATCATGGAGCTCCGCTCGGCGGGCGCCCGCCCCGACAACCCCCTCCCCCCACTCGGAGCGACTCCATGCAGATTGCCAGCGCGCCAACCGGGCTCATCCGCAAGTCCCTCGGCACCGGCGCCCTGTTGGTGTTCAGCGCGACCGCGTCCTCCCCCATGGCCGTGCTCGCCGGCGCGATCGTCGCCACGTACGCCTCGACCGGCGTCACCGGCACGCCGCTCGGCTTCCTCGTCATCGCCGCCGCCCTGCTCTTCTTCTCCGTCGGCTACCTGGCCATGGCCCGCTACGTCTCCAGCGCCGGCGTCTTCTACGCGGCCCTGGCCGCCGGCTTCGGACGGTTCTGGGGCGTGGTCGCCGCGCCCGTCGTGCTGCTCGGCTACAACGCCATCCAGATCTGCCTCTACGGGCTGCTCGGCGCGGTGGCCGCCGGCAGCCTGGGCGGTGCCTGGTGGGCCTGGGCGCTGCTCGCCTGGGCCGGGGTCGCCCTGATCGGCGTGCTGAAGGCGCGGATCAGCGTCGGCCTGCTCGGCGCGGTGCTGGCCGTCGAGGTCGCGGTGATCCTGCTCTTCGTGGTCACCTCGTTCACCCACCCGGCCGGCGGGTCGGTGAGCTTCGCGCCGCTGGACCCCGGCAACCTGCTGGTCCCCGGCATCGGCGGTGTGGTCGCCTTCTGCGCCGCCTCGTTCGTGGGCTACGAGTCCGCCGCGGTCTACTCCGAGGAGTCCCGGTCGCCACGGGCGGTGTCCCGCGCGGCCTACTCGGCGCTGATCCTGCTGGGCGTCCTCTACGCGCTCGCCGCCTGGGCCATGGCCGTGGCCGTGGGGCCGGACCAGGTCGTCGACCGGTCCCGGGACCCGGGCGCCGGGCTGCCCTTCGCCATCCTGGAGACGTACGTCAGCCCGGTGCTCGGCAGCGTCGCGACCATCCTGGTGGTGACCAGCGTCTTCGCCGCGATGGTCAGCTTCCACAACTCGATCGCCCGGTACGCCTTCAGCCTCGGTCGGGAGCGGGTGCTGCCGGCGGTGTTCGAGCGGGTCGGCCGGGGCGGCGCTCCGGTCGCCGGCTCGGTGCTCCAGTCGGCGATCGCCCTGCCGGCCATCGGAGTCTTCGCGCTGACCGGGGCCGATCCGGTCGCCATCATGTTCAGCTGGCTCTCCGGCGTGGCGGCCATCGCGCTGCTGTTCATGATGGCGGTCACCTCCGTCGCCACGATCGCCTTCTTCCGCCGGGGCGGCGGCGGCCACGAGAGCGCCTGGCAGCGCGCGATCGCGCCGTCCATCGGGGCGGTGCTGGTCGGCGCGGCCCTGCTCACCACGCTGGTGAACCTCTCCGCCGTCCTCGGGACGCCCGCCGGCTCCACCACGAAGTGGCTGGTTCCCGGCGCGGTGGTGGCCGCCGCGGCGGTGGGGTTGGTCTGGGCGGCGGTCCTCCGGGCCACCCGCCCGGAGGTCCTGGAGAACGTCGGGCAGGGCCAGCCACGCCCGCTCGCGGTCATCGAGCAGGACCTGGTCGGCCGTTCCCTGTAGGACTCCCGGACACGCCGGCGGCCCGCCCTCGAGGACCGGGGCGGGCCGCCGGCGTGGTGCGGGTACGGGCCGCCGGCGTCTTCAGCGGCGGCGCCGGCCGACCATCGACGCGACCACCGCGGCCTTGCGCTCCTGGCCGGCCAGGACCAGCTGGTTGAGGTGCCGCAACGACCGCCAGGCGGGGTTGACCTGCTGCTCCCCGGTGAGCGGGAGCCAGGTGCGGACCTCCACGCCCCCGCCGCTGAAATGCGGGGCGGTGGAGTGCACCACGACCTGCTCGTGCGCCCGGGCCGGGCGCTCGACCACCAGCAGGTTGTCGTCGGACATGACCACCAGGTTCCGGCCGGGGATGCCCATCCCGCCGACGCCGGGCAGGGCGGCGCCGGCCTCGTCGGCGCCACCCAGCAGGGAGGACACCGAGACGCCGACATAGCGCGCCTCAGCGGGCATCGGCTCGCCGGCCTGGGTCATCTGGGCCACCGGGTCGAAGACCTTGCCTCCGGCCAGGTAGCCCTCGGCGATCTCGCACAGCTCGGCGAGCAGCGCCGGCAGGTCCTGCACCTCCTCGCCGTCCCGGAACAACCGGGAGGCCGCCTTGATCTCGTAGTAGGGGCGGCGCGGGTCGGCGAACCGGGGGTCCAGGCTGGCGTAGAGGAAGACCAACGCGTGCGGCCCGACCGGACTGGTCCGGCGCAGGTCCCAGAAGTGCGAGGCGTGCAGGGCGTTCGCGTACTGCACCCGGTGCACCACCGCCTGCCGGATCTGCTGGTGAACCGCCGGGTTCGGGGAGCCGTCGGTGGTCGGCTCGGGCGCGTCGCCCGGCGACCAGGCCGCCCGGGCGGGTCCGGCCACCCCGTACCCGGAGGTGTCCGGCGCGTGGTAGCCGCCCGGCGCCGCGGACGGGGTGCCGCCGTGGACCGGACCCGCGGGCGCGGGGCCGCCGTGGACGGGAGCCACTGGCGCGGGGCTGCCGTGGACCGGAGCCACCGGGGCGCCCAGCCGGAAGCTGCGGGCGTCCGCGCCGTGGCCCGGGGCCTCCGGCGGCGCGAACCGGCCTCCGCGGGCTGGTCCGCCGAAGTCGCCGGCCGGCGGGGTGCCGTAGGCGCCGCCCACCGGACCACCGCCCACCGGACCACCGGCCGTCGGACCGCCGGCCGGGGGGCCGCCGGCCGGGGGGCCGCCGGCCGGGGGGCCGCCGAAGCCGCCGGCCGGGGCGGTGCCCTGGCCGGGGGCGCCGGGCCGCCCGTATCCGCCGGTCGTCGCCGTCGACAGGGGGTCGGTTCCGGCGACGAAGCGGCCGGCGTCCGGGACGCCGTAGTCGTGGGGCGGCGGGGCGGGCGGGCCGTAGGCCGGCTTGCTCCGGCCGGGCGGCGCCGAGGTGGCCGCGCCGTCGGCGAGCCGGCGGCTGCCCCATCGTGCGGGCGGTGCCGGCGGGTACGCCGGCCGGTCCGCCGCGCCGCCGGCCCAGGGGTCCTCATAGGACGGACGCGACGGCGTAGACGGGTGATCCTGCGACACTGGCAGCTCCTGGCTAGCGGGAATTCGCCCGGCCGATGATTTCACTGAGTGCACGGGTTATCAACTGTCCGCAAGCATTTCCGACCTCTGCCCACTGATTGGTCGCTCAGTCAACTAATCCCTCCACAGTGGTGCCACCGGCGGATTGTGGACAATTGGTGACCATGCTGGTAACGCTTGCCCGCTCTCCGTAACTCATGGTCCACTCTGTGCGTCCACCGAGGACGACGAGGGAGCGCCGTGTTGTCAGCCGACCCAGGCCGTGACGGTTCCGTCTCGCGTCCCGAGGAGCTCCTCGCCGAACTCGCCGCGGTCCGCTCGGCCGCGGCCGCCGGCCGGCCGACGCACGTCGGCTTCCCGGTCGCCACCGACATCGACTACAGCCCGCTGGCGCCCCTGTTCGGCTCGCTGCTGAACAACATCGGCGACCCGTGGACCGACCCGGCCGGCGCCAACCACACCAAACGGTACGAGCGGGAGGTCCTGGACTGGTTCGCCGACCTGTTCCGGGCCCCGTCCGACGACCGCTGGGGCTACCTCACCTCCGGCGGCACCGAGGGCAACCTCTACGGCCTCTGGCTGGCCCGGGCCCGGCTGCCCAGGGCGCTCGTCTACCACTCCGCCGAGGCCCACTACTCGCTGCCCAAGTCCGTCGACATCCTCAGCCTCGACTCGGTGGTGGTCCGCGCCGACGAGCGCGGCGAGATGGACTACGACGACCTGGCCCGCATGGTCGACCGGCACCGGGACCGGCCGGCCATCGTGGTGGCCACCTGCGGCACCACGATGACCGAGGCCGCCGACGACGTACCACGGATCCGGCAACTGCTCGCCCGCACGCCGGTGCGCCACCACCTGCACGTCGACGGGGCGCTGGCCGGGGTCCCCCTCGCTCTGGCCGACGGGCGGGCCACGCTGCGGCTGGACGCCACCGTCGACAGCCTCTCCATCTCCGGCTACAAGTTCCTCGGCACGCCGGTGCCGTGCGGGGTGGTGCTGACCCGCCGCAGCCTCCAGCAGCAGCTCGCCCGCTCCGCCAACTACACCGGCACGCTGGACACCACGATCAGCGGCTCGCGCAGCGGTCACCCGGCGCTGCTGCTCTGGTACGCGATCCGCAGCCTCGGTCACGACGGCCTGCGGGAGCGCGCCGAGCGGGCCCGCGAGCTGGCCGCGTACGCGGTGCAGCGACTCAACGAGGCGGGCTGGCCGGCCTGGCGGCACGAGCACGCCTTCACCGTGGTCTTCCCGACCCCGCCCCCGGCGGTGACGGCGAAGTGGGTGCTGGCCAGCAGTGCCGGCCGTAGCCACCTGATCTGCATGCCCGGCGTGACCCAGGAGGTCATCGACGACTTCGTGGCCGACGTGGCGGCCGGCGGCACGCGGCTCGACGCCCTGCCCCGCCTCCGTCGGGAGCTGGTCCGCTGAGCCGACGGCGTGGCTCGCCGCCGGCACGGGCGCGCCGACCGGCACCCTCAGGCGGTCCGGATGACGGTGCAGATGGCCGGGCCGTCGTCGGTGGCGCGCAGCAGGTAGCGGTAGCGCTCGCCGGGCACCGCCCGACCCTGGCTGTCCAGGAACTCCCAGCGCACCGCCACCTCGGTGAGCAGCGCGGACACCTGCTGCACGTCCTCGATGAGCGCGTGGGCCGCGACCAGTTCCCGCTCCTGGTAGTCGGGGGCCGCGCCGACGAAGCTCAGCGCCACGGCGGCCGGCGAGGTGAACGAGAAGCTGTACGTGTCGGCGACCACCAGCCCCGGCAGCGCGTAGCAGCCGGCGATGGCGGGCACGTCGGCGGTGGTCAGCGCCACGCCGTACCGGTCGAAGAAGTCGGCGAGTGTGTCGAGGTCTGTGGAAGCCGTCACGCCGGTCCTCATTGCCGGACGGCGGCTCCGGCAAACCTGGTCAGCGGGGCGGGATGCGTACCTCGATCTCGGAACCGAGCAGGGCGCCACCCGTCAGGTCGAGGTCGTCGCCGCTCCAGAACCGGCCCGGGTCGTACCAGTTGGGGCGCCGGCCGGCGGGCAGCAGCCCCATGGCCTCGTAGGTCACGGCCACCACCTCCGCGCAGTACGCGGTCTCCAGCGCCCGGTCGCGGACCGGCACGCCGCCACCGTCGGCGATGGAGGGTCGGCCGCGCCGCAGGTTCGGCACCCGGCCCCGGGCCCAGCGCCAGGCGAGCTGCGCGGTGGACGGGAACGGGGTGCCGTCGAGGCGGGCCACCGTGCGCAGCACCGCCTCCTCCATGGCGGCGCCGGCCGGCGGTTCGAGCTGGCGCAGCCAGGCCCGCTGGCCGTACCGGTTCGCCCATACGCACACCGCGTCCCGCAGGTCGTGCAGCTGCACGCCGCGCTGGTGGGTGCCCGTCCACATATCCGGCAGCGAACGGCCCAGTTCCGCGTGCCACATCAGCGGCGGCATGTCGTCCAGCACCACGGCCATGCCCACGTGGTTGACTGGGCTGTTGGTAGTGAGCTGGATGGCGCGGTCCGGCACGCTGCGCCCGCGGAACACCCACAGGTCACCGGTGCGGGTCAGCTCCACCGCCTCGTCCAGGCTGATGCTCATGGAGGATCACCTTATGCCGAAGCGGCAACGGATGCGGTGGTGGAAGCTGCTCGGCCTGGCCGGCCTCGCCGGGGTCGCGGCGACCGGCGTGGTCGTGGCGCGGGCGGAACGGCGGCGCCGGGCGTACACCCCGGAGGAGATCCGGGACCGGCTGCGCGAGCGGCACGCGAAGGCCGGCCAGCGGTCCTTCTGACCCGCACGGGGCTCACCGGCCGCTGCGGCGCACCGCCTCGTCCAGGGCCTCGGGGGTACGACCGACCAGCGCGCCGCCGTCGTCCAGCAGCAGGATCGGGCGCTGGATCAACTCGGGGTGCTCGACCATCGCGGCGACCCAGCGCGCCTCGGTGGCGTCGTCACGGGGCCAGTCCGCCATGCCCTGCGCGGTCGCGGCGGGCTCGCCGGTGCGGCAGATCTCCCAGGCGCGGGCGTCCAGCCGACGCAGCACCTCGGTCAACTCATCCGCAGTCGGCGGCTCGGTGAGGTACGCCCGCAGCCGGTAGGGCACCCGCGCCTCGTCGAGCGACGCCCGGGCGCCGGCGCACTTCGAGCAGGACGGGTTGTTCCAGATCTCCATGCCCGACATGGTGGCACGCCCACTGTGGAACCCGGCGGGAGCCGACCCGCCCGGTCGACCTCGCCACGAGTGGAACGCCATGGAGGTATCCCGGCACCGGAGACCTCCATGACGTTCCACCCACCGGATCCCCGTCCGACCAGCGGCGCATTCCGGTCCGGGCGGCCTGGGCAGCGGCACACGGATTGGCCGACGGGCGGCATGGCCGGCGTCAGCAATGTCCCTCATGCCCCTCCGATGCCCTCGGTCGCCGCCCTGGCGCCTCGACCCGCTCGGTGTTGATCAAGAAGTTTGCGTCGGGATTCGGCGGTGCCGTGACGCAAACTTCTTGATCAACACGGTGGTCGGTGGCCAGTGGCCCCGCAGGCCCACGCCGTCCCAGCAGGTCCTCGCCACCGGCCCGGGGCCCCCGCCACCGGCCCGGCAGGCCTGCCTGCCTGCCCAGGCGACCCCGCCGGCCCCGCCGACCCGACTGGTCCCGGCTGGCCCGGTGGTTCCGTAGGCGCCCGCCGGCCCCATAAGTCCCACGCGCTCGCATGGTTTGCATGGCCTCCGTGGGTGCCGCCGGGGCCGCCGGCCTGTGGGCCTTCTGGGCGCAGCCGGCCCCCCGTGGGCCCCATGGGCCTTGTGGGCCCGCCAGGCCCCGCCGGTCCTCAGCCCGGGGCGTGTCCGGTTTGTGGTGACACTTTCGCGTGCGGTGTCTGGTTTCGGCCGGGTGGTCGGCGCCACCGCCACGGCGGAATCATGCCGGGGGCGGGGTCGTTGTACATGGCAGACCGGCGCAGCAGCCCGCCCCCGGGCGAGGTAGTGCCGGTCGGAATGGCCGGCCCCGGCCGGTCGTTACATCCCCTGGGCCGCGCACCACCGGCCCGAGCCGGCAGAGCGGGGAATGACCCCCGGCCGCCGGTCGTTACATCCCCCGGGACACCGGATCAGGCCGAGGGAATCCTTCCCCGCCGCCGGTGGTTACACCCCCGGACCGCCCGAGCAGGTCACTGATCGCCGGGCACCTTCACAGACTTTCCCCGCGGCACCCGCACCCCCTGGCGTGTGCTGCGAAACCCCCGATTGGAAGGCGTGATTCATCATGCGTACCAACACCATGCTGCGTAACACCGTTCTGACCGCTGCCGGTATCGCCGCGA